>CAYMJO010000029.1:0-12414 GCA_964391305.1 uncultured Candidatus Saccharibacteria bacterium | reverse complement strand
TCGGCGCGCCCGAGGTAGCGGCGGCAGCCGATTATCCAACCCAAGCATTCGAAGCGGTGGAGCCTGTGGCACTAAATTACTCAATACCAGAGATAAGAGGGCGCAATAATATCTTGGAAATAACCACCACCAATGGAGCAAGCTTCAGAATTTTTATGGATACTGCCGTAGGCGACAAAATAACGGACGTAAATATGAATCCTCTGGGAGAAATCCTTGGTAATTTCCATGTTGAAGGAATACATGAAAACCAATTCACTCTAAGCCCAAACGATGTCCCTGATTTCTACAACACCGTGAACTACCTTTCCATGGAGGGAATGAACCTCTTTGAAAAAGTCGAGATATCGGGTAATATCCAAAATTTCTTCCCAGACCAATTGGGTAGCTGGCTTACTACAAAAAACATCAATCTTGAAAGTATAAAGAACCACCTATTCCAAGATCTGGAAAGCTTCCAAAAATTCGCGGAAAGACCCGGAACAAGCGCCGATGTCAAAAGGCTCGCCGACCTCATAAAGAAAGGGTTGGGAGAAAACTTTTTAAAGACATCATCCAGAAACTTGTATGACGCGATAACAACTCTGTCTTATAAATAAAACTCTTTTAAAAAAATTAGAAAAATTCATGCAAAAACAAATAAAAGAAAATCTGGAAACAAATATTTTACAAGATCTCGGACTTGCCAATTTGTCTTTGAACAAAAAAGTGGCGCTGGTGGATAAAATGACGGATCTCATCGAACACCGCGTTCTCGCAAGATCGATCAAAAAACTATCCAAGGAAGACCAAAAAAAACTCGCCGAACTCACAAACGCAGGACCTTCAAAAGAAAAAGATCTCCAAAAATTTTACGAAGAAAAAATAGGAGATACTGGTGACATTATTATCGATGAAATCTTGAAGTTAAAAGAAGAACTCAAGGGACAAAAAGACAAAATCCTAAAAGAGCTGTAAAATGAGCACTAAGCTCTAAGCACCAAGCACTAAGCTTTCTTCTTGAGACAGCTTAGTGCTTGACGCTTGGCACTTAGTGCTTTTACGCGCTGGGATGGCGAAATTGGTATACGCGCATGGTTTAGGACCATGTGGGGAAACCCATGGGAGTTCGACTCTCCCTCCCAGCACTTTTCATTAGCAAAGAAAGCCAAGTAAATGCCTTTTTTCAAATCTTATGAAAATTTGAAATTCCAGCAAAAATTTTACAAAGAACAATGAAGACAAGGAGTGTGGATAACTCCTTTTTCCATAATAAATAATAGGACTTATCTTGTCTTATTTCAGCAAAAACCCTTAAAATACAACAACTTTTGAAAAATTTGGTTGACAATGTACAAAAAAATGAATATACTGCATAATACAGCTACAGTGGAAAAATGCAGTGAAAACATGAACGCCGCGCAGGAATTAGACTATTTCTACTCCAAAGTGTATCAGCAATTCAGCAATGGTGGAAACGAAAGCGATTGCAGAATAGCAAAAAATCGATGGTGTTTCGCAAAAATAGAATTTGCCAAAGCGAGAATTAAGAATATCGAATCAACACAACCTTTTTAATCAATTATCAAAAACCATCTTAAACCTTAAACATTATGAAGTCAGATCAACTTAAAGTAAGCTCAAAATTAAAAAATCTCGCGGCAAAAAGCGGCGCCATGTTCTTGCCATTCGTCCCAAGAATCGGGCTCGATATTGTCGTAAAAAAACTTCGCAAAAAGCTTGAAAAGCATTACAACGAAAATCCGGAAGGCTTGGACGAAAGAAAGCTGCGATATGTGAGAGGCTTTGCACTAAAGATGTGTGATGTCTTTTTGCTGTCTAACAAACGCCTTTCCGCCAATTGCAGATATAAGATTTTGAATAACGTCGGAAATAACTCCTTGATGAAGGGTAAAATTCTGCGACAAGAATTCGAAACGAAAGAAGGCTTCGCACCTCCCGCGTTGACGGTCGTTAGCCCCACTATGCGATGCAACATATCATGCACGGGATGTTATGCTTTTGAATACAACAAAAAGAAAAGCGGGGATCTTTCCTATGAAACACTGGAGAAAATATTCGATGAGGCGAAAAGCATGGGACAATACTTCGCGGTGATCACGGGCGGCGAGCCTTTTATTAGAAAAAATGATTTGCTGAAAATTCTCAAAAAGTACAACAACATGTACTTTATCATATACACAAACGGACAGCTTATTGACAAGGAAGTTGCGAAAGAGCTCGAAAGGCTTGGAAACGCCGCTCCGTGCATCAGCGTTGAGGGCTACGAAAAAGAGACTGACGCGAGAAGGGGAGCGGGCGTTCATTCGAAAGTCCTGCGTGCAATGAAATATCTGAAAGAAGAAAGAGTGCCATTCGCGATTTCTGTAACCGTCACTAAAAAGAACGCGGAGCTCGTTACAAACGATGAATTCATAGATTTTTATATAAAACAAGGAGCATTGATCGCTTGGTATTTCCAATACATGCCCCTCGGCAGAAAACCAAGCACAGATATGATGGTCACCGCGGACCAGCGTAATCTCCTTAGAAGGCGAATTAGAGAATTGCGCGAAACAGATAAGCCTATAATATTGGCGGATTTCTGGGGTGACGCTTTGCTTACAAATGGATGCATCGCCGCTGGAAAAGGATATCTTCATATAAGTGGAAATGGAGCGATCGAGCCTTGCGTATTCACGCATTTTCATGTACAAAATATAAAAGATACAACAATCAGAGAAGCTCTAAAATCGAAATTCTTCCAATCTTACAAAAAGAAACAACACGACGTGAAAGACAGATTCAGACCCTGCGGTATAATTGATCATCCAAACAACCTGCGAGAGGCAGTCATGGAAGCGAGAAAAGCCGGTGAAGACGTGAGAGAAAGCCATCGAGGCGCTGAATCTATCATCACAGATCTCGCACCGGATGTCGACAAGCTTGCAAAAAAAAGAGAAGAAATCGTAGGCGGAGCATGGGAAAATGGCGAGCTTTAAATAGCAATACACGACGCTCCCAAATAAAAAACAAGACCCCCAAAATTAGAGGGTTTTGTTTTTTGAATACCAAATTACAAAATCCAAATATCAAAACTCTATTTATAATCTAGAAGAAAAAAACTAAATAAACAGGCTTTGTAATTTGGATTTTGGTATTTGTAATTTATCTACTATATTCTTTCTCCAATCGTATGCATCTCAAAAACCTTCAAGGGAACTTTCACGACATTTTCCAAGCTATATCCAGCTTCGTCAAACTTTTCTTTAGAGCTAAACGCGCAAAGATTCCCATTCGCAATAATATAGACGACGCCTTTATCTTTCCCTTCAGTCGGAGTCAAAAGAGTGCCATCCCTCATAATCAAAGGCTTAACTATCTTGTACCCGTCGGCTTCTTTTTCCGAAATTTCTACAACGGGATGATATTCGAAATTCACATTTTTTATCTTCTTATCCATTATTGGATAAAGTTTTTTGTCTTTATATAGATAAATCAAATTTTGTCCCTCTGTCCTAACGAGAACATCGTTAGGCCTCACATTTATTTCCTCCTCGAAAGACTCTGAAGAAATCTTATGAAAATTTGCTTCAGCGTCATCTATTTTTATAATGTCTTTATTTGAAAAACCAAGCTCCTCCAAAACTTTCGACGAAGAAACCCCTTTCAGGTTCCCCTCATTGACTAAATAAACGGCTCCGCCCTTTTTACGTTGCACGACAACCCCATTTGGCAAACCTATTTTCCCTCCATATTCGAAATTTGCAAGCTCCTCATTGGCAATTTCGACAATTTCAGAAGAATCATATCTCAACCCCAGAGCATTCTGTCCGGAAAACTCAAATTTTTTGTTCCCATCTATCAAATACACCTCATCAAATCCGACTTGGCGCACTACCGTGCCATCCCTATAAAAATACTTTTCAGGATGTTTTTCATCCTTCTTTTCCTCTTTTTCAACATCGTCGCCCGTGTACGCCGCGAACTGCTCGGCATATCTTTCGGCGATCAAATGCCATAAAAGCCAGTTCGCGCCAAAACGAGCGTTTTTATCACCCCTTAATGGATTGTAAAGATAACATTTTCTCGTAATATTGTTTTCCGGATTGACTTTGTATCCGTCAAGAGTGCCAGAGACCTTTCCAACTTTGAACCAGTCGTAATAATCAGAGTATTTATCATAATCCCCGCCATGTGCCATTACCTTGCCGGCAAAGTATATCTGTTTCCCAAAACCCATGCGTCTTTTATCCCCATAGTCCCCAAATCCAGTAGCCCAATCAAGTGCTTTGATAGAAGGATTTAGATCCGTCAGAAGTCCCTGCTCCTTTTCAACGAGCGCCAGAAAGAACTCCGGATTTATTTTAAATTCTTGGGATACATCGTAAATTATCTCCGAAGCCAATTTTTTTTCACCGCCGATATTTTCCGTTCTATACTCGTCCAGAATGGTATCATTGAGATTTTCCAAAAAATCTTGAATCTCCGAAAGGCTCATGCTGCCATGGTCTTCAAAATAAGCATCCTCCATGATTCTATTCTGATTAAACTCAACCGCATGCACGTCCCTGCTATAATTCAAAGATACCGGCACCAAAAGAGCCAACATTAAGATTATCACTGCACTTTTGTTTTTCACTAATTTTTCCATTAAAAAAAGTGTCAAAAATGACACCCTTATTTAGTTGATCGAATAAGTTAGATCTCAACCATGTCAGTAATATCGTAGATTTCTCCATCTACAACGAAGAACGCTCCAAAATACTGTCCCAGCTCAGAGAAATAGTCATTTAAATTTGTATACATTTTTATTCCGCAATCACCCTATTTCTCTGCATTAATTATTAAATTCGATCGGTAACTTTTTTATTGTCACCTAACCATTATAGCCGATCTGGACAAAAAAGTCAACCATTCTTGTACAAATTTTGTGTTCAATAAAAATCGATGTTTCAATGCCCGTCATGCCACAGCTCTCTCGTTTCGATTTCTCCTTCCCTGTTCTTCATAAGACATTATCATAATCCCAACGATCACCCAGAACAAAATAGCAAGATCGTTTTTGAAATATGGAACATCTATAAGTCCGTGCAAAACAAGAACGGCCATGGCATACACCGTTCCGTAAATGACAGCCCTGTTTCCGTTTTCAGAAATAGCCCGCGATGCCTTTTTAAAAAAGGAATACAAAAGCCAAATGAAGCTCATGAGTCCTAAAATTCCAATCTCGACCCAGAAATTAAGAATTATGTTGTGAGGATAGAGTAGAAGCTCTGTGTGTCTCGCCTCGCGGAATTGATCATAGACCGCTGGAAAGCCCGCGAGTCCCGCACCCAGAATAAAGTTGCTTCTCAAAAGCTTAATAGTCCCAAACCACATGACAAGCCTCACATTTGTGGAATTGTCTTCACCGTTAAATACCGAAATGAATCTATGGGACGTGGCTGGGAGAACAAAAAGTATTATGACCATCCCGATTATTATAACAATAACCCATCTGCGATAATTGGAGAAAAGCCCTATCATCAAAAATGCCACTAGAAGAGCGATTATGGCGCCCCTTGAATACGTGAAACATAGTGCGAGAACAGACGGAGCCAGCACTAAAAGCGAAAATACCCAGTTTATCCTAAATATGGATTCTTTAAAAAACAAAAGGTTGCCTATAAAAAACCCGGCTACCGGAGTCAGAAACAAAGCAACGGCTACGGGATAACCATAAAATGCCGTCACCCTGCGAAGTTCCGCGCTATTCCATGGCTCTGAAATGCCGTATCCTGTAAATTTTTGAAAAATCGCATAGGCGGAAACCACCACAGCGACCACGCCAAGCCCGTAAACAACACTCTTTATTTTGCTCCTCGTGTCAATAACATTCACAAAGACCAGATAAAAAGCCAGCGTCTCTATGAAATACGCCTTCCATGCTCCAAGCGCCGCCCTTATATCGGGGGAGACAAAGACAGAGATCGTCGCAGCGGCAAGAAACAACCCAAGGGCTATCTTAAAGGGTATTTTATCAACGGCATCTTTGAGAAAAGAAAATCTATAAATTTTGTATTGAAAAAAGAAAATTATGAACAAGGCGATAACAAGCGCCTCAAGAAGAGTAATCGGTACGGAGCCAATGTGAAACCGAACAAGATACGTTGGCAGAAGAGCTATTATCATCACCACGCCAAAATCAAGTCGCCAAAGAGCGACCAGTACAAACACCGCGATGCAGATTGGTATTAATATCAAAAACATCATTTGATAAAAACATTTAAAAAAATTCTACTTCAAAAGTGTTAAGGTTCCAAACCGAAGTTTTTCAGAAAAGCTTCCGTCCGAAACAAATTCTGTTTCTTCGCAAGTCCGATAAACAAGATACTCCCTATCGGCATCCTCTGCGGGCGCAAGCCCCCGCGAATCCATCAAATAGAGAAACGCCCTGTCGTAACGATCTTTTGACACACTTTCAAATGAAAAGCTGTCATCTCCCTGATCGGCAATGTAATTCACGACAGCCCTCTCATCTTTTAGCGGCACTCCAAATTCTCCAGCCGCTGTCCCATCAACCAACCCGCCGAAACGAACAATAATTGTGTTCATATTAAGATACATCAAAAATATAATTAATGCAATGGAAAATGCAGCATTCAGCCGAAATTTCTTTTTATAAAAATCCAAAGAGTATCCGATGATCAACAATACAACAGGCATAAGTCCTATAAAATAATGCGTGAAGAATTTTCCCTTGTAAAGACAAAAAGATACAAAAGCAATAATTACAAAAATAAGCATAAAAATTGAAATATCTTTCGTTTTCTCCCTGTTTTTTTTAAAAAATATTTTAAGGATTAAGTACAGCCCCGAGAAAACGACCAGCAAAAAAGAGAGTATCCTCGACAATCCGGCAAAGACAAGTACATCGACAAATTTTACGGACTCTGACGCGGCAACCCTAATTTTTTGAAAACTCATCAGGTTTCCATCGCCTCTGCCAACGTCCAACATGCCTCTAAGATTGGCAAAGTCGTGCGCCAAATCGTAAGCGATCAAAGGCCCAAGAATTGCGAAAAAAAGCATCACTCCGACAAGCCACGGAAGAGGACTACGAACATTCGGTCTTTTTATAATCCAAAAAAATATTATGGACGGAATCAGTATGAACGCGCTCGCGTGAAGCTGTACTGCCACAGCAACGCATACGAACAAAACCACGAGCCATCTTCCTCCCTTGTCCCAAAATTTCCAGCGATATTCTTTTTTAATATTTATTTTATAAAGACAGAACAGTATCACCACGATGAAAAATGGGAGAGTATTGGGATTCCACGACCAGCGATTATGAAGAACGGCTAGATATGAAAAACTGTAAAGCGCAGCCGCGGCAAGCCCAGCTTTGCTAGAAAAAATATCCTCGCCGACTTTATAAAGAAGAATAATTGTAAGAACGCCAAACGACGCAACCATAACTGCCGGCGCAACCTCGGAATTATTCGAAACCAGAAAAGTAAACGCCATCATGTAATAAAAAGCTGGACCAAGTGAAAAATCGCCCGTGCTGGAAGAGGGACCAAGTAGAGGAAATTCTTTACCCTTCGCGATGTCCCTCGCAATGAACGCGTCTCTTCCTTCGTCATCCGCAAAATGCATAAGACTCGGCAGGTCGTAGAAACGGAGGAACGTGCCAACAATAACAATAGCTATCAGTAAAATTGAGATTAATTTTTGTTTCGAAGGCATATTTTGTTAAATCAGGGCACGGGTCACAGGGCACAGCTTTTATTGGAAACGCGGTATTTATAGTTTGTAGCAGCCGTGTCCCGTGTCCTATGCCCTATGCCCCGATAAAAAGAGGTTGAAATCTGCAACAAGGCCGCAAGCATCCCAATCACAAACCAAACATGCATCACATACAATGTCGAGAAAGTTTGGTATTGCACAAGAATACCAACGAACGCGGCGAGAAACCCAGACAACACCGCTCTGAGATAAATCCGTTCAGAATCAACATCTTTAGCTTCTTGCCGATTCAAAGCTTTCATAGCCCTTATACTCGCGACAATCAGAATGATCACCATTCCCAGAATCGCGACAAACCCAAAAATTCCAGTTTCCGCAAGAAGCTCAAGCGGCTCGTTGTTCACGATCTTCCAGCCAGTTTCAGGCATCTTGTTTGGATACGCCGCAATCTCGGGGCCGAAGTTGCCAATACCAATACCAAGGATGGGATGCCGCCAGAATAATCTCCAAGCTTCCCTATATGCATCATATCTTTCAGTGACTCCAACACCTTCTTTATAAGTCGTCGCCTGCTCGGTAAAAATGTCTACCGAAAACTTTCCAGAATAATTCAAGAAACCAACAATAATCAGAACAACTAGAATAATTAGAATAAATAAAACGGCAACGTTTTTTACTTTGAAAATTCTTCTAAAGCCAAGTACAAAAATCATAATAGCCGTTGTGGCAAGTCCGAGATATCCGCCTCTAGATAAAGTTAGACCAAGAGCGATAATGCACAACACAACTGTTCCAATTAAAAAAAAGCTGCCCTGAAAGAAGTTTTTTAACCCATTTTTTGCATTCTTCTTTTTAACTTTGTGGCTTTTTCCTTCCAAAAACAACATTGCGCCAATGGCAATCGGAATGAGAAGATAGTTGGCAAAGTAAAGCGGTTCCGTCTCCGTAGAATGTACTCTGGGAAATCCGAAAATTTCTTTCGTGTAGTGAGAACGAAGACCGGTGAGGGTTTCCGGAAGACCGACGACATCTCCAGCAAATTGGTAAAGTCCGAAAAGCGAAACCAAAACAGCCGAAAGCATAAGAACTATGACAATTTTTTTAACATAAGATGTTTTCGTAACAACTTTCGGAATAACAAGTGTAAACACGATTACAAACAATGTGAACAAAAACACGGCAAGCGCTCGGCTCAAGTTTTCCGCATTAATCAACGAAATGGCGCATATCGCAATAAAAGCAAGCAATGGCCATAAGATTGGATTTGGATTGATCCTGTTCTCTTTTTTTATAAAAAGGGAAAAAAGAACAAAAGAAACAATGGTAACGAGCGCCAGAACTTGGCTAATGCGGATCGTGGTTTGGCCAATAAGATCAATTCCTCCTATCCGCTCAAACGGAAGAAAAAATCCAACGAGTAAAACTCCAATCCAAGGCTTTTCAAAAATAAAAATACACGCTCCTGCAAAAATCACGATCGCGATAACAATCGGAACGGCAAGAAAAGAAAAATAAGCGGACAAAAAACCTCCGCAAGCCATTGCGGCAACCATTAAAACCAAGAGATACATAGGGAGCTTAGGCATATTGAGAAAATGCTAAAGGTGCATAAATTGTCCAAAAAGCCCGGCTTGTCGACAACCAAGCTTGGAACGTAAGAGACACATGATCGCTTCGCTTGTACAAAAAAATTTGGATATTCAAAACAATATCACGGCAAGGTCCGAAGCATCGAAGAGACACGAACGAATTGATCTGGCAACTTGAGCAACTCAAATATCTTGAACATTTATTCGGTTATTATATTTAAAAATCTTTCGGCGGTATGCTCCCATGAAAATTTTTCGGATTGTGCAAATCCAAGCTTGATCAAAAGATCATGTCTCTCAATCGATTCAAGCATGCCGCGCGCAATGTCTCTAATGATTTTTGGATCAACTAAAATCGCGGCATCTCCGACGACCTCTGGAACAGAAGCAACTTTGCTTGCAACAACGGGACAACCGCACTTCATCGCCTCAAGCGGCGGAATTCCAAAACCCTCGTATAGAGACGGAAAAACGAATGTCGTGGCAAGATTATATATAACAACAAGATCTTTCTCGGAAATATAATCTGTGAAAATCACATCTTTTTCAAGACCGAAACGCCTCACCTCCTGAAAAATCTCTCCATATCCCCATCCTTTTTTGCCGACTATAACCAGCTTTTTCACGCCACAGCCCCGATTTTGAACATATTTTAATGCCGCGACAAGCCTTTCAATATTTTTTCTAGGCTCAAGCGTGCCAACAAAAAGAAAAAAATTATCAGGCAACTTATATTTTGATTTAATTTTATCCTTGAGTCTTTCGTCTTTGACAACTTTGAAAATTTCATTGGCGGCGATCTGCGCAATATATGTTTTGCCCCATGCTATTTTGAGATGACGATAAACATCATTCTTGGTGCTTTGGGATATCGCAATAATATGCCTAGCCTTGCGGACAGCGGGCTTCATAAAAAGACCTTCGAGGAGCACCGCTCTTTTATTATGTCCTTCGGGAAAAAGAAGACTTACAAGATCATTCACAACTACAATACATTTTTTTTTCTTTGTAAGCGCCGGCACAATAAAGCTCGTTGGGGAAAGATACACGTCTACTTCCTTCGTAAAATAAAGTTTAAAGGCAACAATAAAATGCCAAATCACGGATGGAAAATACACACAATGTACGGAAAAATTATTGGGCAGCTTGAAATCAAACTCTGTTTTTTTATCAGTATATAAAACGAACTTATGTTTTAAAGCTTCCTGAAGCTTTGTCATAGCTTCCACTAAACTATAAACCATCCAGCCCTTGCCGGTTTTCTTGCCATTTGTCGCTCGAATGTCTGCCGCTATTGTCATAAAAAAGATTTAAATGGATGGCCGCAGACGGCCAAAGAAAATTTCTCACTCAACATTTGTGATAATTCGCGATCCGTGAGCCATTCATGAATCATCCGTGACTATCCGCTTAATACTATTTAACATTTTGGATAAATCAAATTTTTTCTCAATTCGCTCTCTCGCGGCATTGCCCATTTTAATTCGCAAAGCCCTGCTTTGTATCAGCCTAATCAACGCATCCGCAATTGCTCTCGAATCTTTTGCCGGCACAACAAATCCGGTTTTTCCATCCCAAACGACTTCCGGCGTTCCTCCGACATCCGTCACAACACTCGGCAGATTCATCGCTCCAGCCTCCGCAAGCACAATCCCAAACGCTTCTCCGTGCGTTGGCGCAAGCACGAACAAATCAAGAGAATCTAGAAAGATTATCACATTTTTTCTAGAAAGTCTACCCAAAAGCCTAATTTTATTCTGACGTTTTAATTTCTCGATTTTCACTTTCAAGCTTTCATAAAGCGGTCCCTCGCCGGCAATTTCAAATTCAACATTAATATCCTTTTTCAAAACAATCTCTGCCGCGTCAATCAAATATTCAATGCCTTTGTCTTCACTCAATCTGCCGATTGTCCCTATTTTAATCGAATGTTCGTCTTTATTCGACACACTTCGTGCACCCCTGAATTCTTCCAAATCAACCCCGTTGTAAACAACCTCAATATTCTCATCATCAACTCCAAGCTCGAGCAAGCCGCGCTTCACCGCATTCGAGACCGCAATCACAGTCGCATCTCTCGTTCCCTTGACATACCAATTTTTAAATGGGTTTGATTTTATAAAACGTTCAAGTAAACGATGTTCAACAAAAATAATCTTCATCCCAAGCTTTTTCGCAATCGGTGCAAGTAAAAATTTTTCATTCCAAGAAAGAATATAGAGCACATTTATCTTTTTTTCTTTTCTATATCTTTTTAAAAAATCAAGGTATCTTTTTTTTATAAAAGGCCATTGGAACAAAAACTTAAGGATTGCAAACTCGGTAACCGCTTCCGTGCCGGCAAAATTAATTCTTTCAACTTCAAATTTATCTTTCTTTGCGCTCTTGAGAAGATATTTACAGCTTCCCGCGAAGTAAACCTTGTGTCCGCACTTACGCAAAAAATTGGCGACTTGCATCGTGTGCACTTCACCTCCGCCAAAGCCTTGAGATTCGTATGGGTTTTTGAGGATTAAAATATTCATTGATTTAATAAACAGCATACAGTTACTCTTTAAAACACTTTTTTCTTTTAAAAAAACTGTATATTGTTTACTGCAGACTGGATTATCTCCGTAACAATATCTCACGCAGGTCTTCTTTTTTTATCCCGCCAACGATATAAAGAACCAAAACATAAATCAAAACTCCAACAATCAAAAGCAAAATCAACTGCCACCAATTTGGGTTTGTAAAAATTTTCCACGCACCGACGAATTGCACGAGAGCCATCGCAATTGCCGCAATGAGTATTTTCCAAAAATTCCGAAGGCTCGGAAATTTCCCGGAAGTCTTTGCGACCATCCAGATTCCAAGTACAGCAATCAATGCTTCCGTTGCAACCGTCGCCCAAGATGCGCCGATATAAGTGTACCGCGGAATGAGAAGCCAGTCGAGCGCAACCGCAAGCGCCGCAGTCGCAAGATACGCGAAGACCATCTGTCTCTGCTTGTTCAGCGCGACAACGGCATTCGCGAAGAGATTGCCAATAAAGAAGGCGTCAGTGTGGATGAAGCTGAAATAAATGCATTTATCCAAAATGCCAAAACAGAAGCTGAGAAAAAAGTCCTTG
>CAYMJO010000028.1:0-12823 GCA_964391305.1 uncultured Candidatus Saccharibacteria bacterium | reverse complement strand
GCCCCCAGGAGTTCCCCAAAACCCGCCAGACCTATAAACCCATCTTTTTCTCCCCGAATCCCAATAGCGGTTTCTTCGAGCAGAACGTATTACGGAGAAAATAATCAACCCAAAGATTCCTCCAATAATTAGAAATATTATCATAACCCAAACCCAGCCTCCCTCCTTGCTTTCCCCAATATATTCGCCTTTAATCGCGAAAATTATAGCATCAACGCCCTTCGTCACTCCCTCGTCATAATTTCCAGCTTTGAAAGACGGCATAATTTCGTTCCTGATGATCGAGCCTGTGACACTGTCCGTCAAAACCCCCTCAAGACCGTAACCAACTTCGATTCCAACATCACGCTCGTCCATTGCAACCACAAGAAGCACCCCGTTGTCTTTATCGGCTTTTCCAAGATTCCATTTATCAAAAAGCTCGTTGCGATAGGTGTCTATATCAATGCCTTCCATATTTTGAACGATTGCAACGACAACTTCATTTGTCGTTTCGCTGTCGAAAGCTTCCAATTTTTCTTCGAGGACATCTTTCGTGCTTTGGTTCAAAACGTTTGCATAGTCATTCACCCTGCGTCCTTGAATTTCTGGATAACCGGCAAAACAAATGTTCGCGGCCAATAAAGCTAATATAATTGAAACAACAATTATTAGTTTTTGTTTTGGCATATATTTTTTTAGGTCACAGGCTACTAGGTACAGAAAACAGCGCACAACTTCGCCGTCGAACCCTGTGCCTTGCTGATCTGTTATTTAAAATTTGACTTCCGGCACTTTCTCGACGCCTTCTTCAGCCTTAAACAATTTTCTATCCTCAAAGCCGAACCATCTTGCAAAAGTTTTATTCGGCCATGTCTTTATAGTTTTGTTGAATGCCGTCACGACATCGTTGTATCGCTTCCTTTCAACCGCAATTCTGTTCTCCGTGCCCTCGAGCTGATCTTGAAGCTTCAAAAAATTCTCATCGCTCTTTAATTCAGGATAATCTTCGACAACGACGAGAAGTCTGCCAATGGCGTTATCTAGCCCTTCCGCGGCATTGATCTGCTCTTCCTGATTTTGAGCGTTTGTCCAACGGCTACGCATTTCGGTAACCTCTGTAAATACAGTAAGCTCCTGTTTAGCAAAGCCTTTGACCGTTTCAACCAAGTTCGGAATGAGATCCGCACGCCTCTGATATTGGTTTTCAACTTGACTCCAAGCGTTATCAACGTCCAAATCTTTTTTAACCATGAAATTATAAAGAGACAGGAACCAAACCACGACGATGATTGCGACGATAACTACAACTATTATTCCTACGATTGTACCTTTATTCATAAATTTAGCTTATAGCCCTCATCGCCAAGGCTTTAGAGAGCGGACATAGAGCCGCAGAATTCCAAAAACTCCACGCTCACTTAATGTTTTTTAGTTTATCTAAAGAAATCTTCGAATGGCATTCCTGTATACGCTTTTTGGTAAGTTCAAAAAGATCAACTCCTAATCTATCGGAAATATTCACAAGCTGAATCATGACATCAGCCAATTCGAACTTGGCAGTGTCGTTGTTCGACCTTTTCTCCGAAACATTTTTGGAAAGTTCCCCGACTTCGGCAGAAAGTTTTAAGATCATGTCCCTCAAATCATAATCATCGACTATCTTTTTCTCTTTTTTTAGAAATTTAATAAGCTCGGTAAGGTTCGAAATCGAATCCCGATCTGAAAATTTCAGAGAAAGCTGAAATTTTGAGCTGTATCCGGGAATATCGCTCAAGACAACCCACGACCGTCTATCATGCTTATCAAGCGCAATCGGATTTGGAAACTTCTCGACATCTTTTATAAAAACCAAAGTCGCATACTTGGATTTTTTTTTCATTTCCCAAAATCCTCCGTCAACTTTCAAATCCTTTTCATATTTCCTGCGAATCTCTGTAATTTTTCGCACATTCAGATTCTCAAAGCTCAAAACACTGCCAGCTGTAAATTTCCCCAGCACTTTCCCTCCGGATTTTTTGAGAAAAATCTCATCGCCCTTTTTTACCTTTTTAAACGGGGCAAATCTAAACTTCGAGAACCTCGCTTCAACTTTTTTCTTCCCCGCGAGAATTTTCTCAATGTATCCCTTGTCAAAAACGGCAAGATGTTGCATGTTTTTTAGTACTCGGTTCTTGGCACACAGTACTCAGTTTTTACAAAATAGAGTCTTTATTATCATAAAGAAACTGCGCACTCTATACCACACGCTATAATTATATCAAACTAGCACACTACTAGTCAAAGTTCCGCATCTTTTCAAGATGTTCCAAAAAATTCTCTGAATTCAGCTTTTCTTCCAAAATAAAATGAACAAAACTGCGAGATATTTTTTCAATCTCTTTAAAAACTCGCCTATCTATATTTCTCATCCTTGAAAAAGTCATTTCACGCGCTGTGATCAATCTTAAAACCTTGATCGCAGATACAGAAATAGGAACTGCCAATTTGGTGGCGCAATCTTCGCAGACGACTCCGCCGGAAAAAGAGCTGAATTTGTTTCCGCGCGGAACCAGTCTCTCGCCGCAATTGGAACAATGATAAAGCTCGGGCGTGTACCCCAAAATTTTCAGAAGAAGTAGCTCAAAATTCGAAACGAAGAGCTTCAGAGCTTTTTTATCCTTCACATCAAGCCGCTCCAAATTTTTTAGAAAATTTTTCAAAAGATCAAAAATTCTTGTGTCCTTGAAATTTTCAAAAGTAAGTTTCGACACAAGTTCACAGAAATAATATGCGATAGAAGTTCTTTTCAAATTAGAACGCACTTGGTCAAAATGCTCGATAAGCCTCGCTCCAGTAACGATTGAATTTCTTATTCCTTCAACAAACACAAAATCGGCAAGCGCAAAAATTTCTATGTGTCCAGCAAGCTTGCTTTTGACCCTGCGCACGCCTTTCGCCTTTAGCCGAAGCTTTCCTAACCTTGGAGTATAAATAGCCAAAATTCTGTCGGCCTCGCCGACATCGTGTCTCTGTAAAATTATACCCGTTGTCTTATGGGATCTGATCATACTAGAACAAATTCAAAACAAGCGGTTTAGCTATTCAAATTTAGAATTCAGTTAAAGAAAGTAGCCAAGAAAGACTTGGCTACTTCAAAAATCCGTGTTGATTCAAAATCCATCTTCACCCCATAGATGTATCCCATCATAGCAAGATTCGTAAGCCATCTACGTCTATGCATTAAATCCTAGTTCGCTTCTCCAATATAATAATCTTCGCAATCCTCATCGGAATAACAAATCACCAAAGCCTCACCGTCAAAATACGAATCTGACACCAACTTATTTTGATCAAGTTCAGCCTCAAGCATGTCTTTGGCTTCGCTTGCTTCGTAAGTTTCTGACAACTCGGCATAGCGTTTATCCACTTGCTTGTGAAGCCTGTTTTTGCGATATGAAAGCCCAACATTTGTGTACTTCGTCAAGACAACGCCAAGTATGACTAGCACGATGACGACAATCGCTATCACGACTGCAATCATTGATTTTTTTGACATGTATTTACAATTAATTTATGAAAGATATCATTATTTGCATAGAAGGCTTTGCTGACTTTTGAAATAAATCCTTTAAAACAAAGACAAGAGAATAATTCCAAAATTCAAATATCAAACATTTGATATTAATGCCTATCTTCTAATCGCCAGATTGGTAATTTTGCCCTTGCTAAAACTGAACTCTCTTTCAAAATCCGGGTTTGTTCTATTTTCCACTGCTTCTTTAAAAATATCCTTAGCAAGAGTCTCCTTCCAAATGTAACTCGTTAATCCAGATTTGTCAAAAACCTTTTGCACGAAAGGATCATTGGACGTCCATGAAATGTAAATATGATCACTGACGCTGTAATCCATCTCCTTGCGCATATCTTGTATTGCCCGAACTATTTCGCGGGCAATTCCTTCGAGCTTTAAATTTTCAGTAATATTTAAATCTAAAATAACCGCAACATTATTCTCTGATTCCGCGCCGAAACCCTCTTTGGCACTCTCGACCAATTCGAATTCGTCTGACTCCAATTTATATTTGCCAGCTGTTGCAACATCGTCCTCAACCTCAAATTTCAAGCTCTGGATTTCCTTCAATTTCTTGCCATACTTCGCTCCAAGTTTTTTGAAATTAAGCTTTACCTCGCTTTTCAGCCATTTGGAAGCGTCACTAACCAACTCAATTTTCTTAATATTCAATTCATCTTGAATTAATTTTGCCAAATCTTTGGAAACTTTTACTCCCTTGACATAGATGGCAGACAAAGGTTGGCGTATTTTGATTTGGCTCTTGTCTCTCACCGCACGCCCAAGCCGAATAATCTTGAGGATCTGGTCCATTTCAAAGTTCAACTTTTCATCTATAAATTCCCCCAGAGCCTTCGGATAATCGCAAAGATGAACAGATTCAGGATCATCTTCTTTTTTTAAATTTTGAAAAATTGATTCAGAAACAAAAGGGGCAAACGGAGCAATCAATTCCACAAAAGTCAGAAGACAGGTATACAAAGTGTTGTATGCGACATTTTTATCAACATCATTTTTACTTTTCCAAAATCTTCTTCTAGACCTTCTCACGTACCAATTTGAAAGCTCATCCAAGAATTTCTCAAGCTTTCTCGCCGGATTCATAAAATCATAGTCGTCAAGACCGTCAGTGACTTCTTTTGTAAGAGCGTGCAAATTCGAAATGATCCATTTGTCCATTTTGTTTCTGGGGACATCTTTAAGCTCTTCAAGCTTCGGCTTATCAATCAACGCATAAGTGACAAAAAAAGAATAAGTGTTCCAGAGACGCAAGATAACATTTCTCATAATCTCGGCAATTCCACGCGGATCAAACCTTTTCGTTTCTCCGGGACCATTCAGCGCATAAAAATACCAGCGAAGCGCGTCCGCTCCATGGTCATTTATAGATTTCCAAGACACAACATTGCCCTTGGACTTGCTCATTTTCTTCCCGTTTTTGTCAAGAACATGTCCAAGGCTTATAACATTTTTGTAGCTTGGTCCCTTATCAAGCAATGTAGATATCACAAGAAGCGTGTAAAACCAGCCGCGAGTCTGATCCACGGCTTCAGAAATGTAATCCGCGGGAAACTGCTCGTTTTTGTCAATTTTCTCTTTATTTTCAAAAGGATAATGATATTGCGCAAAAGGCATTGCACCAGAATCAAACCAGCAATCTATGACATCTGGAACTCTGTGCATTTCGCTACTACCACAACGCTCGCATTTTAATATAATATTATCAATTCCCTTTTCATCTCCGACACGATGTGGATCAAAATTTTTATCAATCTTCTTCACCGAAAGCCGGTCCAATTCCTCAAAACTTCCAACACAAATTCTCTCTCCACAATCTGGATGCATGCACTCCCAAATCGGAAGCGGCGTTCCCCAATACCGCTCTCTTGACAAAGCCCAATCCTTGGCTTCATTCAGCCATTCGCCGAATCTGCCTTTTTTTAAATGCGAAGGAACCCAATTTACAGCTTTATTGTTTTTGATAAGTTTGTCTCTAATTTCGGAAACTTTTATAAACCAAGAATCTTTCGCGTAATACAAAAGTGGAGTGTCGCATCTCCAGCAAAAAGGATAATCATGCTCGTACATTTCCGTCTTAAGAAGCAAACCCCTGTCTTTCAAATCAGCGATGATATCTTTTTCAACATCTTTGACAAATTTTCCGCCCCATTTGCCGACACCTTCAATAAAAGTTCCGTCAGTATGCACCGTATGATGTTTCGGAAGATTAAGCTTCTTCCCAAGCTCAAAGTCGTCTTCACCGTACATCACGGCAGTGTGAACAACACCGGTGCCGTCTTCAACCGTGACAAAATCGGCATCGGCAACATAATAGGCTTTCTCTTTCCAAGCAGAACCTACATCGTAAAGCGGCTCATACTCCATGCCAACAAGTTTCTCACCCTTGAACTCGTCAACGATTTTATATCCCTCTTTCAAAATTTCCATCCTTGCCTTCGCCAAAATATAAAACTCGCCGTCCCGCTCGACTTTCAAATAATCGATGTCTCTTCCAACCGCAAGCGCAACGTTGCCGGGCAATGTCCATGGAGTTGTCGTCCATGAAAGAATATATGTGTCTTTTTCTCCTTTGACTTTGAACTTTAGATATACAGATTCTTCTTTGATTTTTTTGTAACCCTGCGCGACTTCGTGAGAAGATAACGCGGTCCCACAACGAGGGCAGTGCGGAACAACTTTATAGTCTTTGTACAAAAGCTTTTTGTCCCATATCTGCTTCAAAATCCACCAAACGCTTTCAATGTATTTTGGATCATAGGTTATGTACGGATCATCCATATCAAGCCAGAAACCAATCCGCTTTGTCATTTTTTCCCACTCTGTTTTGTATTTCCATACATTTTTTTTGCACTTGTCATTAAAGCCTTCAATCCCATATTTTTCTATCTCCGGCTTTCCTGAAATTTTGAGCTCTTTTTCAACCTGAAGCTCCACGGGAAGCCCGTGCGTGTCCCAGCCGCTTTTGCGGACAACTCTGTATCCCCGCATCGTTTTGTATCTTGGAATTATGTCTTTCACAGCGCGCGTTAGAGCATGTCCGATATGTGGTTCACCATTCGCAGTCGGAGGTCCGTCATAAAAGACAAAATTTTTCTTGCCCTTTTTAACGCTTTTTTCAAAAATTTTATTCCCATCCCAAAAAGCTAGAACATCTTGTTCTAGTTTTATAAAATCCTGTTTAGCATTGACTTTTTTCATACTTGAAAATTACCACGCGAATCAATCTTCTTCACCAGTCAAAGCTCCCAAAAAAGTCTTTATCTTCAAAAGCCACAAATCCCACTTATCCGGCATCACCGTATCTTGTCTTTCAGTCAGTGATATCTTTTTCGTGCCGTCTTTTTCAAACAAAACCAAAGTCTCCTTGATATTTTTATCGCTCGATTTGTCAACATTCAGCTCTTCTTTCAAATCGCCATATCGCTGCTCCTTAATCATCGCATACATGTCGGAAATTTTTTCCTTGCTGACGGAAAGAGCCTTATCTTGCATTTTCTGGGTGTTAAACTTTATCTCGCCATTATAAGAGACTTCTACGATTTCATCAAGCCCATCGGCGCCGCCACTCCTCTCAAGTTTGAAAAAATCGCCTTCGGTCGGAAGTTCAACTTTGGTTTCTCCTCTGCCTAAATTAGCCTTGCATCCGGCAAAAAGAAGCAAACCCAGCACAAGAGATAAAATTGTCACAACTATTTTTTTCATAAAAATTTTTTATAAAAATCATTTCAATCCATCATCTGATTCTGGTGCCGGAGGGGAGACTCGAACTCCCAAGTCCTTACGGACACTACGTCCTGAACGTAGCGCGTATGCCAATTCCGCCACTCCGGCAAAATTATAAAGTCAGAAGGCAAATTTTACGCTCCGCTCTTAGCGTATAAAGCGGATCTTTTCATCAACAACTGTCAAAGATGACAGAACTATGCTTGTTTTTTTATTTTAAAAATAAATATCTTTGATCACAGCATTTCAAAGTTTCGGCAACTATAGTTTGCTATTTATAAGCTCCTCAAGTTTTTCAATTTCAACAAGCCCGCCGATTTTTTCACCATTCAAAAACGCTGCCGGTGTCCCGCTCACACCATAGCTTTCTCCATCCGAGACGTCTTTCTTTATTTCCTCCGCAACCTCATCGCTTGCAAAATCTTTTTCAAATTGATCCATATCCAAATCCAGAGATTTCGCGAACTCTTTATACTTATCATCACTTAAATTTTCCGCATTTTCAAAAATTTCATTGCTCATAAGAATGAACTTCCTCTGCTTGGCGGCGGCTCCTGCAGCCTTCGCGGCTGGCAGAGCATTCTTATGAAACGCGAGTGGAAAATCGCGATACACTATGCGCAGATCCTCTTTGCTGAATTTTTTTCGAACCTCATCCAAGTTTTCATGCATTTCTTTACAAAAAGGGCATTCAAAATCATCAAAAACTATAAGTGTAACTTTCGCGTCCTGATTTCCGGTGAACGGATCATCATCCACGCTCACATCCTTTGGAACGATGCTAACCGTCGGTTCCTGCACTGTGTCAATCAAATCCTGTCCGCTGACATCCGCCTGAAGTTCTGAAACATCCCCGCGAAAATTTTCTACAATGAAATAATTCAAAACAAGACTCAACACCAGCAAGCCTCCGACGAAAAACGAGATTAGTTTCCAAGGATTTTTCAT
The DNA here is from genome assembly GCA_964391305.1 of uncultured Candidatus Saccharibacteria bacterium. Taxonomy (GTDB): domain Bacteria; phylum Patescibacteriota; class CALEFQ01; order CALEFQ01; family CALEFQ01; genus CAYMJO01. The sequence continues at coordinate 4,599 of CAYMJO010000028.1, read as the reverse complement.
AATAATTTTCACAATAATAAACTAAAATTCTAAAGCCATTCAAAATCATTTATAAAGCCGTCAAATATTCCGTCCTCTAAATGCAGCTCCGAAACATCATCGATCTCAACAACATAATCATCTTTTGCGACGGAAACTATAGTACTAGCAAACATACCGATAACTCCCGAAAATTTCTTGCCGGATCTACCGCCGACCTTCACATTGCTGACTCCGCCAGAAGCATCTTCAAAAAGGTTAACTTGCCCTTCCTGTTTGTAAAATTCCTGTAAGCTCAATTTCTCCGGATTACTCCTAACAACTATTAGAATATCTCCCCTATATTCATAACCAGCGCTCTTTCCGGACGGATAAAATCCCGCGACATCGGTTCCATCTGCATAAGTATACCTATCATACGTCCAACCCTCCGGGATTGTCAACTTAAAACGGGCTTTGGAATCGGCATAAACGCTTTGTTCTTCTTTCTCTTTTGGTTCTTCATCTTGATCTTCACCATTCGAAGAAACTTCCTCCCCATCGGCATTATCAGAAGAAGGTTTTTCTCCTTTTTCTTCCTTGCTTTGCCGCTCAACGGCATTTTCAGATTGAACGGCATCTTCAGTTTGAAAAGTGTCTTCGGTAATATCCCTATCAAAATTCAATGAAAGCTTTTTGCCGACAAAGCTCACAACGGGAATCTCATTTTCAACATTTGAAGAATAAAGAAAAATCAAAACAAAGAAAGCCGCGACTACAATCGCAATTATGAGAAGCGAAACAAATTTTAGTGATTTTTTCATACTGATGAATTTTTATCTAAATTACAAATTTTGTCTGTAAATAATATTACGCTTTCAAGAATTGCCGATAAACACGCAAAGTTTCTCCTGCCGTTTTCTCCCATGAAAATTTATTTACTCGTTCCAATCCACGTTGAACAATTCTATTGTTCAATTGTTTATCAAACACAATCTTTTCCAAAGCATCACAAATCGAATTCACACTATGGGGATTTACCAGCAATGCGGCATCTCCCGCAACCTCTGGCATCGAAGAAGTGTTGCTCGTCACAACTGGAATCCCCATTGCCATCGCCTCAAGGATCGGCAATCCGAATCCTTCATACAAAGATGGATAGGCAAACGCCGCCGCATTCTTCAATAAAAGTTTTTTCTCTTCGAGAGAAACATAGCCAAAAAATTTCACAGAATCGCCGAGACGAGCTTCCTCAACCGCTTTCACAGATTCCCCATATCCCAATCCTTTTTTGCCAGCTAGGAGCAATGAATATTCTGGATGCGATTCATGAAATTTCGCAAATGCCCAAATAAGACTGGGAATATTCTTGCGCAATTCAACCGTGCTGACAAATAAAATATAGGGCTTACATATGCCAAATTTTGACAGAACCTGTCTGAAATCACCGACTGAATCTTCTGAAAAAGTCAAACCCTCATGCACCACTTCCACTTTGTATTCCAAAACTTTGAAGCGCGCCATCAAATCTCTCTTAGTGGCCCCCGAAACCGCAATGATTTTCTTCGCTCGCTTGATCGATCTTGGAAAGACAAATCTAGTGCTAAACCATTGGCCACTGGAAAACCATTCCGGATGCAAGTATATCGCAACATCATGGACGGTGATAACAAAATCTTTTTTATAAAAATAAGGTGCAGATCCAGTGGGGAAGTGAAAGAGATCCAATTTTTTTCCTTCAAAATAATCGCTCAATCTCTTGTGCTTAAAAATCCCGCCAATCACCCGACTCGGAATAAAGTAAGCTTTCACGTTTTTGTGCGAACAAATTTGTTGTACAACATCGCCGCCTCTGACCTCTTCGTTGAAAAAGAAATGTATTTGCAGATCGATTTCTCCCGCAACCGCTTCAGCTAAAACTTTTGCCAAACAAAAGACGTAATGCTCAACGCCAGTGCCATTTTTTGTGTCGCACAATATTTCCCTGCAATCGAATCCAACTCTCATAAATATTTTCATTGTCTGTCCGCCGTAGTCTGCCCCTGTGGCGGGCAAAGACTGGTTCAATCGTTCTATTTATATGCCTGCGCATACAAATAGAACACGATCTACATTTGACTGGGGGCTTCTATCCCAAGCAATCCAAGTCCATTTTTTAAAACGATCGCAACCGCGCTAATCAACAATAATCTTGCCAACTTTTTTTCAAGAGTTTCAGCTTTTAAAACAGGGACCGCATTATAAAATGTATTAAAGCTCTGCGCCAGTTTGTACAAGTACTCCGCCATAAGATGCGGTTCGAGGTTCTTCGCCGCCGACTCAACAATTTCCGGAAAAATATGAAGCGCTCTCAAAACATCTCCCTCTTCCTTTTCAGAAAAAACTTCTTTTTTAAAAGCATGCCGCAGGTCAGGCTTTGAACTTTTATACTTCCGTAATATCCCACATATCCTAGCGTGCGTATATTGAAGATACGGTCCCGTATTTCCCTCAAAATTCAAAGCTTCATCCATATCAAAGACTATCATCTTATTAAAAGAATATCGAAGCATGTAATGTTTTACAGCCCCAACGGCAACTTGCTCGGCAGACTCATCGCTCAAATCCAAATTGCTTTCCTTCTGCTTTTTTTTGATTTTATTCACAAGTTTATCCAAAAATTCATCAATGCCAATCTCTATGCCCTTTCGTCCTGACATCGGATAAAATTTCTTGCCATCGGAAACGTCAATTCCAAGTTCCTCTGCGGTCTTCGCCGAAAGAACCACAACCTCGTATGGAAGATGGAAAAAGTTTTCGTATTCCTTGACATATCCGAGCTTTTTCAAAGAATATTTCACCACATCTTGAGTGTAAGTCTGTCTCACATCTATAACATTCACAATCATGTTGGCACCCGCAAATCCAGATTTTGCTTCTCCCTCTTTATCCGAAATCCAAAATTCTTCCCCATTTTTTTGTTTAATAAACAGCTTGTATTTAAAATCCTTATCCGACAAACCGAATTTCCACATATGGTAAGCAATATCTTTTCCAGAGTATGTCGCAACTCCGTTTGATTTTATCAAAATTTTATCCGCGTCTTTTGCTTTTTCTTCATTTGGCAATCCTATATCTTTTATAACCCACGCCCCCTTATTTTTCCCTTCTTTTTCTTTAAAAAACTTCCCCGTCTTTTTCAACTTGTCCATAGAGGATTCAAATAGGCTAGAAGTAATGATCGAACTTTCAGTAAGCCCAACGTCATAGAAAACGTTCAAACGTCCCGTTGTTTTCAACTGATCTAAAAGTATTTTTTTTATAAACTTTTTATGAAAGTCGGAGATTTTTTCATCTCCCTTCTCCAAATCTATAAGCAAATTATCCCTCTCTTTTTTAAAATCTTCATTCTCAAGATATGTTTTTTGTACTTCCGCATAAGCGTCGCCGACAAAACGATCATATCTGTCGTAATCTTCCTCCTTCTTGGCCGTATTCATAATCCCAAGCATCGCGTCGGCAACCTGAACTCCCATGTCATTAATCAAATTTTGAATTTCCACCGCATATCCCGAAAACCGCATTAATCTCGCAATGGAATCTCCTAAGCAAATATTCCGCAAATGACCAACATGCAGGGATTTATTAGGATTTGCCGATGTGTGTTCGACAAGTATCTTTTTATTTACGCCCCTTTTATTTTGCCCCCATTTTTCACCCTCTTGCAAAATCTTCTCTAGGTTTTTACAAAGAAACTCACTTGAAAGCTCAAAATTTATAAATCCAGGCTTTACGACTCCTATTTTTGAAAAACATTTCTTTTCATCAAAATTTTGAAGCTTTTCAACAATATCTTTTCCAATTTCCATCGGATTCTTTTTCAAAATCTTCGTCAAAACTATCGCAACGTTGCAAGAATAATCTCCAAAACCCTTTTCACGCGGATGTTCCAACACAAAATCGAGGTCTTTTTCAACACCTTTTGGCAAAGAATTTATGATTAATCTTTTTAAATAATCATGTATCACAAAAAAACTGACATTTAAACAATTATTGCCATTTATTGTATTATATCGTTTTCGCTACAATAAAACAAATAAAAGCCAAGTCAAAACTTGGTTTTTTATATGTCGTAAAAACTATATTTTATTTTCAACGTATTTATTAAAAAAACTTAGGTCCACTTTATTTGATAATTCATTCTTTAATCTATTTGAGTATGTACTAGAATAATAAAATATTTCACTGTCCCACACAAGTTCTATCATAAAATATGTATTTTCTAAAAAAGAGATGGTTCCTATTTTTTAGAAACCATCTTAAAAACCTCTTCTACAGCATTTTCCCAGATTTGGCACCATGCTGTAGCAGCAATTTAACCGTCTCTTCTTCTTTCTCTGCTCTCGCTATGTCTAAGCAAGTCCGCCCCTTGTCATCTTTTATGTTGACATCAGCCCCTTTCTCAATAGCAAGAGCAACAATCATTCTGTATCCACATATTGCAGGCATGAACAGCGGAGTTTGGCCTACTTTGTTTTTTACATTAATATCAGCTCCTCTGCAAATGAATAAATCTACCAAACTCTCAACTTCCTCAATTCTGTATGTTATAATGTACCCATCTACTGGACAACTGTATTAGGTGGATATGGTAGAATAAAG
>CAYMJO010000027.1:0-13186 GCA_964391305.1 uncultured Candidatus Saccharibacteria bacterium | reverse complement strand
AAATTAAATCAGGTTGAAATTAAAAAATTAGACGCAGTGTTTTCCCGACAGTACCAACGGACAGTGAGAAATGATTGGACAATTAGTTTTAACAACCAATGGTATCAGCTGACCAAAGAGCAGCCGGCGACGGTCTGCAAGAACGATGTCATAATCGTGGAGCAGAGATTGGACAACTCAATTCATTTTCGGCTGAGAGGAAAACACCTGAACTATGAGATGCTGCCACAGCGACCGAAGAAACAAAACAGAAACACGGCTTGGGTGATTGCCGCTGGACAAAAGCCAGCGCCAAAACCAAACCACAAACCAGCCCCAGATCACCCTTGGAGAAGACCGTTTGTCCACACTAACAAACTAACCCAAACAGTCCAAGTAGGACATTTCTAAATCCTTGGAAGTAGGACATTTCTATTTCCCGTTGACATTTAGAGGAAAACTATTGACGTATTTAAAATTATTTGTTAAATTAAGGTTTAGAGCAACCATGTAACCATTTGTCAAATTTTTGTATTGGAAGAATGACCGATTTAATAGAATTAATCAACCTAATCAATTTAATCAACCGCATGGCTAATTGCGGTTAAAGAAATAAAAAAATGGCAGAAGCAAAAGCTAAATTTGATCGTTCCAAACCACACATTAATGTTGGTACCATTGGTCATGTCGATCATGGTAAGACTACTCTCACGTCGGCAATTACCACGTGCCTTGCCGAAAAGGGAATGGCGAAAGCACGAGCTTTTGATAGCATTGACAGTGCTCCAGAAGAGAAAGAGCGAGGTATAACAATTGCTACTGCGCACGTAGAGTATGAAACAGAGAAGCGTCACTACGCTCATGTTGACTGTCCTGGTCATGCCGATTATGTCAAAAATATGATTACAGGCGCGGCACAGATGGATGGTGCTATTCTTGTTGTTTCGGCTGCAGATGGCGCAATGCCCCAAACGAAAGAGCATATTTTACTTGCGAGACAAGTGGGTGTTCCAGAGATAGTTGTTTTCATAAATAAAGTAGATCAAGTTGATGATCCTGAACTTATAGATCTCGTTGAGCAGGAGATTAGAGAGCTTTTGACGAAGTATGAATTTGACGGTGAAAAGGCGGCAGTTGTAAAAGGTTCCGCCCTGAAGGCTATTGAATGTAAAAGTAAAAATGAGGATTGCAAGGATTGTAAGCCTATTTTTGATCTTCTCAAGGCTCTTGATGAAAAGATCCCAGAACCAAAAAGAGAGGTTGAAAAGCCTTTCTTGATGTCGATTGAGGATATATTTTCTATTGAAGGTCGAGGCACTGTTGTTACTGGAAGAATTGAACGAGGCAAGGTCAAGCTTAATGATGAAGTAGAAATCGTAGGTTTGCATAATACCCAAAAAACTGTTGTCACCGGCATAGAAATGTTCAATAAATCTCTCGATGAAGGTATAGCGGGAGACAATGCTGGTATACTTCTTCGAGGTACAAAGAAAAATGAAGTTGAGCGCGGCCAAGTGCTTGCAAAACCTGGCTCCATAACGCCTCACACAGAATTTGAAACAAAGGTATATATCCTTACAAAGGAAGAAGGTGGAAGACATACTCCGTTTTTCAAAGGATACAAGCCCCAGTTCTATATTCGGACAACGGATGTCACCGGCGATGTGACTGAACTTCCCGAGAAGACGGAAATGGTTATGCCTGGTGATGATGTAATTTTCAAGGTGAAGCTTAACGCTCCCGTTGCCATGGAAGAGGAAATGAAATTTGCCATAAGGGAAGGTGGAAAGACTGTCGGTGCTGGAATTGTTACCAAAATTATAAAGTAGCTTCTTGATATGGGAAACATCCCGTGAGTACGGGGTGTTTCTTAATCAGTAAGTTATACTTACTTGTTTTTATCCACGTCATTGGTGGATAAAGATAATTGACAATTAAAGATAATGTCAGTCATGCCAGCAAAAAAGGAAGAAGAAAAAGAAGAAGAGGGTCAACGTATTCGTATAAAAATAAGGGCCTATGATCATAAGGTCATAGATCAATCCGCAAAACAGATAGTGGAAACCGCAGAACGTAGCGATGCTAAAGTTATAGGTCCCGTTCCTCTTCCAACAGAGAGCAGTAAATACACGGTGATAAGATCTCCTTTTAAACATAAAGATTCTCGGGAGCAATACGAGATGAGAGTGCACAAAAGGCTTATTGATATTGAGAATCCTTCTTCGAAAACGATAGATTCTCTGATGAATCTCAATCTGCCTGCGGGAGTAGATATAGAGATCAAGATGTAAGCTGCCAATTGTATTTTTAACACTGGTTTAAGTCTCACAGTCTTTTATTGTAATTAGACAAAAGATTGGAGATACTGGATCAGCCCTAAACCGTAGATTTTTGGAATCTAGGTTCTAGAGAGGCTTGATTTCAAAAATCTGCGGTTTTTATAAGCATATGAAATTTATTCTTGGTGAAAAAATAGGAATGTCCCAGATCTTTGATGAAAAAGGCAAGGTTATTCCAGTTACTCTTATTTTGGCTGGTCCGTGCACCGTTGTGCAAGTCAAGACCGTGGAAAATGATAAGTACGATGCAGTACAGCTTGGTTTTGGTAGGAAAAAGAATTTGACAAAACCTCTTCTGGGCCATCTTAAAAAATTGGGTGTTTTTAAATATATTTGTGAGTTTCGTGTTGAAGAGCCCTCGAAGCTTAAGAGAGGAGAAAAAATTACGGTCGAGGATTTCAAGAAGGGAGACGTAGTTGCCGTTTCTGGTGTTTCCAAGGGGAAAGGTTTTCAGGGAGTTGTGAAACGTCATAAATTTTCAGGAGGACCTGCCAGCCATGGACATAGACACGTGCTTCGTTCCGGAGGCTCTACCGGATCTCGTTTTCCGCAACATACGCGCAAGGGTCGTAAAATGGCGGGTAGAATGGGCAATGACAGAGTCACATTTAAAAAAGTAAAAGTAATTGGTATTGATCAGAAGAACAATGTTGTTGCGCTGAAAGGTGCCGTTCCCGGAGGAGCTCGAGGCTTAGTTGAGATAGTAAAATAATTGTGCTAATTATGAAGATCCAGACGTACAATATAAAGGGAGAAAAGAGCGGATCTTTTGAGCTGAATCCAGATATATTTGGTGTGAAACCCAAACAGAGCTTGATCTATCAAGCCTTGTCGGTGCAAGTTGCGAATGCCAGAAGGCCTATCGCCCATACCAAAATTCGTTCAGAAGTCAGAGGCGGCGGCAGGAAGCCGTGGCGCCAAAAGGGTACGGGAAGGGCGAGAGCAGGATCTACACGCTCACCGATCTGGAAGGGCGGAGGAATTGTCTTTGGTCCTCGAAACACGAAAATTTTTGAAAAGAAAATCAATAAGAAGGCCAAGCGTAAGGCATTGTTTATGGTTTTGACTTCAAAAGTTTTTGATAAACAGATGATTGTTCTGGACAAGCTTGAGATGACCGAGATTAAGACGAAGGAATTTGCAAAGATTTTGAAGAAGCTTTCTTTGACAGAGAAACGCACATTGTTAGTGATTCCTGCTAAAGAAAATGCGAAAGTTGCTAAGTCTGCGAGAAATATTCCTTTTGTAAAGGTGATTCGCGCCAATAGCTTAAACGTGAAAGATCTTTTGGATTATGAATTTATACTATTTCCTAAATCTAGTGTTGAAATTATTGAAAAGACTTTTTTAAAAAAAACTGTTAGGGCTGAAGAGAAGAAAAAGTCAAAGATAAATGGGACTTCCAAGCTTGTGGAAAAGAATCCTCGAAAAATTATTGGTAAAAAAACTTCAAAAGCTAAAAAAGGATCTAATAAGAGGACGCGGCGACCTTCCATATCTAAAAAAGCTGTTGTAAAATCATCTAAAAAGTAATTTTTATCTTAATTCATATGTCTTTATTTGGGAAGAAAAAGAATAAGCCTGAAAGAGAAGAGAAAAAAGAGAAAGCTGGACATGAAGGTGATTTGCCTGGCGGCGGTTTGGTTATGCCGGGATCTGGCAAAGACGGAAAAAAGCAGAAGTCTAAGCGTAAGAAGCTTAAAGATGATACGAAAAACGCATATAAGATTTTACTGGAGCCTGTGATTTCTGAAAAGGGAACTGTACTGGCGGAAGACGGTAAATATCTTTTCAGGGTTGTAAAAAATGCTACCAAATCTCAAATCGGTGAAGCTATTCACAATGTTTATGGTATAAGGCCAGAGAAAGTGAACGTGATGAATATTCGAGGCAAATCTAGAAGACAGGGAAGAAGTACGGGAAGAACTTCGGATTGGAAAAAAGCGGTGGTGACTTTGCCTGAAGGGAAAAAGATAGAGGTTTATGAAGGGGTGTGATAAGTGGTCAAAAATTTGCGAATTGCTTGAAATATTTTAATTACTGTATTGTTTGACTTGCCGGTGGAGGATGAACATCTTGGACATCTTGGGGAACTTAATCGCTTTGAGCAATTCATAAACTTTTGACTTTTGGATTTATATTTATGCCAATTAAGAGTTACAGACCAACAACTCCGTCGAGGCGATTTATTACAACCGTTGATTTTTCTAATGTTTCAAAAAATGAGCCACATAAAGCTCTCACAAAAGGTAAAAAGTCGGGTTCGGGAAGGGGAACAGATGGAAAACTTTCGGTTAGGCACAAAGGCGGAGGTCATAAAAGAAAATACAGGCAAATTGATTTTAGGCGTGACAAATATGATATTCCTGCTAGAGTAGAATCGGTAGAGTACGATCCTAATAGGTCTGCGTTTATATCTTTAGTTGTTTACAAAGATGGAGAAAGGCGGTATATTATTGCGCCCGAAGGGCTGACGGAGAAACAGGAAGTGATTAGCTCGCAAAAGAAGCTTCCGGCGGCTGTTGGCAATAGAATGCCGCTTGAGCATATTCCCGATGGCGCTTCTGTGTACAATGTTGAGATGACTCCCGGAAAAGGGGCGCAGATGATTCGTTCTGCCGGATCAATGGCACAGGTGATGACCCGTGAAGGAAAATATGTGCAGTTGAAGCTTCCTTCAGGTGAGATTCGCATTTTTTTTAAAAAATGCATGGCTACAATAGGACAGGTCAGTAACGTGGACCATGAAAATATCGTTATCGGCAAAGCCGGTAGAAGAAGATGGTTTGGTGTTCGTCCCGCGGTTGTAGGTACTGCTATGAATCGTGTGGATCATCCGCATGGTGGAGGCGAGGGGCATACTTCTCTTGGGATGAGAAGAGGGCCTCGTACGAAATGGGGCAAGCCAGCGTTTGGCGTTAAAACGAGGAAAAAGCGTAGGAGATCTAACAAGTTGATTGTTAAAAGGAGACATAAAAGACATAAAGGATGAAATGCTTGAGATGTTTGCCGCGAGGCAATCAGACAGGCAATTCAAAGATATTAAATCTATGTCGAGAAGTTTAAAAAAAGGTCCGTATATTGATGAGAGGCTGTTGAAAAAGATCAGCAAGTTTAAGCGTGGTGATAAAGCGTTGATAAAAACTTGGGCGAGAGATTCTGTAATTTCCCCGGAGATGGTTGGTTTTACAATAGGTGTTCATAATGGGAAAGAACATATACCGGTTTTCGTGACCGAGAATATGGTTGGCCATAAGCTTGGAGAGTTTTCGTCTACTCGTAAGTTTGTTGTCCACGGCGGTAGAAAAGCCGCCGAAGAGGAAGCGGCTGCCAAGGAAGCAACGGTGGCGAAAGGAAAAATTGCGCAAGAGGAGGCAGGAGCTGTCGGTGGCAAATCAGGCAAGACGTCGTAGACATAGAAGTAGGAATAATATGTGGCAAAGGATTGTGAATAATTTGCAGGGATATTCACAGGTCGTTGCTGGCGATTCTTAATTAAATAAGGGTCATATATTGATGAAAGCTCATGCGAGACAAATACGTATATCACCTAGAAAGGTTAGGCTGGTAGCCAATCTTTTGCGTGGCTTGGATGTTGTGATCGCAGAACAGGAGCTTCGGTATGTTAACAAGTCTGCGAGGAAGCCAATAGGGGTCGTTCTTAAATCCGCGATTGCAAACGCAGAAAATAATTTTGATTTAGAGAAAGATAATCTTTTTATAAAAGAAATTTTTGTGGCAGAGGGACCAAAGTTGAAGAGATGGAGAGCCGCATCAAAGGGCAGCGCGGCCCCGATAGTTAAGAGGACCAGTCATATTTCAATAGCTTTAGAAGAAAAAGTAAAAGGTAAGAAAAAGGCCGCGAAGAGTAAAAAGAAGAAAGATGTAAAAATTTTAAAGCTTAAGACAAAGGATGATATTTCCAGAATTTCGAAAAAAGAGGATCGAAAAGAAAAAAAGACGAAGAAGCGGGAAGGGGAAGACAAAACAGGATTTTTCCAAGGTGGAAGAAAAGAAAAAAAGTTTGGAAAAGGTGATAAGGGCAAATTGAGAGGTTTTGTGAATAGGTTTTTCAGACGCAAGTCTGAAGGATGATATCGAAGAAAGCTTGAAATTAATATCGAGTAAATATAAATTTATGGGACAGAAAGTGCATCCGAGAAGTTTCCGGGTGGGAAACATATATTCATGGAAATCAAAATGGTTCGCCAAGAAGAACTATCGTTTTATGCTGGAACAGGATATGCGTATCAGGGAATTTTTGAATGATAAATTGAAAGATGCTGGAGTTGCTGAAATCGAAATATATAGATCGCCAAGGCTGGTTACGGTGACCATTCATACTTCTCGTCCTGGAATAATAATAGGTCGTGGCGGCGCCGGTGTTGAGGAACTTCGTGATGGAGTGAAAAAGATTATCAATAAAGGTAGCGGTAAAGTTGATGTGAAAATCAGCATTGAAGAAATAAAAAATCCTCAAGCTAATGCACAGCTTGTTGCTCAGTCAGTGGTAGATCAGCTAGAAAAGAGAATAGCTTTTAAGAGGGTTCTCAAACAGGGCATTGACAAGGTTTATGAGGCGGATGGGGTGAAAGGTGTTCGTATTGGCGTGTCCGGAAGGCTTAATGGGAGAGATATGTCCCGTAGAGAATGGCTTGCTCGGGGCAATATTCCGCTCCACACCTTGAGAGCAAATGTTGACTATGCAAGTGTAGCCGCGCATACAATTGCCGGATTGGTCGGAGTGAAGGTTTGGATTTACAAGGGCGAGGTTTTTAAAAAGAGTAAGTGATTGGTATTGTTTTAAAAATTTTAAAGGAATTAATTTTGCAAAGTCATGTTGATGCCGCGCAAGGTAAAACATAGAAAGCTACAAAGGGGCGTTGTGAGAGGAGTAGCACATCGAGGAAACACGCTTAGTTTCGGGAGTTTTGGACTGAAAGCTCTGGAAGGGAATTGGGTTTCTGCGAGACAAATCGAGGCGGCGAGAAGGGCGATGACTCGCTTTGTTCAGCGTGGCGGGAAAATATGGGTTCGTATTTTTCCAGACAAGCCAATTACAAATCATGGTTCTGAAAATAGAATGGGCAAAGGAAAAGGAGCCGTGGATCATTTTGTGGCGGTTGTTCATCCCGGGAGAATTTTGTTTGAAATGGATGGAGTTTCTATACGTGTTGCGAAGGAAGCCCTTAGGCTCGCATCGCACAAGCTGCCGATAAGGACAAAGTTTATCGGCGATGACCATTAGATTTTTATTTTTGCCAATTAAATTTATTCAGTATGGAAATTGTAGAGTTGAGGGAAAAAAGCGACAGGGAGTTGAAAAAATTGCTTGCTCAGAATCATGAGAAGCTAAGAGATTTAAATTTTAGAATAGCAAATAAGCAAGTGAAGAACACGAATAGCAAAAGAGTTATCAAGAGAATACTTGCTAAAATTTTGACCGCGTTGAAAGAGCGGGAGAAAGAGTCAACTAAAGGTTAAATTTTATGAGTGAAAAATCTACTAAGGTTTCCAAAGATAGTAAGAATAAATCTGATAATAAAATCAATCGGGTTTTTAAAGGTGTAGTTGTGAGCGATAAAATGGATAAGACGATAGTTGTGAGCATTCATCGAATGAAGCAGCATGCTAAATATAATAAGAGATACGGAGTTTCCAAGCTTTACCCAGTTCATGACGAGCATAATAAATTTAAGAAAGGAGATGAAGTTCGCTTCGCGGAGTGCAGGCCTTTGAGTAAGACCAAGCGTTGGTATGTTCTGGACGATAAGACTAAAAAATAATTTTTACGAAGCTTATGATTCAAGTTGGTACAAAATTAAATGTTGCCGATAACACAGGTGCAAGAATGATTAAATGTATCAGGGTTTTAGGTGGCACAAGAAGCAGATATGCGGGACTTGGAGATATTTTCATCGCAGCCGTGAAGGATGCGATTCCTCGGGGCATTGTGAAAAAGGGAGAAGTCGTGAGTGCCGTTTTGGTTCGTAAAAAAAAGGAAGAGCGTAGAGAGGACGGTACGTACATTCGTTTTGATGAAAATGCGGCGGTGATTATCGATAAGGAAGACAAAGTACCGCGGGGAACTCGTATTTTTGGTCCCATAGCGCGAGAGGTTCGCAAGGCAGGTTTTCAAAAAATAATATCGCTTGCGCCAGAAGTGTTGTAGCTGTTATAGCGTTCTAATCATTCCGATTTTTTGGAAGATCAATAGGCGGGAAGTTGGCTGATCTCCAAATGGAATAATTAGAATAGTTGTAACGAACAGTTGAAACAATCATATGAAAATCAAGGTAAACGACAATGTAAAGGTCATCTCTGGCAAAGACAGAGGCAAAACTGGAAAGGTTATCCAGTCTTTTCCGTGCGATGAGAAAATCGTTGTGGAGGGGGTTAACGTTATGAAGAAGAATGTTCGTCCAAAGCGTGAGGGCCAAAAGGGACAAATTGTGGAGTATAACGCTCCAATGCATGTATCCAATGTAATGCTGACGTGTCCGAAGTGTAGTAAGCCGACAAGGTTCGGCTATAACATTTCGAGCAAGGGCGGCAAATCGAGAAGCTGTAAAAAATGCAAAGAAACGTTCTGATGTTCTAATTGTTATAATTGATTTTTTAAAAGCAACGATTAAAACAGTTAGGACAACTAGGATAATTATATGTTGATCGATAAGTATAAAAAGGAAATTGTTCCAGCTCTTATGAAGGAGTTTGGCTATAGGAACAAGATGGCTGTTCCGAAGCTGGAAAAGGTCGTACTTAACATTGGCACGAGCAAAGCCTTGAAAGACTCTAAGTATTTTGATGTAATGATGGATACGCTTTCCAGAATAACTGGGCAGAAGCCGGTGAATACAATTGCGCGAAAGGCCATTTCTGGGTTCAATGTTAAAAGCGGCATGAAGGTTGGTCTCGTTGTAACTCTTCGAAAAAAGAAGATGTTTGATTTTGTTGAAAAACTTGTTAAAGTTGCTCTGCCGAGAGTCAGAGATTTTAGGGGAATTCCCGATACCTCACTTGATAAAAAGGGAAACATTGCAATAGGATTCAGGGAGCATACGGTATTTCCAGAGATAAATCCCGATGAAGTTGAAAAAGTACATGGTCTTGAGGTCTGTATAAAAACTACGGCAAATACTTCGAAAGAGGGGAAAAGGTTGTTGGAATTATTTGGGATTCCATTTAGGAAGGGAGAGAAGAAAAAGAAAAAAAAGCGCAGATTTGATTCTAAAAAAGCTCAAACCAAGCGTACGGGAGTCAAGGAATTAAAGGAATAACGGTCAAGTTTAATTTTTTAAAAATATAACTTTAATTATATATGTCTACAGAGGCACAAGAATATAAATCGCGAAAATCACTTGATAAACCGAAGTATTCCACTAGAGTTGTTAGGCGTTGTTGGAAATGTGGCAGAAAAAGAGGCTACATGAGAAAGTTTGGGCTTTGCCGTATTTGCTTTAGAGAAATGGCGAACCGAGGAGAAATTCCAGGAGTGCGCAAGGCTAGTTGGTAGTTTTTATAAAGATAAATTTAATTTTTGAAAAATATGTCTGATCCCATTTCTGATATGTTAACAAGAATACGTAATGCTCAAAAGGTAGGGCATGACGAAGTTTTTATTCCGTTTTCAAAGCTGAAGTTTAGAATTGGAGAAATTTTGAAGGAGCAAGGCTTTATAGAAAACATTGATAAACAGGATGATTCTGGTAAGAGTAAAATGAGGATTGTTTTGAAATATTACAAGGGAACTGGTGTCATACAGCATTTGGAGATAGTGAGCAAACCTGGAATGAGGATTTATATTAAAAAAAGTGAACTGCCGAAAGTTCTTCAGGGACTGGGCATGGCAATAATTTCTACCTCTCGTGGGATCATGACGGATAAAGAGGCCCGTGAAAAAAAACTCGGGGGAGAATTCATTTGTAAAATATGGTGATCTTGTTTGGATCAATGAAGTTTAGGTGATTAGCGATACAAGAACTTAATAAACTTAAAGGACTTATCATGTCACGTATAGGTAAAAAACCTATAAAAATTCCGGAAGGAGTTGATGTCAAAATTGACACCAACAAGGTTTTAATTAAAGGGCCGAAGGGTGAACTAAGCAGAACGGTAAGTCCCAAGATTAATGTTGTGATAAAGGGAGATGAGATTGTTTTGAACGCAAGAGGGGATGATAGAGAACTGCGTGCTTTGTGGGGGCTCGAGAGAGCGTTGATTGCCAATATGGTTTTGGGAACCAAGGATGGCTTTCAAAAAGAGCTTGAGGTGATCGGGGTTGGGTATCGTGCCGCGGTAAAGGGAAAAGAACTAGTTTTAAGCGTTGGTTTTTCGAATCCAGTTCCGATGCATATTCCCGATGACATAGAAGTCGAGGTTAAAAAGAACATAATTAAAATATCGGGAGCGGATAAACAGCTTGTTGGGCAATTTGCCGCCGATGTCAGAGATGTCAAAAAACCAGAACCTTACAAAGGCAAGGGCATCAAGTATGTCAACGAGTACATCATAAGAAAAGAAGGCAAGAAAGCCGCCGCGGTTGAAGGCGCCGCTGGAGGATAATAAGTGTTTAGGTGTTATCCTTTGTAGCAGAGAATGTTTGGGATATAAGGTTTAATTTTTTTGAGAAGTTTATGGCAAAGAAAAATCGAAAATGGGATTTACGATACAGAAGAAACTCGAGGGTTCGAGCGAAAATTTTTGGTACGAAGAAAAAGCCGCGTCTTTCAGTTTACAGGAGTTTGAAGCATATTTATGCGCAGATTATCGATGACGAAAGTAAAAAGACTTTGGTCGCAGCCTCTGACAATGATGTTAAGACAAAATCCAAGAAAAAAACAGAATTGGCTTTCGAAGTGGGCAAGTGCGTGGCTTCCAAAGCTTTGAAGAAGAAGATAGAGTATGTGGTTTTTGACAGAGGTTCCTATCAATATCATGGAAAGGTAAAAGCTCTTGCTGAAGGCGCGAGAAAGGCGGGACTAAAGTTTTAGGATTATAATTTTTTAAAAAAATGGAAAAGGGAATCGGAAGAAAAATTGATAAGAGGAGAAAATACGACCAGATTCTTGTGGATGTGGCTCGTGTGACGCGAGTGGTTGCGGGTGGACGTCGTTTTAGGTTTCGTGCGACAATGGTTATAGGCGATCGTAAGGGCAAGGTCGGCATGGGAGTTGCTAAGGGAGCGGATGTAACTTCGGCCATATCGAAGGCTGTTAAAAAAGCGGAGAAACAAATGTTTAGAGTTTCCATCATTGCCGGTACTATTCCGCATGAGGTAAATCTTCATTATAGTGGAGCGACTGTCTTTCTGAAGCCGGCTAGTCCCGGGACTGGTATCATTGCCGGCGGTGGAGTGAGAGCTGTCGTGGAGCTTTCTGGTATAAAAAATATTTTGAGCAAAATGCTTGGATCGTCAAACAAGATCAACAATGTCAGGGCTACAATATTGGCGTTGCGGAGCCTGAAAACTCCGGATGAGATAGCGAAAATGAGGGGGAAAAACGTTTCGGAGTTATCTCCTTTTGTTCGTGTGGAAAAAAAGAAGAACATTCGGCCAAATTTAAAAGGGAAGAAAGGCACAAAGGATAAAAAAAATAAAGTAAGTGGTGAAAAGGACAAAAATAGCAACTAAAGATCTTCGCGGTATAATTTATATGGTATTTTCTTTTTTATGAAAATGTCGGATCTAAAATTTACGAAACAGTTAAACAAAAAGCATAGAAGGGGCCGAGGTATTGGTAGTGGCAGAGGGGCTAAATCGGGAAAAGGGCAGAAAGGGCAAAAAGCCCGTTCAGGCGGAAGGAAAAGGACTAGTTTTGAAGGCGGTCAGACACCACTATTTAGAAGAATCCCTAAATTGCGGGGCGTTGGTTACAAGAATCCAAGGGATCAGAAGGCAAAGCCAAAGATGGCCGTTGTTAATCTTTTGGATTTGAATCAAAAGTTTGAAGATGGGGACACCGTTACGCCGAAGGCTTTGCTTAGATATGGTTTAGTTGATACAATTAAGTTTGGAGTAAAAATCCTCGGTAACGGCGAGCTCAAGAAAAAACTCAAGTTCAAGGATGTGTTTTTCTCTAAATCTGTGAAGTCACGGATAAAATAATAAGATACTAATATCTTGAAAAATGGCTTGGTATCAAAAAGTAGTACAAATTTTTAAGATAAAGGGGATAAGAAACAAGATATTGTTCACCCTTGCGATGCTTGTTGTTTTTAGGATTGCCGCGGCGGTTCCAGTTCCGGGAGTTGATGCCGATGCATTGCGTCAGTTTTTGAGCAATAACCAGCTTTTTGGGCTTTTGAACATATTCTCGGGCGGAGGTCTGTCTAATCTTTCGATAGTCATGCTCGGCGTTGGTCCGTACATAACAGCGTCTATTATAATTCAGCTGCTTACGATGGTCATTCCGCGGCTTGAGCGTCTTGCCAAGGAAGAGGGCGAAGATGGACGCCGTAAGATCAATCAGCTTACGCGTTACTTGACCATACCTATGGCGGCGCTTCAGACTTATAGTTTGATTACTTTGCTTAATCAAGGTCCCGTTCCCCTTGTGACAAACTTGAGTTTTTTTAATTTTTTAACGATCATTATAGTTGTGACCGGAGGCACTGTGTTTTTGATGTGGATAGGAGAGCTCATATCCGAGCAAGGTGTTGGCAATGGTGTGTCTCTCATCATCTTTGCCGGAATCATTGCGGGTATTCCTTCAGCTCTTCGACAACAGCTTGCCGTATTTGATCCAACACAGATTACGGGTATCGTGGGCTTCGCCGCAATTGCCATCGTGGTCATTGCGGGTGTTGTTCTGATTACCGAAGGTCAGCGTAACATTCCCGTGTCGTACGCCAAGCGCGTCCGCGGG
>CAYMJO010000026.1:0-13807 GCA_964391305.1 uncultured Candidatus Saccharibacteria bacterium | reverse complement strand
GTCCGGCCGAGTGGGCCCAGCAGGGATCGAACCTGCGACCAACCGGTTATGCATACCACCACAGCTTTCGCTGCTCCCGCCTCAGGCGAGATTTGTAGTCTGGACTGTCTCTTCACCCCGCCAAGGCGGGGGCTCGTCGTACAGTCTCTACACCTTCCCTAAACCTAAATAAAATGACTGGTTCAGAGCTTGGCTCGGGATTGCCTTACTCCTTCTACAAACAGAGATTAGGTTTCCCCGAATTTGGCGAGTGACCACCTGTTAATTTCTCAACAGGCCGCCCTTGACACGATTATTTAAATTTAAGAATAATCTGTCTCGAGCCGGGCGCTCTACCGCTGAGCTATGGGCCCACGCATAAAATGAAAATACCAAATTTTGGTGGGCGGCACAGGATTCGAACCTGTCACCTCTTGCGTGTCGAGCAAGCGCTCTAACCAACTGAGCTAGCCGCCCAAAACTATCATGGATTCTAACCCAAAAAACATTTCTAGTCAAACGTTAAAATAAACTTTTTATTTAAAAAAATATAAAATTCATTAATTTTTTATAAAAAAATTCCCTAAAATAACATGAAAAACCAGATTTTTGAAAAAGGATTTGAAAATATGTAATTTTTTTGTACTTCGCACGTTATATATATTATAGATAGATAGGACATAAAAAAAATATTTTCAAAAACAGTAACAACTGGTATAATTCAATAGTAGTTCAACTTGGTATAAAACAATTAACCTCATAAACCATTTCTAGGTCGATGGTTTATGAAAAATAAAATTATGAACAAGTACACTAAAACATTGCTAATCGCCGGATTATGCTCAGCCTTTGTCGTGGGCGGAGCTACCGCCGGTCTTGGCAACGCGAATGCCGCGACAAGCCTAGCAGACGCACTATCTAGCACGTTAAACATGTCTGCTTCCTCGATCATCCATTTCAACAATGGAATGCATGTGGGTAAACAGGGAACAGGCGGCTCATACTTCCTCAACGGAAGCATTGCGAACGACACGACCACCAACGGCATCAGCAACGCTTTGACGCTCGCTGATGACATCCGCTTGGAAGGAGTACAGTATAGAAAAGAGAAAGGCGGAAGTCTTCCGTTGAAGTACGCAGACAACCTTGTACCGGATTACACAAACCGATACAAACTCGGTGAAACAAACAAGAGATGGAAAGCCATATACGCCACCGGTGACATCGATACTGAAGGCACATTGAGGGGCGGCAACGTCACAACAACTGGAACATTGAATGCAAATGCCGTCAAATCGAGCACAAGCATTTCACAGCCAGTCTCAAAAGAAGGAGCTGCAAAAATGGGAGCCGTCATCGCCAGCGCTGGCACGATAACCAACAGCTTCGAGAATTTGAGTGACGTCAATCCGACAATCGTTGTAAATAGAAGCGGAACTGGAGACTACACAGTTGATTTCAACACCGATCTATCCACAAACAATAGAAAGATCGTGATCACACCTACCGATGACAGCGCTGCCGTATGGCCCATCGTGAAATTCGCCATTACGTCGAACAACGACGAAGTAAGAGTCAAAACATACGACGTCGTAACAGCCGCGCAGATCAACAATGGATTCCATATTCTGGTATTCTAAGCTATCTCCGCATTTGAAGAAACCACACCATCCTTCCGCATCAAACGGAAGGATGGTTTTTTTAGATAAGACGTGATATTATAAATGACAAACGCCAAACCTTTATCATTAAAACTCTGCCATCAGACTGTCCGAGAACTGACATTTCGACGATTTTTCAGAAAATCTTCGGCTGACATTAGCCCCATATTTTTTCAAAAATTGAGTTGTCGGACGGTCTGACGCCAGCGCGAGCGTTTGACATTTGCAATTTAGCATTCTCGAATACATGTCTCCCATCTCAATATCCATAATCACCGCAATGATCATCAGTGCGCTATCCCTTATTGGGACCGCAACTTTTTCTTTGAAAGACAAGTTGCTTAGGAAAATCTTGATCATATTAGTCAGCTTTTCCGCGGGAAGCTTGATCGGAAGCGCTTTCTTCCATCTTATGCCGGAAGGTTTGGAAAAAATTGACAGGCCTCTGAATTTATTCGTCTATGTCATAATTGGTCTTTCCACGTTTTTCATACTCGAGCGCGTGATCCGATGGCATCATTGCCACGACAAAGAATGCGAAACACATAAACATCTCGGATATCTAAATTTAATCGGCGACAGCGTACACAATATCATAGACGGGATAATTATATTCTCCGCATTTTCAATAAGTCCGGTCCTCGGTATTCCAATATCTATCTCCATAGTCATGCACGAGCTTCCACAGGAAATCGGAGATTTTGGAGTGTTGCTCTACGCTGGATTCAATAAATCCAAAGCCCTATTCTATAATTTCATAACCGCGCTAGCGGTGCTTCCGGGAGTTGTCATCGGTTATCTCCTGTTTAACAGAGTCGAAAACATAAATTCCTTTTTACTGCCATTCGCAGCCGGCGGCTTCATTTACATCGCAACATCTGACCTCATACCAGAGCTTCATAAACAAAAAAACAGCCGGCGCTCGGCAATTGCGTTCTTCTTCTTCTTCGTTGCTTTGATATTTATGTATTTACTCAAAGTGTACAGCTAAAAATTCAAAAGCTTTACCAATACGATACATTAGCTTTTGAATTTTGATCTTCTACAAATGTCCAATAAACCTCTGTATTCTACATTCAAAAACGAATTTATTTTCAAAGCAATTATAATCTCCTTTTGTGTCCTCATAATTGCTTTTTTAGCGTTCAAGCCTACCGATGATCCAGATTTCGGCTGGCACATAAAAACGGGAGAACAAATCATCGAACGCGCGGAAGTTCCCCGAACCGATTGGTTCACCCATTCATCCCCCGACTTCAAATGGGTCGACCATGAATGGACAACAAATGTATTAATGTTTGGTCTATACAGACTGGGAGGACCATTTTTACTAAGCGTAATTTCGTGCGCTCTGATTTTGTATATTTTTGTTTTTCTCGCTCCCAAAACTCTTGAAAAAAAATTCCCGATAGAGCAGAGATTTATCTTCGGAACAATCGGCATCGCCGCAGTGACATTCTTCGTCGGAGTACGCCCGCAGATTTTGGCATTGATCGGCATCGCGCTGGTTTTCATCATAGTGAACAGGCTAAAACAAAACCCCGGCACGAAGCTAATTTATTTCCTCCCCGTTATTATGATCGCATGGGCAAATATGCACGCAAGCTTTGTCGCAGCATTCGTAATACTCGCGATTTTTCTAATTTTCGAATCTGCTAAAAGAAACACGATCGAAAATCTTGGAGAAAATCAATTCGCTGAAAACAGAAACACATTAACATTTCCATCAATTAAAAAGCTGTTCGTACTGACAATAGCGAGCGCCGCGGCAACTTTGATAAATCCATAC
Source organism: uncultured Candidatus Saccharibacteria bacterium (assembly GCA_964391305.1). Taxonomy (GTDB): domain Bacteria; phylum Patescibacteriota; class CALEFQ01; order CALEFQ01; family CALEFQ01; genus CAYMJO01. The sequence goes on along the minus strand of CAYMJO010000026.1, from coordinate 10,378 downwards.
ACTTATAGAATTTACGAGGAAATATACCGAACGGCAACGGACTCTTATGGAACGCGCGAGATCAACGAATGGCTTTCTCCTGATTTTTCCGACATGTTTGGAATCGCATTCGCGGTATATTTGTCTCTGTATCTCATCGTCCTCTTTTTTAAAAAAGCTAGGATGGATCTCTCAAATTTTGTCCTCTTTATAATTTTCTTGCTCGCGGCGCTGATTAGCAGAAGAAACATTCCGCTCTTCGTGCTGATAACTCTTCCATACTTTTTCGAGGGATCATCCGCTTTTTACAAAAATTTTTTAAAACCTATCCTGAAAAACAAATTTATACTAATAACGCTCGCAATCGTAACAACCTTTTCTATTTTTCAATATGGAAATTTTTACGAAACTATTTCAAAAAGTTTTTATCAGAAAAAGGTTTTCGAGGGAGAAGATTATCCAACAAAGGCGCTAGACTATCTCCGAAAAAATCCGATCGGGGGAAACATGCTTAACGAATACAATTGGGGCGGATATCTGATTTTGGAATACCCAGAAAAAAAAGTCTTTGCCGACGGAAGATGCGCGCACTGGAAAAATGACGACAGGCATCTTTTGAAAATCTTTCTAGATACTGTGGACTACAGGCAAAATGCGGAATCAATTTTAGACGAATACGAAATCAGCTTCGTACTTTTACAAAAAGAAAGACCCCTGGCCGAAGCTTTGAAGAAGAATAAAAACTGGAAAGTGGCGTACTCCGATGAAAATACGGTAGTTATCGAGAGATCGAAGTGACTCATAAATTTTGAGCGAATTCCAACAAGCTTTATCGAATTACGCGAAAATGATTTAAAGACAAGATTTCCAAACCGTGTCTTTTTTTAAACCCCAAAAAAGCCGCTCTGGTTTTTTAAAAACACAGGCGGCTTTGGAAATTTTTCAAACGAAATTTATTTCATAAACTCCACCATTTTATCGTCATCGACCAACTCGGCATAATAAGTCTCAACCTCCACGGAAGAAAATTCATTATTGATAACTTCCACCGCCTTTGCAAGGTTTGCTTCATGCGCCTCGCGCTCTTTGACTGGATCGCCCGCAAAAGCTTTTCTTCCACCATACGCACCGCAGTCCGCATGATCGATGAGGATAACTTTTTTGACTTTATGAAGATCAACCGAAAGTCTGACGTGCTTCATGGCGACTTCTTTGTCATCCCCTCTGTCCGGATCCGAAAAGTTTTTCGAAGCACCGGCGAGCGCTACAACATCATAGCTTTTTATTCTTAAAAAGTTCTCAATAAATTTCTTAGTTTGACCATGAAAACGAAAATCCATGCAGAAGATAACGAGCGCTTCTGCTTCATGTTGGTTTTTACTTGTGAATGGTTGTTTGTACATAACTTTTAAGCGCTTAGTGCTTCTTAATATTTCCTCTTGCTCCGTTTTTTCCTCGCAACTTTCAAATTCACCATAGCTCGACGGAACTCGCGTGCCGCGAGAGAGAAATCTGTCTTTGGAATATCCTTGCGCCGCATATCTGCTTTCGCACGTCTTCTCGCCTCTTCCACTTCCTTCTCGTCAATCTCCTCTGGACGAAGAGCCACATCCGCCAAAATCACAGCTTTCTCCGCCGTCACCTTAATAAAACCACCGGCGACTGCCAAGTATTCTTCACCTGTTTTCTTTTTTATTTTGAGCTCTCCTTCTTTGATCGCAGAAACCAAAGGCTCGTGACGCTCAAGCACTTCAATCATTCCAGCTTGTGTTGGAACGACAACAGACTGAACTTCGCCATCAAAAACTCTTTTTTCTATTGTAAGTATTTGAAGTTTAAGCATAAATTAAGTCCAAATCACAAATGTAAATGACGATTGATTATCCTCCCATTTAAACGAATAAATTTTTGACATCTTCCGCCTTGACAAGAAATGGCACCGGCAAAACATTTGTCATTGAAACACACCGCCAATCTAATTTTTCCCGTCAACCTTTTCAGAAACGCCAACTTCCTCAATGCCGCCTTTCATATAAAATGCCTGTTCTGAAAGACTATCATGTTTCCCATCGATAATTTGCTTGAAGCCCTTAACAGTATCTTCCCTCGAGACATATTTTCCTTTCGCTCCAGTGAAAACTTCCGCGACAAAGAACGGCTGTGACAAAAATCTCTGAATTTTTCTCGCACGGCTGACTATGATTTTATCTTCGGGAGAAAGCTCTTCCATTCCAAGAATAGCTATAATATCCTGCAAGTCCTTATATCTTTGTAAAATCCTCTGAACTTCACGCGCTACTTTATAATGTTCTTCCCCTACAATATTGGGATCAAGCACCGTTGACGTTGAATCCAGAGGATCAACCGCAGGATAAATACCTAGCTCTGAAAGCGGTCTTGAAAGCACCACGGTGGAATCCAAATGAGAAAATGTGGTCGCGGGCGCGGGATCGGTAATATCGTCCGCGGGAACATACACCGCCTGCACGGAAGTAACAGAACCTTTCTTGGTCGAGGTAATGCGCTCTTCAAGCTCGCCCATATCGGTCGCAAGCGTTGGCTGATAACCGACAGCGCTCGGCATACGTCCAAGCAAAGCGGATACTTCAGAACCAGCTTGCGTAAATCTAAATATATTATCTATGAAAAACAAAACGTCTTTGCCTTCCTCATCCCTGTAATATTCGGCCATGGTCAGCGCGGATAAAGCTACTCTCTGACGAGCTCCCGGAGATTCGTTCATCTGACCAAATACAAGAGAGGTCTTATCAATAACTCCCGACTCTTTCATCTCGAGATAAAGATCATTTCCCTCACGACTGCGTTCGCCGACTCCGGCAAACACCGAAAAGCCGCCGTGTTCAGCGGCGATATTTCGAATAAGTTCTTGAATCAACACGGTTTTCCCAACACCCGCACCGCCAAAGAGACCGATCTTTCCACCCTTTACAAAAGGTGCTATCAGATCTATAACTTTAATCCCAGTTTCAAAAATTTCCGTCTTTGTCTCCTGATTTTTAAATTCAGGCGGTGTGTAATGTATGGGATATCTTTTCCCAACTTCGACTTTTCCAAGACCGTCTATCGGATCTCCGAGAAGATTAAACATTCGACCAAGCGTCTTTTTTCCAACGGGAACGGATATCGGAGCCTTTGTATTCACGACTTCCATCCCACGCTTCAGTCCATCGGTAGAAGACATCGCAACGGCGCGAACGGTGTGCTGGCCTATATGCTGACTCGCCTCGAGCACGACTTTGTTCTTTTCACCGCCAACTTCAATGGCATCATAGATTTTGGGAAGGCTGTTTTTAAACCTCACATCTACAACAGGACCGATTATTCTCGTAATTTTTCCTTTGTTGTTACCCATATTGCTTATAAAAATGATTTTTATTAAATGCTCAAGTATTTCAACCATTCCGCTGGGCTTCGCTGCCGCCGACAATCTCCGAGATTTCGCGAGTGATCGCGGCCTGCCTCACCTGATTGAACGTAAGCGTCAGATCACCGATCATTTCGCCCGCGTTCTTGCTCGCGCTCTGCATAGCAACCATGCGGGCACTGTGTTCAGATGCCTGTGATTCGAGCAGAGCATAGTAAATTTGCATACGGATAAACTCCGGCAACAAACTTTCCAAAACTTCCTCTTTTGAAGGCTCAAAAGTGCAAACGAGATAGGATACTTTTGCCTTCCCTTTTAAATCATCATCCTTGCCTATCTGGGACTCTATAACGAGAATATCTTTTGTGACGGGCAAAAGCTGACGTACAACGGGCTTTTGATTCAGAGTTGAGATAAATTCAGTATAGACTAAACAAACTTTATCAAACTTTTTATCTACAAAACCCTCTTCCACTATTTTTAAAATGGGAGATATCCCTTGAGAACTGGTCTTATCAACCACATCCAGAAATTCAGCCGCAAGATCAAGATCGGTACGAAGGGCAAAATCACTCCCCTTTTTCCCTATGGCAACCACAGAGACTCTGCGATTTTTAGCTTTTTCTTTTTCAATATATTTCAGAGCCTCTCGAAAAAGATTCGAATTAATTCCGCCGGCTAAACCCTTGTTCGTAGAAACAATCACAAAACACACATTTTTCACATCTCTTTCCTCCATAAGCTCGCTTGATTTTGCGGCCTCTCCCTTCGCCAGATCGGTAATCAAAGACAAAGCTTCCCCCGCATACGCCCTCGCCTGCAACGCAATCCGCTGTGACCTGCGCATTTTGGACGCGGCAACCATTTCCATCGCCTTCGTAATTTTTTGTGTATTGGAAATGGATCTTATTCGGCGTTTTATGTCTTTAGTACTAGCCATATAATTATCACCATTTAAGATCGTTTTTCTTCTTCAACAATTTTGTATTCTTTTGGCAATGTTTCTAAAAAATCATCCAGCGAATCTTTAATCTCTTTTTCAATATCTTCCGTCAATTCTTTTTCGTCATTTATCAAATCAAGGACTTTGGGCTTCTGGGTCTTCATATATTCGTGCAGCTTGGATTCGGTTTCTTTGATACTTCCAACATTTATCGCATCAAGATATCCGTTTACCGCCGCATAAATTATCATAATCTGATTTGCAAGCGGCATCGGCTCATATTGTCCCTGCTTCAAAATTTCTACAGTCCGCCTTCCGCGCTCTATGCGTTCGCGAGTCTCCTTATCCAAGTCAGAGCCAAATTGCGCGAACGCCGCAAGCTCTCTGTACTGTGCAAGGTCGAGACGGAGCTTGCCCGCAATTTTCTTCATGATCTTCGTCTGGGCACTTGAGCCGACGCGGGAAACAGAAAGCCCGACGTTCAATGCGGGACGCGTACCGGCATAAAACAAATCCGACTCAAGATAGATCTGCCCATCTGTAATTGAAATCACATTTGTCGGGATGTATGCCGAAATATCGCCAAGCTGTGTTTCGATGATCGGAAGCGCGGTCAAGGATCCTCCACCATACTTCTTATCCAGCTTTGCCGCACGCTCCAGCAATCTCGAATGCAGATAAAAAACATCTCCCGGATAAGCCTCGCGTCCCGGAGGGCGCCGGAGCAAAAGCGAGATTTGTCTATAAGACCAAGCGTGCTTGGTAAGGTCGTCATAGACCACAAGAACATCTTTGCCCTTGTCCATAAAATATTCGCCCATCGCACATCCTGCGTACGGCGCAATATAAGTCAGAGCCGCAGGATCCGCCGCGCCACTCACAACGACAATGGTGTTATCAAGCGCGTCATGCTTTTCAAGCTGGGCGACCAATCTTGCGATTTTGGATTCCCTCTGTCCAATGGCAACGTAAATACAAAGAAGATTTTTATCTTTTTGATTGATGATCGTATCAAGTGCGAGCGCAGTCTTGCCCGTTTGTCTGTCTCCGATGATAAGTTCTCTCTGTCCTCTGCCAATGGGGATCATTGCGTCAATTGCCTTAACACCCGTCTGCACGGGCGAGTCAACGGGAGCCCTTTTTATCACACCGGGGGCCAATTTTTCCACGGGATAAAATTTGGCATGCTTTATTGCGCCCTTGCCGTCAAGCGGCTCTCCGAGGGGATTCACAACTCTGCCAAGAAGCGCTTCGCCAACCGGCACTTCCAAAATTTTGCCCGTCGTGTCCACAGACTCACCTTCCTTAATTTTGGTATAGTCGCCAAGAACTATAGCGCCTATGGAATCCTCGTCTAGGTTCAGCACAAGAGCGTAAATGCTCTCTTTGAGCCTTAGCATTTCGCCCGCCATCGCGTCGTTCAAACCATCTATCGTAACAACGCCGTCCTGCACTTTCGTGACGAATCCAACTTTCCTCGCGTGCGGATGAAATTCAAAAGATTTAATTTCCTCCTTGAGTTTTTTTATAATTTTATTCGATTCCGGTAAAAATTGTTCCATAATATTATTAATGACAAACATCAAAACCAAAATGTCAAAAGTTTATCTTCTTAACTGACAAAATAATCAATCGAAGATGAATTCTTGACATCGAGGTTTTACCATTTCTAGTAATAGTGCTCCTTTTTCACCAAATCATGCTTGAGCAAACTTATCTTCTTTTTCAAACTGTTGTTAAAATAGAAATCTCCGGCTCGAACAATAATTCCCCCAAGAATTCCAGGATCAATCACATATTTTATAGAAAGCTCCTTGTCAAGTCTTTCCACAAGGCGTTTCGCTATTTTAGCCCTTTGTTCAGGGGAAAGAGGCACAGCGCTTCTCACAATAACCTGCTGGAAAGTCCCTCTTTCAATCTTGAAAGAAATTTTCCAAAAGTATGCGGCAATGATGGGAAGCTTATCAACGTCTTTATTTTTGACAAGCACGCTCAAAAAGCTAACCATAACATTATCCATTTTTTTGAAAAATTCTTTTTGAACTGACTCTTCACTCTTGAAAATCTTTTTTTCTTCCGCGTACTTTTTCAAAATCAATTCCAAATCTCCAGAAATGCGAAGTGTTGCATCTTTTTCATCTGCAAGTTCGAGCAAAGTTGTTGCGTATTCTTGAGAAGAAATCATGTCAAATATGATTAATCAATATACGATATACGAAAATACCAGATACCTACAACTTGGCAATGGTATCCTCTATTAGACTCTGGTGCATCTTGGCATCAACTTCCTTGGCAATGACCTTTTCCGCAGCTTCAGAAATAACCTCTGCCGTCTTTTTTTTCATATCTTCGACCATCTGCTTTTTCTCAGCTTCAATTTCCTTTCGAGTTTTTTCCAAAAGCTTTTCCGCGTCCAACTTCGCCTCTTCGTTGAGTCTCGATTTCAGTTCTACCTGTTCCTTCTTCGCCTTCTCAGCCATTTTCTGCACTTCTTTCCTCGCAAGCTCTTCTTCTTTTGCGCTTTCTTTTTTGATTTTTTCCGCTCTCTGCTCGGCTTTTTCCGCCTGCGAAAGTCCTTCTTCGATCTTCTTTCTTCTTTTATCAAAAATTTTCTTTATCGGCTTGTAGAGAAAAACCCGCAAAATAACCAAAACCACGGCAAAATTAATGATCTGCGCGATAAGATGCAACGGATCTATTCCTAAGTTTTCTAAAATCTCCATGATTTTTAAAACATTATAAATTCTTTATAAAAATACAAAGAATTTTTTTAAACAAATTTTACAATCAGTGCTATAACCAAAGCATATATCGCGACCGCTTCGGCGAAGGCAATGCCCAAAATCATCATGCTTTGAATCTTTGATGCCGCCTCGGGATTGCGTCCAACCGCGTTAAGTGCTCCCTGCGCAAGCAAACCAATGCCAATGCCGGGACCGATCGCGCCCGCGCCCATCGCAATCGCCGCGCCTATTAATCTTGCTGATTCTACGTCCATAATTGTTGAGATATTGATCTATGCTGGTTTTGATATTTTTTAAAAACTCAGCACAGACAGGTTAATTATTGTAAATGCTCTAAATACTTAATGGACAGGTTCCTGCGTCGCCATTTTCAAGAACACAAGCGTAAGCATCGCAAACACCAAAGCCTGAATGAAGCCGACAAAAATCTCAAGTCCGATGAAAGGCATGGGAATGACGAACGGCACAAGATAAGTCATCACTATGAGAAGAACTTCTCCCGCAAAAAGGTTGCCGAACAAACGAAAGGAGAACGAGATGATCTTCACGACTTCGCTGATGAGCTCAAGGATGCCGACAATAAACGCCATCGGGCCTCTGAAAGTTATAAACTTGCCCGCGTACTTGAAGAAACCGAGAGCCGCGATTCCAGTAACCTGCACAACCAAAACCGAGATGACTGCCATCGCGATAGTCAGGTTCAAATCAGCCGTTGCCGCTCGAAAGAAAGGCACAAGCACGGCTTCGCCGCGGTCCACTTCCCAGATTCCGATTGTAGAAAATCCGGGAATGACTTCCATCCAGTTTAAAAGTATAAGATAAACAAAGATCGAAGCTATGAAAGGAAAAAACTTTTTTGTTTGTTCTTTGTCGTCTGTCACTCCATGAACCATTCTCTCGAGGGCCTCAACCATGTACTCGAGCAACGCCTGCAAACCACTTGGAATCATTTTGAGCTTCCTCGTTCCAATAATACAAAGAATAAACAAAATCAAAATACCTATCCACGCGACAAGAAGGGAGTTGGTAATCACGAAACTCCCAATATGAAATATTGGCTCGGGTGTAAATGAAATATTTAGCATATTGAATGGTACGCTTTATGACGAAAAAAGGCTAACAAAAACATGCACAGAAATACAACTGCTGGTTTTTACATCGAGTTTTCACCGTCATTATATACTAATTCTAAAATTTTGAAAAGGGTTTTGAAAAAAGTAAAACCATTCAAGCGAAAATTGGGCCATTCGTACCACTTGACAGGATTTTCAAATGGTATAGATTTAATAAAATATCAATGGAAAAAGAATCCAAACTCGGTCATAAAAATATAAAAAAAGTCTTATTTTAGGCAAAAAAGAACAAAAAACGCCCAAAAAACTTGACAAAATCTTTTAGATATGCTAAGGTGATATGATTCTGTAAAGCTGGGGCATTAATTACTTATTAAACTCCAAGCTTTCAGAATGGGTTTTATCCCTGCAATTGCGGTAATATCGCAACTGCAGAAGCGAATATAGCGCGTTCGGCACGCAAATGTCGAGTGCGCTGCGCAGAACCGCGCAGTCTACATGACAAAACGGTTCTGCGTCGCTTCTGCAGATGCGGTATAAATAAACAAAAAAACCCAATCTCATACATGGCCCGGAACTTCTGCAAAGGATTTATTCCTGCAGAGAAGCAAGCTCTCCTTGCATTTCCCGGGTCAGTTATGAGGTTGGGTTCTTTATTTTGAAATGCAGGGACAGGACACTGTCTGCCTGCACAAAAATTTCGCGACTGACATCGACATGTGCTATAATCAAACAAATGCAAGAATATTTTTTTAAAATAAAAAAAGAAATTTCCGGCATTCGCTTGGACAAATTTTTAGTAGAAAATTTTGAAGAATCATCCCGATCTTATTTACAGAGATTAATAAAAAGCGGCTCTGTTTTTTTAAAAAATAAAAAAATAACAAAGTCGGCACACAAATTGAAAGAGAACGATGAATTGAAAATCAACTTTGAAAAAGAAAAACCGATCGAAGTCAAACCAGATGACGATATAAAATTCGATGTACTCGCTGAAGAAAAAGATTTCATCGTTATAAACAAACCCGCGGGACTCGTCGTGCATCCCGGAAACGGGAACTTGGATAAAACGCTCGTAAACGGGCTCATCGCGAAATATCCAAAAATCACGAATGTCGGCGAGGACAAGCTTCGGCCCGGAATCGTGCACCGTTTAGACAAGCAAACTTCGGGAGTGATGATCATCGCAAGAACAAAAAAAGGATTCGATCATTTGAAAGAACAATTCAAAAAGCGCAAGGTCAAGAAAACTTATATCGCGCTCACCGAAGGACACATCGCCAAAAAGCAAGGCGTCATAGAAGGATACATGCAAAGATCGAAACATAATCCGATGAAACGAATTTTGAACGGCGAAAAATCATTACAGGCAAAATTTTCCAAAACGGTGTATAATGTTACAAAGACCTTCGAAGATCCCCAAAGGACACTCGTTCGCGCCCTGCCGGAAACTGGCAGAATGCACCAAATACGGGTGCATCTTGCGTCGCTTGGCAATCCAATCGTTGGCGATACACTTTATGGAAACAAAAAAACAGCAGAGCAAAAACCGATGTATTTGCACGCGCAGAAAATTTCTTTCGAAGATTTAGATGGAACCGCAAAAGAATTTGAAACAAAAATCCCTAAAAAATTCGAACTACTATGAACAAAGGCAACCTCATAATAATCTCCGGCCCATCGAAGTCCGGCAAAGACACAATCATAGCAGGCCTCATAAAAATAAAAGATCTTAATATAAAAAAAATCGGAACGTACACAACGAGGCCGAGGAGAACAAAAACAGAAGATTTCGATCAAGGGTTTCTTTCAGAAAAAGATTTCGATAAAAAAATCAACGGAGGATTTTTTCTAGAATGGACGAAAGTACACGGATATAAATATGGCTCGCCCAAGAAAGAAATTTTGGAACAGGTTAAAAAAGGATACAACGTAATTTTAAGAATAGATGTACAAGGAGCGAAAAAAGTGAAAAAACAAATCCCAAAAGCCTTGAAAATTTTCATAAAGCCGGGGAATCCAAAAGACCTTAAGCGCCGCATGATAGAAGCAAACACCGACAAAGAGCAAATAAAAATCAGACTTAAAAACGCGGAAAAAGAACTAAAAGAAAGCAAAAATTTCGACCATGTCGTCACAAATTGGGAAGGAAAGCTAAATAAAGCGATCAAGGAAACCGCCGAAATAATAAGAAAAATCCAAAAAAGTAATTGACTTTTCAATAAAATTGGATTAAGACAGCCAATTAAAGTAA
>CAYMJO010000025.1:0-13844 GCA_964391305.1 uncultured Candidatus Saccharibacteria bacterium | reverse complement strand
AAACCTTTCCGGAGAGCAGGCGCGAGTCTGTTCTCCAAATAATAAAAATATGGATCTCCTCATCCTCAACATGTCCTCATGGAACAACTGGCAAAAGTACGTGAACGCAAAAAGCCAAAAGCCTTTGATTTTCCAGCAAACCGGAGTTGTCAACCGCAACTATCATATCCTCCAGCAGCTTTTAAAAAGAAGAGAGTTTGAAAAAATCCTATCAGTTGATCTCTTGCCGCTCACAAGAAAAAGAACCGTGAGAGTTTTTTACGAAAGCATTATCGGAAAGATAAGGGGGGAAAATGTGACGGCTGAATTTTACGTAAGCGGATTACATTCCAAAGTTGTGAAAGTCAAACCAAACATGTACGTCTACGCGACCGCGAGAAATCTCACACAAGGCAAAGGATCGGAAGCTATCTGGACGGAAATCTCAAGCATCCTCGAATTCGCGAAATTCAAAGACATCATGCTCTGGTCATACAATCCCATGTTCACGAAACCTTTTGAGGAACTTAAGAACGCAACCAAGATTTTTGATGCCGTTGATGATTGGCGCGAGCACGCGTTCTACAAACGCTTCGGCAAAATTTTGAATAAAAATTACAAGATCATTGACGAGAAAGCCAGCGCCATTTTTACAGTTTCAAAAGAACTTCTGAAATCTTTTCCAAAAAATAAAAACAAGCAATGGATTTCAAACGGAATAGATATCAAGCATTATTTAAGCTCCAATCCAAAAAACTCCAGATTAAAAAATAAATTTTTAAAAATTAAAAAACCGATAATAGGATATTTGGGAATCATAGAAAGTAGAGTAGACTTCAAACTTTTGAAATATGTTTTAGACAATGTAAAAAATATTTCGCTAGTCATGGCGGGACCAGTTTGGAAACAAGCGGAGACAAAATACCTGAAAGGCTATAAGAACGCGCACTACCTTGGCCCGATTTCATACAAAGACCTTCCGTATCTTTTTTCTCAATTTGATGTCGGGATAATTCCGCACAAAATCACGAAATTCACAAAGTCAATGAATCCGCTCAAAATGTACGAATATCTGGCATGCGGAATTCCCGTTGTGACAGCGCCCGTGTCGGGAACGGAGCAATTCAAAGGGCTTGTGCAGGTCGCCGATACACAAAAGCAATTTGCGGATGAAATTAAAAAGGCTTTGAAAAATAGTTCCAAAAAGCTTGAAGAAAAACGGAAGAAATCAGTCAAGCCTTATTCTTGGGAAAGCCGAGTGGACAAGATGATGTCGAAAATATAAAGTGAACATTATGAACAGCACACAGCCGCAGTACACTGGTTTCTTTTTTAGAAAATAGGAAATTGGGTATCGTGTACTGGAAATTGGATACTGCTTAAAACCATGCTTTCAATCATAATACTATCCTGGAATGTCAAAAATCTTCTTCGCAGATGCCTGCGGTCGGTTTTTGATAAGACAAACGACATAGATTTCGAAGTTTTCGTGATAGACAATGCCTCGTCCGACGGAAGCGCCGACATGGTTGGAAAAGAATTTCCAAAAGCAAAGCTTATTCGAAACGATGATAACAAAGGTTTCGCAAAGGCGAATAATCAGGCAATCAAGCTTTGTCACGGAGAACAAATTATCCTGCTGAATCCCGATACGGAAATTCTGGACAGCGCGCTCGCAAAAATGGTAAGATTTCTCAATGAGCATCCAAAAGCTGGAATCGTCGGTGCTCGTCTTTTAAATTTGGATAAAACCCTCCAGGTTGGAACCGCAAGAAGGTTTCCAACAATTGGAATACTCACAACTATGATGCTCGGCCTGCATTCTTTTCTTTTGAAAAAGAAAAAATACAAGGACTATTACATGCTCGATGAAAAATTTGAGCACATCACGGAAGTTGACCAAGTCATGGGCGCGAGCCTGATGGCAAAAAGAGAAGTTTTCAGCAAAATAGGAGCTCTTGATGAAAAATTTTGGATATGGTTTGAAGAAGTCGATTTCTGCAAAAGAGCAAAAAACGCAGAATACAAAGTTTTTGTTCTGCCAGACGCAGAAATAATTCATCATAAAGGCAAAAGTTTCATCCAACAGCCCAAGCTTAAAAAATATTTCCAGCTTTCAAAAAGCATAATTCACTACGCGTCAAAACACTTTTCAAAATTTAATTTTATCATTTTAATTCTGCTTTGGCCGCTCGGATTTCTGCAGGCGGCGCTGGTGCAAATACTTGGGATAAAGCCGCGATAAGCGCCAAGCTTTTTTAAGAAAAAAGCTTGGTGTTTAGAGTTTGACGTTTAGCGCTTTCAACCATGAAACTATTCTCAAAACTGACTCGAACAATGCTCATCATTGGAGCGGCGGCGTACGCTCTGTCTTTTTTGGGTTATCTGATTCCTGTCATAAACACGATTCTCTTTTTCGCAATCATAATACTCGTCTTAAATCTTACTTTGAAACGTCTTGAATACGGAGTGCTCGCGATATTTTTTGAGCTCATCATCGGAAGCAAGGGTTATCTCTTCTCGTTCTCCATAAGCGACAATTTTGTTCTGTCAATCCGCATGGCGATGTTTCTCATTATCATGATCGTCTGGTTAATCCAAGCCCTTAAGAATAAGCGGCTTGCAATTGCAGAGTCAAAGTTCTTTGCGCCGCTCGTCACCATCGCCGCTTTAATTGTGATTGGAGGAATCAACGGATATCTCTCTGGAAATCCGAACGGAGCGAATTTTTTCGATCTCAACGGTTACCTTTATTTCGCTTTGGCGCTTCCTGTCTTTGAAATTGCGCGAAATAAATTCTTTATAAAAAAACTTCTCACGATATTTCTCGGAGGAACAATAATATTAAGTGCCTTGTCGCTTTTTCTTTTCGGAGATTTCTTTTTTACAAAACAATGGGCGAGACCTAATCTCTCTGAAGCGATTTCAATCGAGAGCGCATCTGCCAAAGAAGCTGCGTCCGGCAAATTCGCGTACATTGGAATCAAAAACAGGCTATATGACGAGTCTGGAAAACCAGTGGAATACCGATGGCAAAAAGACCTCGGTCTCGGAACGATATCCTATGTGAGTGGAAGATTTTTTCGCGTGTTTTCATCTGGGCAGATCTACGCGCTGTTTGGGTTTTTGTTTGCCATGTTCTTGATTTTGAAACGTTGGAAACGCGATCGGACAACTTTATATCTGGGAATAACGGCGATTCTAACATTGCTCACTCTCGGCATCAGCTTTTCCCGAAGTCTTTGGACTGGCGCGGCCGGGGGCATCATCTTCATGCTTTTTCTACTTCCGAAGAAGAGGGCAATTTTAATCGCGCTGACAATCATAGTTCTGCTGATTGCCGCGGTCATGGGAAGCTATTTCTTCGCGCCGAAAGTCTATCAAACAATATCAAACAGAATTATAAGCATCGCAAAGCCAGAACAAGAGCTTGCCGGGCAAAACAGGCTGAATCTTCTTGAGCCGATAAACATGAAGATAAAAAATAGGCCCATCTTGGGCCAAGGTTTCGGGACGCCGATTGTATATGAGAGTGTCGTTCCAGAAAAACAAGGTTTCATAAAAGTTTACGTCTATGAATGGGGCTACCACGATTTGATCATAAAAATGGGGATACTCGGGCTTCTTGTTTACGCGTGGATCTTTTTCGAAATTTTTAGAGAAACCTACAAAGCCAACAAAGTTTTAGGCATGGAACTGAAAAGCAAGGGCAAAGAAACAAAACAATGCAATCCGATGCGGTGTGCTGTAACCTGTGCCCTGTCAGCCGGCATCATCGGCATGCTCATCACAAACGCGACAAGTCCGTATCTGAATCATCCGCTTGGAATTGGATTTATATTGATGGCAATGGCGGTGATTTACGCGATAAAAAAAGCCCTTGTTAAAAAAGTGGCTTTGAGGAGAGAGAAAGAGAGTGCTTGAAAAAAATTCTTAACAATCTTCTTTTGGTTTATAGGACAGGACTGTTCGATGAAATAGATCGTAGTAAGCATCATTCTTTCGATTTGTTTCCTCTTCCATTACACTCGGATAATGTATAAACAAATTTGTTTCGAACCCGTGGGGTAATTTTACCCCTATGGCTTTCCAAAAAATTTCGGGTAGTACAAATGTTCGAGTAAAATAAGCTCCTCTCATTTTCTTCCTCCCTCTTCGCACTCTCTCCCTCTTCTAAGCAAACTAAAACAACCATCTCCTTTTGTCAACAAAAATCCCACATTTACCTTGCACCTTGTAACCCAAAAGCCGCAAATATGTTAAAATACGTTGTATAAGCAACAAGCCAAGCAACCTGTCTGCCACAAGGCAAATGGCGGTGATTTACGCAATAAAAAAAGCCCTCTTTGAAAAGAGAGCTTTGTAGAACTGTTTTGTTCTATAAAATATATTTCACAAAACAGTAAATCAGTATAACGACGGAGATGAGAATAAAGATCCACGTCGTCAGCATATCATTCTTTAAAAACATAACAAAGTTTTTCATTTTTTTTCCTCCTATTAACATACTATCCTAATTATCGCACTTGTCAACAAAAATGAATCCCAAAGTCTCAATCTGTATTCTAGCCTTTAATGGCGCGAAATATCTCAAAAATTGCATTGAGGCCGTTTTCGCGCAGACTTACAAGAATTCGGAGCTTTTGATAATAAACAATGGATCCCAAGACCAAGGAAAAACTGAAAAAACCATCAAAAATCTTGTAATAAAATACCCGCGAACGCGTTATATAAATAATAAGGCAAACATCGGCTTTGCGGGGGGACACAACCAAGGCATCAGAGAAACAGATACAGATGGAGAATACTACTTGGCGTTGAACCAAGACGTCATTTTGGATAAAAATTACGTCAAAGAGCTGGTTTGCGCCTGCGAGAAAAATCCGCACATCGGCGCGGCACAAGGCAAAATAAAACGCTTACTGCCAACCGACGCGAAACTGGACAAAAAAGATTTTGAAAAAGAAAAAAATCTGCACAAAAAACTAGAAAAAGCCCATTTTGTAATAATGGAAGACTTGACATTATACCAAAAAACTGATATTATAGATGCCGTTGGAATGGAGCTACACAGAACGGGTCAAGCGACCAATATAGGCGAAGCAGAGTACGACAGAGGCCAATACGAAGAGCAAATGGAGATTTTTGGAGCCGCCGGAACCGTGCCAATGTACCGC
The DNA here is from genome assembly GCA_964391305.1 of uncultured Candidatus Saccharibacteria bacterium. Taxonomy (GTDB): domain Bacteria; phylum Patescibacteriota; class CALEFQ01; order CALEFQ01; family CALEFQ01; genus CAYMJO01. The sequence goes on along the minus strand of CAYMJO010000025.1, from coordinate 8,688 downwards.
AGAAAAGCCCTCAACGATATAAAACTTAAAGGGAAATTCGCGCTTTCAAAAGAAGAATATTTTGATGAAACTTTTTTCGCGTACAAAGAGGACATAGATATGGCATTCAGACTCCTGCTTAGACAATGGAAAAGCATATACGTACCAACGGCAATCGCGTATCACGAGAGAAGCGCTGTCGGCGCGGGCGCGTATCACAAGGGAAACCTCGCAATCGCCGAACAGAGAAAAAACAAATCAAAATTTTCAAAAAAAGTTTCATTTCGAAATCACCATTACATACTTTTAAAGAATTTATTTCTAAAAAACTTTTTACAAAATCTTCCGGAAATCGCGTGGTATGAAATGAAAATGTGGGGATACGCGCTGATCATGGAGCCATATCTCATCCACGATATGTTCAAAACCATAGGAAAAATTCCGCTGATGCTTCGAAAAAGAAAGATGATCATGAAGAAGAGAAAAATCAACGCGAAAGACATGGAGAAATGGTTTAAATAAACTTGCTAAAATTTATATATAACTTATAGCAAATCCCGCCGCGGCGGGATAATCCTTTTCTTGGCTGATACGTAACAATTTAATATAAGTCCAAATGAACCTTTCCATCGTCGTCGTGCACTACAAATCGCCAAAGCTTCTGACACAGTGCATAAAATCCATACTAGAAAAATATCCCGAACTCAAGGGAAATTTTGTTATTGTGGACAATTCTCCAAATTTAAAAATATCAAAACAGATCAAAAAAACTTTTCCAAAAGAAAGATATATTCCATCGAAAGTAAACGTCGGATTTGCCAAGGGCGTAAACTGGGGAATAAACAACACGACGACCGAATACGTCATGATTTTAAATCCAGATATAGTGATGCAAGACCTAGCAATAGAAAAAATGTTGAACTACATGGAAAAACACAAAGATGTGGCATTAATTGCCCCAAAATTGATATACGGCGACGGCACGGTCCAAGAAAGCTGTTACAGATTCCATAATTCAATTTTAACCGTCGCATACAGAAGAACTTTTCTTGGTAAAATGTCTTTCGCTAAAAAAGAATTAAAAAAATTCACTATGGCTGATTACGACCATAAAAAAACTAAAGAGGTGGATTGGGTATTGGGAGCCTGCATGATGGTCCGAAAAAAAGCTATAGAAGAAGTCGGGCTTATGGATGAAAGATTTTTCCTATATCTTGAGGACGTGGACTGGTGCCGCAGATTCTGGGAAAACGGTTGGAAGGTGATATATTTCCCCCTGGCCCAAATGTCTCATTTTTACAAAAGAGAAAGCGCGGAAAAAATGGGATTCATATCATTTTTCAATAAAATGACTAGAATACATATCAAAAGTGGTGTAAAATACTTTTGGAAGCATCGAAAGAAAAAAGAATCTCCGAGAGAAATTTACAAAAGAGCAATACAACAAAAATGACAGACGAAATAAATTTGACATACCCTTTTAGCAAGAAACAAAAAAAAGGAAAAAAGGGAACTGGTTTTTTTAGAAAAAAATCAAGAACGATCTTGGTCATAATTGCGATTTTTGTGATATACATAATTGGATCTCTTTTTAGCGCAAAAGCCGCGTACGACAACGCCATGGACGGCAAGGAGTATCTCCTGAAGGTTCAGGATGCCGTGGCGAAGCAAGACCTCAAGACCGCAGAAGAGGAAATCAAAATCGCTAACAGAAAAATGCAGACCGCAAAATGGGAATTTACCTTCGCGAAATGGACATACATAATTCCCATTTATGGCAAACAAGCTCGTGCCGCCGGAAATTTGCTCGACGCGGGAGCACTCTTGACATCCGCCCTTTCAAAAACGATTTCAAGCGGCCTGGAAATTCTTTCGCCAATCCAATCAAAAGAAATAACGAATTTCGGAGAACTCTCGAGTACAGAGAGAGGCGAGGCTTTGGAAAAATTCTCGAAATCCGAAAAAACCTTTGAAAAATCCAAAGACAAAATAGGCAAGGCCAAGAAAAAGCTTGAAAACATTGATAACAACGGTGTGAACGAAAAAATTGTCCAAGCAAAAAACCTTATCATAGAAAAAATCCCGATTGCGGAGAATTTCTTAGAAGAAGCATTGCTCGCGGCGAAGATTCTACCTAGAATCGCAGGACATCCCGATGAACAGCAATATCTGTTCGTATCCCAAAATCCACATGAACTTAGAAACTCCGGCGGTTTCATCGGCAATGTTGGAATTCTGAAAGTACATGAAGGAGATATCGCAGAATTCACAACCAAGGGAGTTTACAATTTAGACAAAGAGGCACCAGTTCCGATAGAGCCTCCCGCGTACATAAAAACTTATTTAAAAATGCCGAGTTGGTACCTTCGAGACGCGAACATGTGCGTTGGTTGCGCCGATTTTGCCGTGGCTTCTGAAAAGATCTTAGAAATTTATAAAATAGAAACAGGATTGGGAGATAATCTCAATGGAGTAATTTCTATAACACCCGTGTTTCTTGAAGATCTTCTGAAAATTACAGGACCCGTGCAGGTAGAAGGCTATCCTTACACATTCACGGCGGAAAACGCCACGGAAACAATACAAGTGCATGTGGAGGAAAAATACAAAGGGATGGGAATTCCAATGGAGGACAGACAGTCAATAGTAAGCGATTTGAGCAACGTCATTTTGAAAAAAATATTCGCGCTACCAAAAGAAAAATGGTTTGATGTCGTAAAAGTCCTTAAAAAGGCATTCGAACAAAAGCACGCCATGATGTACGTAAGGGATAAAAAAATACAGGAAATTTTAAGAGAGGAAGGATGGACATGTGAAATGAACAACAATTTTGATCAGGATTATCTCCTCGTTGCAGACAATAATGTGGCAGCCCTCAAAACGGACAGAGTAATGGACAGGGTCATAAATTATGAGATCGACATATCCAATCAGAAAGATATTAGAGCCAAGCTCCAAATCACATACATAAACAACGGAACTTTTTCAAATTATACAACTCGTCATAGGACATGGACGCAGGTTTATGTTCCGCATGATGCCGAACTTTTGTCATACGACGGCACGGAAGTAACGGACAAACAAACTCCAAAAGGAGAAATGGTCGAGGAAATAGATCCACATTCTGGCAGAAAAGTATGGTCTTACTTCAAATCCACAGAGCCCGGCGACATGGAAACGGTGAACATAGAATACAAACTGCCATCAAATATTATAAAAAAAGATGTTTACAGACTGCTGGTTCAAAAACAGGCTGGGACGCCTCAGCACAAGCTTAATTTTACCGTAAAATCAAACACCAAGCCCAAAATGGTCACGCCCGCGGATGTGAGCAAAATACAAGGCAGTATGGTTTATTTTGACACGGATTTGCTCGTCGATCGGGAGTTCGACGTAGAATACTAAATCCTGAAGATACGCAAATCATCCACAAATACATGCGGGTTTTCCTTTACGAAAATTCACAGGAAATTCGCGTAAACTCTAAATCATGACCGTACAATTTCGAAAATACATAACGACGTATATCGTCATAATAGCCATTCTGGCAAGTTTTGGAATTGGGATTTTGATTGGCAGAAAAATGCAAAAGCCGCAAGAAGTCAGCGGCGTCGAAATTGTAAATAAGAACGGGAAGAAAATTGAGGAAGTGGACTTTGGCCTTTTCTGGAATGTCTTTGATTTGATAGAAAAAAAACATTATGACAGACCTATTGATCAAAAAAAGCTTTTCTATGGAGCGATATCGGGAATGGTGAAAGCGATAGACGATCCTTATTCCGCATTCATGGACCCAGAGACAACAAAAAAATTCGAAGAAGAACTTGAGGGAACTTTTGAAGGAATAGGAGTGGAAATTGGCATCAAAAAAAACAGGCTGACGGTGATATCTCCGCTTGAGGGAACACCTGCGCAAAAAGCCGGCTTAAAACCGGGGGACTGGATCGTAAAAATCAATGACGACGTAACCATAGACATGAACTTGGACGAAGCCGTCCAAAAAATCCGCGGAGAAAAAGGCACAAAAGTAAAACTTACAATTTCAAGAGACAATTTAAGCGATCCGCAGGAATTCGAGATAGCCAGAAACACTATAACGGTAAAAACGGTCAAACTGGAATTTTTGGAAAACGACATCGCGCATCTCGAAGTATTGGAATTCGGCAATGATACAAAGAAAGAACTTGACAAGGCGGTCATGGAAATTTTAACAAAAAACACAAGGGGCATTATTCTGGATTTGAGAAACAATCCAGGAGGTCTTCTCGACGTTTCCGTAAAAGTAGCCGGACAATTTATTCCAGAGGGAACGATCGTTATTGAACAATATGCGGACGGAAAAAGAGAAATTCTCGAATCAGAAGGACCTGGCAAACTAAAAGATATTCCAACCGTCATTCTTGTCAACGAAGGAAGCGCCTCCGCATCCGAAATCGTTGCGGGAGCCATGCACGACAGGCTTGGAACAAAACTTATAGGAATGAAAACCTTTGGAAAGGGTTCCGTGCAAGATCTCGAAACATTGCCGCAGGGAACAAGTCTTCGAATAACAACGGCAAAATGGCTGACGCCAAACGGCGACGAAATAGACGAAAAGGGTCTCAATCCAGATATAGAAATTGATCTGACCGACGAAGATTATGACAATAATCGCGATCCACAGCTCGATAAAGCGAGGGAAGAAATTCAGCTCAAACTTAGCTCTCTGGTATATACGAATCTTCATAACCCGCGGCAAATCGCGAAAGAACTTGCAAAAATTTTTTAATAAAACTATAATGACATGTCGGCTTAATTCGCCCGTAACTCGACAATACTAGTCAAATTCGTTCAAACCCAGAACCACACAAGGTCCCAATAAAATTCACAAATAAAATATACATGAAAATTATACTGTCAAAAACTGTAAAAAACCTCGGCGGAAAGAATGATATTGTGAAAGTCAAAAATGGCTACGCAAAGAATTTTTTATTGCCTAAAAAAATGGCAATACCTGCAACAAAAGGCGCTATAAAAAATCTCAAGTTTTTAAAACAAAAGAAAAAAAAGAAGAAAAAAGATCTTCTAAAAAACGCCGAAGCCATCATAGCAGGCATCGAAAAAGAAAAATTCGAAATAAAAGCAAAAGCGGGAGAAAAAAACAAGCTCTTCGGCTCCGTCACAAATTCCGACATCGCAGAGCTTCTCTCGCGAAAAACAGGTTTTTCAATCGGCAAAGAAGCCGTGAAGCTTGAAAAAGAAATCAAGATACTCGGAAAATACAAAGTCAAAGTCAATATCACTCCAAAAGTTTCAACAAAGATAAACCTAGAGATAAAAAAAGATGACAAAGAAAAGAAAAAAGCCGGCGGTGAAAAAGACAAAAAGAAGCAAAAGAAAAAATAAAAAATACATATTCATATCAGGTGGGGTCATCTCTGGACTAGGAAAAGGAGTGACCTCATCTTCAATTGCGAAAATTTTACAAAGCAAAGGGCTTAGCATAACTCAAGTAAAGTGCGAAATGTATGTCAATGTCGACGCAGGAACAATCAGACCCACAGAGCACGGCGAGGTTTTCGTCTGCGCGGACGGGACGGAAACAGATCAGGACATCGGAACTTATGAAAGATTTGCGGACATTGAGCTTGGCAAGGAAAATTTCATAACACACGGACAAATCTATAATGCAGTTATAAAACGTGAGAGAAACTTGGAATACAACGGCGAGGATGTTGAGATTGTCCCTCATGTTCCGCTCGAAATTATCAGAAGAATAAAAGAAGCTGGAAATAAATCCAGAGCGGACATCATAATAGTTGAACTTGGCGGAACTGTAGGGGAGTATCAACAGCTTCTTTTTCTTGAGGCTGATAGAATGATGAAGCTCGAGCTTGGCAACGACGTCCTAAACATCCATGTCGCGTACCTGCCAATTCCAAAATCTATTGGTGAGATGAAATCAAAGCCCGCGCAATACGCGGTGAGAACGCTATACTCCGCAGGAATCGTTCCTGACATCTTTGTGGGAAGAGCGGAACAACCGCTTGACGACCAACGAATCAAGGTTTTCTCAAGAAACACAGGCATAGGCAAAAAAGACATCTTTTCAAACCCAGATGTAAAATCCATATATGAAGTGCCCTTGATTCTAGATAGGCAACACATAGGCGAGAGAATCCTTGAAAAACTAGACTTCTTAAAAAGAAAAAGAAAAGACTTAAAAGATTTCAAAAAACTTGTGCGGGTGATAAAATCAAAAAAGAAGCCTGTAAAAATCGGCATCGTTGGCAAATATTTCGACACTGGAGATTTCGCGCTTGAAGATTCTTACATTTCCGTCATAGAAGCTGTAAAACACGCGGCTTGGCATTTCAAAAAAGAGCCGGAAATCAAATGGATAAATTCAAAGGACTACGAAAAAAGTCCGGATAAAATATATGAATTAAAAAAACTTGATGGGGTTATTATTCCGGGAGGATTCGGAAAAAGCGGAGTAGAAGGAAAAATAAAAGCCGTAGAATTTTTAAGAAAAAATAAAATCCCATTTTTGGGATTATGTTATGGCTTGCAAATGGCGGTGATAGAATTTGCCAGAAATGTCTGTAAAATGAAAAACGCAAACTCCACAGAAGTAAACAAAAAGACAAAATTCCCAGTTATAGATATACTGCCGGAACAAAAAGAAAAGCTGGCAAACAAAAATTATGGAGCGACAATGAGACTTGGAAACCAAACCGCCGTGCTTGAGAAGGGAACAATGATTCAAAAGATCTATGGAAAAAACAAAACTGTGGAAAGACACAGACATCGCTACGAAGTGAATCCAAAATTCATAAAGCGCCTTCAAAAAGCAGGGATTGTCTTCTCCGGAAAATCTCCAAACAGACGGCTGATGGAATTCATCGAACTTTCAAAAAACATACATCCCTTTTTCGCCGCAACGCAAGCTCATCCTGAATTTCTCTCAAGACCTCTTAAGCCGCATCCGCTGTTTAGAGAATTCGTGAAATGCGCGATTAAATAAACAAAACTGCCAGAAAAAGCTGGCAGTTTTACGTCAATAAATCTTTTTTCTCGAAGTTCCATCCCTACAACCAGATTATATTCCCAATACGACCGGGCCGAAACTCGTATATGCAAGCAGAAAATAGCATGCGGCAAATCCGATTACGATGCCCAATATTATCAAAAGGGCAATTTTAGGTTTTTCCATAATTTTTTGTTTTCTTTTCCTTGTTTAGAAAAAAATTAATTTTTTATCTTGCTAATAGATACGAATGACCTTCGCATAATTGCGAATTGGAATCCGCACATATTCACGGCGGCTTCGCACAAATTTGCAAAATAATTAAACAACATCAACAAACCTCGTTTTTTTCAGCACTCCGTCATATTTTCTCTTTTTCATCATGCGAAACCCAACGACTCCGTCTGAAACCGCAAAAAGCGTGTCATCTTTGCCCCTCATGACATTCTTGCCAGGATGGAATTTGGTGCCTCGCTGTCTTACGATGATATTGCCTTTCTTCACCTTTTGTCCGGCAAAAAGCTTAACACCCAAACGCTGTCCTCGGCTATCTTTTAAATTTTGCGCGGTTCCGCCCGCTTTAACATGTGCCATATTTACGAAGTATTATACTCAAGTAATCTAATTTACAAAGTTTTTATAAAAATTTAAACAAACAATGACTATATGCAAGTATAGCTAATTTTTTTGTATATGTCAATTTTCTACTGCTTGAAGTATAACAACTTTATACGTTTAAACGCAAGCAAAAATCCAAAATTTGAAAGAAAACTCTAAAATTTTTTAACTAACTATTGGCTAAGACAAGAAGAAAACTGGTATTCTCATCGACTTTTAGAGAATGAACCGCGGATCTTTTCATATCAATAAATACTCCGCGCGACATTGTGATATCTTTCCCTTCAAGATTGAAAACGCCATTGCCTTCAATGACATAAACAAATCCCTGTTTTGCGGACGTATGTTCGGATATTTCCGTCCCTTTAGCCATGCAGAACAGAGTAACATCAAATTTTCCGTTTTTTGCGACACTTTTGCTCAAAATTCCTTTTTGAGGATATTCAATGAGTTCGTTTATTTTTTTATCCATTTATTCATTTCCTTTCCTTTAGCTCTTCTAAAAATAACATGTGCTTATCTTTCTCTTTGACTAACTTTTGTTCAGCCTGTTTGAACTTTTCGAGAATCTTGTCTTTCGCATCCTGATTTAACGCTTCGTCAGCCATAGGGTAGAGAATATTATCTTCCTTGAATATATGTTCTTGGAGAAGCTGTGCGTATCCTCTTGCGTTTTCAATTATTTTATCTTTATTGCTTTCTTCTATTCCTTTTTCCAATTTTTTAATAAAATCTCTCCCTAAATCATGCTCGTGCAACATTTGCTCTGTAGGATTACAGCGCATTTGAACTTCATCTTTACATAGTTCCACAAATAAAATATCTTCCTCTTTCGCATGATGGAATTTATCCGCATAGCCCCTGACAAAGGCAACCGCCTTTTTAAAAAAGTTTCTATCAATTTCATTTTCAGATTGTAAAGAATCGCACTCTAAAAGCAATGCATTTATTACCTCTAATATATTCTGATGTTCATTAGAAAGCATTTTCAGCGCCGTTTCCATATAATTTAGATATATTTAAAAATGGGTCTTGCCCAGCAAAAAATGATATAATTGCTGGGAAGGCCTATGAAATATAGT
>CAYMJO010000024.1:0-14088 GCA_964391305.1 uncultured Candidatus Saccharibacteria bacterium | reverse complement strand
CTTACCCGAGTCCTTTTAATTACTCAAAGTGTCAACAACTCGATTATAATGTACATGTGCGTTTGACAGGAACTTTTGAAATGTGATATATTGCAATTAGCACTCATAACAAGAGAGTGCTAATTTGCGATTTTTAATCTTAATAATTTTATGTTATGCCAATCCTGCGGGTCACGGCCCGCGTCAGTCACGATAAAACAAATAGTAAATGGAAAGCCGACTCAGATGAGTCTCTGTTACTCGTGCGCCCAGCAAAGGGCGCTTTTCGGCGATGCTGGATCTATCTTCGATTCTTTCTTCGGAGAGTCAGGAAGTCTTGATCGTGATCCTTTTTTTGGATCTGCGTTGGGAAAATCTTACCGTCCTCGGCAGGAGATCAATCTTGTCGATTATTTTTCCGAGCGTGCGAAGAAAGTGGTATCGTCTGCGGCACAGAAAGCGGCAGAGCTCGGCGCCAAAAAAGTTGATACCGAGCATTTGCTTTGGGGTATCACCGAGGAGGGAGAGATTGCGACGGATCTTCTCGGGAAGCTGGGCGTAAAAGTTGCTGATTTGCAGGGATATCTTGAGGAAAACATGAAGGGCGAAGAAGTGGATGAGGAAAGGGAAGAAACAGCGCGCATGGTTGACTTTAGTCCGCGCGCGAAAAAAGCCTTTGAGCTTGCTTTTGCGAAGGCGCGGGAATTTGGAAATCAATACATTGGATCCGAGCATATCTTGATTGGATTAATCCTCGAAGGCGAAGGTATGGCGGCACAAACGCTCTCAAGGTTTGGAGTTACCTTAGAGAGGGCTCAAAAGATCATTTCTGGCCAAATAGGCTCGGGAAAAAAGTCCAGCGCGCAGAAGTCGAAGTCCAGCACACCAAACCTTGATAAATATGGTGTTGACATGGCGCAGATGGCGCGGGACGGCAAACTTGATCCCGTGATTGGAAGAGACGATGAGGTCGCGCGCGTGATTCAGATTCTCTCTCGAAGGACGAAGAACAATCCCGTGCTCATTGGTGAACCTGGCGTTGGCAAGACCGCGATTGCCGAGGGTTTGGCGCAAAAAATTGTGGCAGGCAATGTCCCGGAGATTTTGAAAGGCAAGCGTGTCATTGCTCTTGATATATCTTCGATGGTTGCGGGGACGAAGTTCCGCGGCGAGTTTGAAAAACGTTTGAAAAAAGCTATCGCTGACATTCAGAAGGAAAAGGGAAAGATTATTCTTTTTATCGATGAACTTCATACGATTGTGGGTGCCGGTGGATCTGAAGGCGCGATTGATGCGTCCAATATGCTGAAACCTTCACTTGCTCGAGGCGAGCTTCAGGCAATTGGCGCGACAACTTTGAATGAATACAAAAAATATATTGAGAAAGACGCCGCGTTTGAGAGACGCTTTCAGCCTATTTTGGTTGATGAGCCTTCGGTTGAAGACACGATCGCGATTTTACGCGGGCTTCGGGACAAATACGAAGCGCACCACAAGACGACGATTTCTGATGAGGCGATCGTTGCCGCGGCATCTCTTTCAGATCGTTATTTGAAGGATAGATTTTTGCCTGATAAAGCGATCGATCTTATTGATGAAGCCGCGTCTAAAATACGCATAGAGTCTCTTGAGGCTCCGGCAGAGCTTAAAAAGCTCGAGAAGCGAATAAAGGATTTTGAAAAGGAGAAAGCCGCTCTTGCAAAGACAAAGGGTTCTCTCAAACGTAAAAAAATTTCTGAAATAAATTTTAAAATAAAAAATTTAAAAGAGGAAAAAAGGGAGCTTGATGGCTCTTGGAGAAAAGACAAGGCGACCGGACAGCCGACGGTTTTGGCATCGGACATTGAAAAGCTGATTTCAGATTGGACTGGTATTCCTGTGTCAGAACTTGCCCAAGAAGAAGTTGACAAACTTCTCAAGCTCGAAGAGCGTTTGCATGCGCGCGTGATAGGTCAGAATGAAGCTGTGCAGGCTGTCGCTGAAGCTGTGCGCAGGGGCAGAGCCGGATTGAAAGATCCGAACAGACCGATTGGTTCATTTATTTTTCTTGGGCCAACCGGTGTGGGTAAAACCGAGCTTGCGAGAGCTTTGGCCGAACAGGTTTTTGGGAACGAGGACACAATTATTAGAGTCGATATGTCCGAGTATATGGAACAGCATTCTGTCGCAAAACTTACCGGTTCCCCTCCGGGCTATGTCGGCTATGAAGAAGGCGGACAGCTTACGGAGAAAGTTCGCAGGAAACCCTACAGCGTGATTTTGCTCGATGAGATCGAAAAAGCGCATCCGGACGTCTTCAACATCCTTCTTCAGATTTTAGATGATGGACGTTTGACCGACGCGAAGGGACGCGCGGTGGATTTTAAAAATACGATAATAATTGCGACCAGCAATATCGGATCGCAGCGCATTCAAGAAGTTACCGAGGGGAGAATTGGATTTGACGATAAAGTCAAAGAGAGAAAGGCGGACAAGGATGAACTGCGCGTAGAACTTATGGGTGAACTGAAGAAGACTTTTCGACCAGAATTTCTCAACAGGGTTGACGAGATCATAATTTTTGAGGCGCTTTCCAAGAATGAAATCAGACGCATTGTTGATCTTCTTATAAAAGATGTCCAGCGTTTACTGCATGGACAGAATGTTACAATCAAACTTACGGATAAAGCCAAAGACAAAATTGCGAAAGAAGGATATGATCCCACTTTTGGCGCTCGACCATTGAAGCGTTTCATACAAAAAGAGATCGATAATCCTCTTTCGGAGAAATTGCTTTCGGGCAAGTACAAAGGTGGAGACAATATTGAAGTTGACGTCGAGAACGGTAAATTTATTTTCAAAAGCTCTCGGAGAAAAATCAAGCAGACGGTCGCGACAGCGTAGAGTTTTAGAAAGAAATTGACAAATGTTTTTTGAGATGATAGTTTTTTTTAATATCGAACTTATTTATATTGAGTTGTTATGGAGTGAGATTTAACATCGAACGAGGAAAATTTTTCAAGGGAGGTTTGGTATGTTTGAAGAATATGAGCTTCTGATAGATATTTATGGAGTAGATGGATCGCCGAGTTTTCTTAATGAGCTTGAAGGGGATTTGAAAAATAGCCTTGGGGCCCGGTTACGTTTAAGGGCTGACATGATTCAAGTATTTTTCCATCCGCTCCTGAATGCGAATGGCAGAATCCGTGTTAGTCTAGTGTGTGGTACTTCGCAAGTATGTCAAGCTCTAGATAGGATCAAGGATGTTGTACATAAAACCATCAACCGGAAAAATAACGGGTCGAAAGTTTTCTTTTCATAATTGAACAGGGAGTGTTAAGTTCAGCGGTTCAATATTGTTGAACCGCTTTTTTATAAAATTAAAAAATTGCTTGACCCATTTTTTGGCTGTGTTATAATGAAATGTGGTATAGGGACATCACCAAAATTTCCGCCGTCGCAGATAGCGGAAATAAAAAAATTTCCGACTCAAGAGCGTTAAAGAAAGGTTTAAAAATTGATTTTATAAAACAGCCGTCGCTGGAATTAGAGCCGTCTCTATAAAGTGTGGATAAGTCCGAAAGAGGATCTTAATGATTTTGTTTCAAACTGTGTATGAAATCAAAATTGGTTCGAAGATTTCTGTGAAAGTCGATGGGAAGAAGCGTAATTTCGAGATCGTCAATGTGAAAATGGATTTGCTCGATGATAGTTTAGTGTCAGTCTATTCGCCCTTGGGGAAAAAACTGCTTGGCAGAATGGAGGGGGACGAGTTTTCATTCAAAGTTTTTGACGGGAGTGAAGTAAGAGTGAAAATACTTAAAGTTTTTTGAAAGTTTCTAATTGCAGAGTTCGGATGTCAAAGGGATGTCAAATACAAATTTCAAAAATGATTTTACGCCCGAACTTTGAAATTCGTAATCGAGATGAAAGACGAAATTCTTCTTTCCAATCTCCCTAAGTGGCCTATAAAGCTTTTTGGGGTAAACTCGTTTTCTGGAGGGTTGACGGGTTGCCCTTCGGTTATTTAGGGAGTTGGAGGGAAGAACGTTTCTTTTATAAAATTTTTGTCCAGAACCTGAAGCGGTTCTGGGTTGTCCCAAGTGGTGAATTGGTTCGAGTGTTTTTGCGGTTTTGGATAGCATTCAATAATGATTTTCAAAATTTATTCTTATGAAAAATTTTTCGAAAAAATCGGCTTTGATCGTTACAGTTACGGTTTTATTGGGGGGATTTTTTATTTTTGGGACTGGATGCTGGTTTGGCTGGGGGGATGGGAAGGAAGAGGGTAAGGAGGTTGTTTCTGAAAATATAGAAGAGACGCCGGTGCCGTCGCCGACAGAGGAGCCGGAATCTGAAAACCAAACTGTACCTACGGATTCACCATCATTACTTTATACTTATAAAAGGCGTTCTCCAGAGTTAGAAAAAGTTTATCAAACAGATATTTATGGAAATAATGAAGAGGAGGTTGAAATTGGTTATCAAGATGATGATAGTGTTAAATTTGTTAGTACGAGAGATGGAAAATATTTAGCAAAATATAATGAAAATTTATTAGAGGTTGCACCATCCAAGGAATTAAATTCTTTTAAGGAGGTAGCCAAGACGTCAGAATCAGATACCTTTATTAGTAATGTATCGTGGTCTTTGGATAATAAAAAACTTATTTTTGTGGTTGTTAAGCTATTGGAGCCAGGGGAAGCGTTCGGTGCGGCAGAGAAAAGAGTCTATATAATAAACCGAGATGGAACGGCTAAGCGATTGGTAAAGAAATTCAAGGAGCCGCAATATATTGTGATAGAAGGGTTCAATACTGCCCGTGATGAATTTTACTGGTTTGAAACGGGAGAAGGTGCCTATGTTGAAAATTTTACAGTGGTTAGTCTTGTTGATGGATCTATAAAAGAAATAAAAAGGGACATAGATATCGAGGATGATTTTTCGTTAAATTTTAATTCTGACTTTAGTAGAGCATACTATATAAAGGACAATAAAATTGTAGAATACTCCCTGTTGAATAACCAAAAACGTATTATTTATAAGCTTTCTGAGATAGGTCAAAATCAGAACGGCAACAAGAGCAGTATTGGCAGTTTAATGATTTCTTCTAATGATGACTTTTTGATATTTACCGAAAAAATGGAGCCTGACGATAAAAATATAACTCTTTCTATTGCTCTGCCTGAAGGAAAAGTTGAAACCGTTCTAGATGATCCAAAATATTATAATATTGGGCCATCGCATTTGTCGCCGGATGGGAAGTATTTATGGTTTACAACGCTATGTCATGGCTGTGGTCAGAACGAGGATGAGTATTATGTGATGAATTTAGATGACAAGAAAATACATTTGATTCTCAAGGGGGAAAGGGGTTGGGATAAAGAGACGGGGCAAGAACTTGGCCAAAACGAAACTCTGCATTTTATAAGTTGGATACCTAGTTGATTTTCTAAGTTTTTAAGATAATATTTGATAGACATTAGATAACAGAATCCTTGATAAGTAGAAGTTTTCTTTTCCATAGATCTGTCAATTCGACGATGATTATTAATCCAGTTAAAGCTTCTTTCAATTTTCCATCGTTGTAAGCAGTACTTTTTTCAAAATTTATTCTTATGAAAAATTTTTTTAAAAAATCGGCTTTGATCGTTACAGTTACGGTTTTATTGGGGGGATTTTTTATTTTTGGGACTGGATGCTGGTTTGGCTGGGGGGATGGGAAGGAAGAGGGTAAGGAGGTTGTTTCTGAAAATATAGAAGAGACGCCGGTGCCGTCGCCGACAGAGGAGCCGGATGTTATTGCAACGGTGACGCCGACGCCATCATGTACGCCAGGTGAGAAAAAGAAAGGTGTTTATACGGAAGGAGTATATAAAAGTGAGGAGTTTGGATACAGTGTTGATATCCCGAAAGGATTTAGGTTAGAAGTATTTGATCCATGGGGAGGTTGCGGTTATAAAAAGAATGAAGCAATTTTTTATGATAAGGATGGAGATGAATTTATGGGCATTTACACTCCACCCCTAGAAGTTGGGCTCGAGACATACGAAGAGAAATCTAAGGAGACTATAGATGTGCCAGGTAGCGATGTAAATTTGAATTACAAATTACTTGTTCCTACAAAAGAAGCGGGATCCGATGCCGAGAATTTAATTTTGGTAGATTGGGGAGAAGTTAGTGGCAGTAATGAAGATTTTTTCAAAGCTGGATGGATTCTTATGCGTTACAAGAAGGGTGAGGAGTATAAGCTTGATATTCTTGATACTATGCTAAAATCTTTTAGATTTAGTTAGATGCTCTTTGAAAATTGAATATACAGGATGAAATTGCATTTCAAGGGTTTTTCAAAGACTATCGTTGTAACTTTAACCCATTTTTGAAAGGAGGTTGAAATGGTTTAATGCTATAACTCTCCTTCTCCGCATTTACGGAGAAGCATAAACCAAAAGAAAAAACCAAAATTTGTTGTCTATTTCAGAATATCAAACTCTTGAAAGGAGATTGAGATGAAAAGGTTGCTTGTTGCGGCTAGTTTTGTTTTTGTGTTGTTTTGTTGTTTCTCGTTTCAAGTCGTTATGGCTACTCCGTTGTTGCACCTTCCTTATTTTGAAGGGGAGGCATGGTGGTGTTCTCAAGGTAATAACGAAACTTGTTCGGAATGTACGCATAGACCAGGGAGTACAATAAGATATGCATGGGATTTTAATTGGGGAAACGGCAATGATGATTTTGGCAGGGCAGTGGCAGCTCCCGCTGGAGGTGAAATTACCGTTGCCAGGTGGGAAAGTTCTGGTTGGGGCAACTGTGTTGAGATTAAGTATGGAGAAGATAGTTATGGCTGGCTTGCTCATTTAGAAAAAATCTTTGTCAGGAAAGGTGAGCACGTAAAGGCGAGCCAGATAATAGGATTGTGCGGTAACAGTGGTACGAGTTCTGCGCATATTCACTATCATACTTCTGAGTCATCTAGGGGAAGTTCTGTTCCATCCTCTTTCATCAGATGGGGCAATCCGCCGGGTGGGAATTCAAGCACCACTTATCCTTCCCAAAACTCCCAACTTTTCAACGAAGCCTATAACAGAAATGGTGGACACGGCAGGATGGGTCCCGCCATAGATGGAATTCACTGGTATTACGATTTTAATAGACAAGGCCAAGATTGCTATATCCAGCGTTATGATCGTGGTTCTTTCGGTCCTTGCGCCATTGTCTATGATGCTCTTGGCGGCGCGCATAGCGCCTATGTGATTCGTTCTGGCTTTTGGGGAAAATGGCGCAATATGGGCGGACCGAGATCTGCTCTTGGACAGGTGATAAACGATGAATATGCGTATCATGGCACTGCGCGGCAGGATTTTCAACGTGGATATTTGCTTTGGCGAGATGGCAACGCGGAAATTCACTACTATTCCAATTTTGGTTCTGCTAGTCCCGGTGATGGATCAGACGGAGGAACACAAGCCATGATCGATTGCTACAACAAAAACGGAAGAGCTCAATTTCTTGGAGATGCGACTGGCAGATTTACCGGACGTGCGACCGTTAGCAGAATGCGCAATAAAAGAGGAAAAGAGTACGACGTTCAATTTTTCGAGGGAGGTGTATGGGGACCAAGCGTCATTTTTTACGATAGAGGCAACGAGGGTGGTAAAAACGAAGCCTACCTATTATTCAAAAACTTGTTCAATCTTTTTATTGACAAGTTTGCGCCTGGCAAGAATGGTGATTTTGTTGGTGCACCAACTTCGGATCCGCATAGCGCGAGTGACGGTCCTGGTATAAGACAAAACCTTGAAGATGGGTATCATATGCTCGAAGCAGTTGGCCAAGTTCGGGTTTACGCCGGCAATGGCAGGGAAATTGACGGCAACAACCTCTATGTTCCCGGTTCTGTCAATACTCACGATGAAGGTGAACAATCTTGTGATCCGACAGTACACTTTTCCTATCCGGTTCCCAGTGGAGCGCAAGACTGCTACATGCAAGTCGCTTGGGATCCTGATTTTCAGAATGTGGTATGGCAGGATTGGTGCGGCAGGGCTTCAGGTGATAAAGCTTTCTCTCTTGGTGCGGGAAGAGTTTATTATGCTCGTGTCAGAATACAAGCTTCGAATGGAGTGGTGAGTTATTTTGGAGGCATAAGCAATGGCATTCAGATTGGCTGTACAGTACCGACATACGATGAAGGAGTTTTTTCCAACGATCCAGTTGTACATTTTTCTTATCCTGTTTTGACTGGCATAGAGATGATTCATATGCAAGTTGCTGTTGATGGTTCGTTCACACAAGTGGTCTGGGAAACAGATGCTCCCCCAACCGGTGACAGAGCCTTCTCGGGACAAGACGGCAAGACCTACTATGCCAGAGTCAAGCTTATGGAGGACAGCCATTGGGGAGAATATGGCAAACCTTCAGACGGGATCACCATTGGGATGACATTTCCGTGCTTTGACGATGGAGACACGTCTGGTGATCAGATCTTTCATCTTTGGTATCAGGCAATTCCAGGTATCGAAGCTGCCTATCTGCAGATATCGACCGATCCATTGTTTAGCCCGCACTTAATAACTTGGGAAGGCTTGATGAATGGAAGAGATAAAGGCTACGAAGGTCAATGGGGTGTTACATATTACGGACGCATCAAGGTTTATGATTATGGCAGTCATTGGGGCGGATACGGGGCGGTGTCCGATGGACAGACTCCCGGGAGGGCACCGAAATGCTGGGATGAAGGCCAATTTTCTTCGGATGCGAAATTCAAGATGTACTTCGAGATTTTGTCGGGTGCAGACAGCGCGATGATGCAAGTGGCGACAGATTCGGGGTTCACCAGCATCTTCTGGCAGGGTGAAGTTGCCCAGATAGGCGTTGTGGAATTTATGGGATCAATGGGGAGTACTTACTATGGCCGCGTTATGCTCTATGAAAGATATTGGACTCAATGGGGCCAGCCGTCCGATGGAATAACTCTAGGTGTTCCTTCGGAGACGGATGACACCGGCGATTACTCGGCGAGCAATGCGGTAACTTTCTATTATCCCAAATACGTAGGACCACAGAAGGTCCAGGTGAAGATAGCGACAGACAGGGAATACAGAAACGTTGTGGGAAGGCATGAGGGAGATATGGAAGGCAGTTTCGTGTTCCGCGATTCTGTTTTGGGCCAGAAATATTACGCTACCACCTGTTATATTGAGGCGGGCGGCGAATGGGGACGATGGGGCAGAACTTCAGATGGTATTCTTGTCGGACTTACACCGCAGACATTTGACGAAGGAGAAATATCGGATGACCGTATGGTGAAGTTTACCTTTGACTGTCCAACCGGCGTTGAAAATGTTTTCTTCGAGGTTGCCAGAGATTCTTCTTTTAAAGAAATTGTATGGCAAGGCTGGACCAATGATACAAGTGGTACTTTTCACTATACAGGAATTCCCGGCGATCGCTACTACGGAAAAGCCAAGTTCAGAGATAATCTGGGGCAGGAGACTCTCTTGGGAAGCCCATCTGACGGTATTACAATTAAGCAGGAACGTTCTCCGTCTGGACCAATCAAGCCGGTTGTCACCATATCAACCAATCGTCGAAGAATATATCGTTGTGGAGATGACTTTTCTCTGAATGTCAATCTTGTGAATTCTACAACCTTGGGGGTCAAAGTTGATCTGTATGTTATCCTTGAGATAAACGGCAATTATTGGTCATGGCCCAGCTGGCGTCCGGTTTATTTGGGACAGGATTTTGTTACAAAGAACCTCTCGGCGGGATACGATCAGGCGGAACAAATTTTGCAGTTTGAAGTGCCAAATAGTCTAGGCAGCTTAGATGCGCAGTTCTTTGCCGCTATTTGTAAGAAGGGAACTCAAGATGTTATTTCCTACGACTCTTGCAGGGTGACCTTCGAAAGTAATTCCGGGTTTGGAGAGAACTTGGTTCAAAACAGCAGCTTTGAGCACAGCTTTGAAAACGGTCTTTACCACTGGCTTTTTGAAAACCATCTTGGATATGGATTTGTTTGCGGGGATTGTGATGTTTCGACAGAGGGATACTGTTCCATGAGGGTTGATCAGGTGAAGCAATCATGGGAGAACTACATGGTTCAGCTAAAACAAGTTGGGATTCCCCTTGAAAGAAATGCGAATTACCGTCTGTCGTTTTGGGCGCGTGCTGAATTGCCGAGAACTATGTTTGTGGGAATTTTTGATGACTTGCAGACCGAAAGTCAAACTCTTCACAGGCTCGTTTATCTCGGAACGGATTGGCAGAAGTATCTCTACAATTTCCGATCAGTTTTCGATGAGGGTGTGCACACTCGTCTGGCTTTCATTCTTGGCGATTGTCCAGAAACCGTTTGGGTCGATGATGTGCAGCTTTGTAAAATAAACTGATCTCGCTCATTTTGGAATTGTGTTATTCTGTTTTTTCTTCCAAGAAATTGGAAAAACTTTTAACAAAAAAACCGCTAAAAGGCTTCAGGCTTTTGTCTTTTGGCGGTTTTCTAATTTTTTTGGAAAAAAGAAAACGTTGTCTCTGCATGCGTATTCCTTAAGTCTAGCTGACCGTGCAGATTAGGTATTGCATTTTTCCATCTGGCAATTCCACTAGTATTTTTTCGCCGGGCGTGCGATTTAAAAGTGCCTGACCAAGCGGAGAGGCATGCGATATTTTTCCATTGTGTGGGTCTGCCTCGGTTGCGCCGACAATCTTAAATTTTGCTTCCAAATTTTCTGCTTTTACTTTCACGGTGGATCCAATCCTAGCCGTCCTTGTGGATCGCCTCTTTCTGATAATTTGAGAGTTGTCCAGTATTTCTTCTACTTCCGTTATTTCTTTTTCAACCATTGCCTGTTCCTGTCTTGCCGTGTCAAGCTCTGGATTGTCTCCCGTGTCGCCTTCAAGCGCCAAGGCTTTTTCGATGTCTCTTGCAACCTCCCTGCGTTTGATATTTTTAAGAAACTTGAGGTGTTTCTCAAGCTTTTCGAAGCCTTCTTTTGTAATTAGATTTTTCATAGAGGCTTTTCTTTGAGTTTGTTTATTATTTTTTCAACAACTTCTTGCGGAGTAAAGTGAGCTTTTATTAAATATTCGTCCGCGCCCATGTTCAATCCCTTTTCGACTTCTTGTTGCTGTCCCAAATTGCTTAGAATGACCACTGGCGTATTTTCGTATTTTTCATCTTGCTTTATTTTTTCAAGAACCTTGAATCCGTTAATCTTTGGCAAAAGTAAATCCAGAAGAACCAGATCATAGTTTCCTTTATTGGCCATTTGTATCCCCTCTTGGCCGTCTTTGGCGAGTCTCACCTCTAGTCCCGACAAATCTAATTTTGTCAAATATAGATCTGCTATAAATTCATCATCTTCAATGAATAAAATTTTTGATGACATGAATTGAAGTTATGTTTTTTATGTGGGGCAATGTTATTATATGGAATTTTTTAAGAAAGTTCAACGAAATTACATGGGGACGGTTGTAAATGGGCTCGAGCTTGGTAAAAATCCTTTTATATTATACTAATTTAATTTTCCGATAAGCGCAAGCGTTTTTTTATTTTTTTTTAAAAATTATTTTGGTTTGTTAATTACTAAGCACCCGGATATCATATCGTGAAGCGCTTGCTTTTTTTGGGTGAATCCTGCCATGATGTAGCCGATGAATATTATTATCGCAGATACAATCTTTGCAAAGTACCGCCCTGTTGCGCGTCCGAAAGAAATCCGATTGCCCTGCAAGTCTGTAACTATTATTCCAATTGCCATTTTTCCTGCGGTTGCCTGCTTCGGCGAACTTTCAAGCAGGGAAAAGTAAAGCCACGGCGTGATTATTTCGATCAGCAATGCCGTTGCATTAAAGTCAGCCATATTTCCCCCATACGTGTAAATTTGGATGCCGAACGGAATAGCGATTAGATATGCGGCGATGTTTAGTATTATGCCGTCAATTAAGATTGCGACTACTCTTTTCCAAAAGCCCGCGTAGCCTGCGAAATTGGTCAGGGCATTGAAGTGTTGATCATTTGTATTGTTCATATTTGGATTTATATAGATAGCTTGATTTTATCCCAAGATTCATATTTTGTAAATCATATTTTAAAAATGGAAACTCGGAGTTGTACGAAAATTATTTGACTTAATCTTTTTTATATGATATAATATTAGTATGAATAAAAAATGTTTTTTACATTTTTTAACAAGGGTGAACTTTTTGGTTTTGCCCTTTTATTTTTTAAAAAATAAAAAATTTTATGAAAAACAAACAAGAGCAACCGGCTGAAAGCCTTAGATCTTTAATATTCATTTCAATAGTTGTAATCGTGGCCGTGAGCGTGATCTTGTTTGTCTTTATTAAAAAAGATGGCAGATTTACAGCGAATTTGTTTTCTAGCGTTGGAGATTTGAAGGAGAACGGTAATTCCAATTCAGAAGATATAAAAGGGGAATATGCCGAAGATCGAATTATTGTCAAATTCAAAGAAGAGGAGAAGTCTAAATTAAAAAAGGATATAGAGCCGGAAGAAACTGGGATTGCGAGCGTCGATGAACTGAATAAAGAACATAAAGTTAAGAATATGGAACAGGTTTTTGAGGAAGAGCCCAAGATGAAGTCCGAAAGCGAGCATCAGCGACTTACAAAGGGAGAACTAGCTTTTGAAGAGCCGGATCTTTCCACTATTTATAACATGGAACTTGAAGAAAAAGCCAATATAGAGCAAGTGGTCCAGGATTACAAAGATGATCCGGCAATAGAATATGCGGAGCCGGATTTCAAAGTTGAAACGGTGAGCACTCCAAACGATCCATATTATTCTTCGAGCGGAACTTGGGGACAGAACTATGCTGACCTTTGGGGCATCAAAAAAATAGAGTCTGCTTCAGCTTGGGATGAAACTACGGGGAGCAGTAATATAACCGTTGCCGTGATCGACACGGGCATAGACTATAATCATGCAGATATCGCGGCAAATATGTGGACCAACACTGATGAGGTTCAGGGAAATAGCATCGACGATGATGGAAACGGTTATATAGATGATTACTATGGTTATGATTTTTACAACGGGGATGCGGATCCAATTGATGATCATGGTCACGGAACTCACGTTGCGGGCACAGTGGCTGGAGTAGGAAATAATTCGACTGGTGTTGTTGGCGTGAATTGGACAGGCAAGGTTATGCCTGTTAAATTTTTGAGTTTGTATGGATCTGGATATATTTCCGGTGCCGTGAGCTCGATCCAATATGCGGTTGACAACGGCGCGGACGTTTTGAGCAATAGCTGGGGCGGCGGGGGGTACTCGCAGTCGCTCCAAGATGTGATAAATTATGCTTATGCCAATGGCGCCATTTTCGTCGCCGCTGCGGGCAACAGCAATTATGATGCTAGCTATTATCAGCCGGCGAGGATGGACAACGTTGTGACGGTTGCGGCAACGGATTCAAATGATGATAGGGCTTCTTTTTCAAATTATGGGAATAAGATAGATGTGGCGGCTCCCGGCGTTGATACTTTATCCCTGCGGGCATCTGGAACGAGCATGGGAACTGCGGTTGGATCTAATTATACGAGAGCAAGTGGCACTTCCATGGCATGCCCGCATGTTTCGGGGCTTGTCGCTTTGGTTCTTGCCAAGAATCCATCAATGACGAATGCCGAAGTTGAACAGCTTATAGAGAGCTCTGCGGACGATATAGGAGACTCTGGGTTTGATATATATTATGGTTATGGACGGATCAACGCGGGGACAACGCTCACCGGCACTCTTGTGGATACAATTTCTCCGGGGTTAGTGGAAAACACAGCCGCTTCTGGCGATACAAATCAAATAACTTTATCTTGGAGTAATCCTTCCGATAGAGATTTTGCAGGGGTTAAGGTTTTGAGAAACACGGGTCGTTATTCCTCGAGCGTTTCAGATGGGACTGTCGTGTACGATGGTTCCAGCGCGAGTCATACGGATACGGGACTTAGTCAGAGTACGACCTATTACTATTCGATATTTTCTTACGATACAAGCTTTAATTATTCATCGGCGGCAAATGTGAGCGCGGCAACTTCAGAGGAAGGAACGCCGACGCCGACTCCAACCCCGACTCCGACGCCAACTCCGACACCGACACCGACACCGAC
>CAYMJO010000023.1:0-14227 GCA_964391305.1 uncultured Candidatus Saccharibacteria bacterium | reverse complement strand
CTCTCAACATGCAAACCCCCTTTAAAGTGATGCAAAGCTATTGACTAGAAAACAGGAACTAAGCCTTGAAATAAGAAAAAAGCCATCTGTGACTAAGAAAAACCGATGGAAATTACATCACAGCAAACAAGCAGTAGAAGGATCAAAACCCAGAAACAAATCGCAACTCATTTTCATACACCCCCTCTTTTGTTGATAGTTCTCAAAATATTTTTCTGCAAAAAAATCCTTGACTCATAATACAAAAGATATAATATATGAGCAGAGGGCGCACTAGAAAGGAGGTGGAAGTGGTTGCCTGTTTCCTCCTCACGTCCCTATATAAACAATCCAAAACGCGCCCTCTCACTCTTTCAAAAATTCCCCACCAAAGACACTTTGTCCCCTTTTTAACAGAAAAATCAAAAACGAGCTTCAGCAAGCCCGTTTTTTTATCGCCCAAAACCTAACCTTTGACATAAACAAGGAACAGTCAGCCTTCACAACATAAAATCACATAAACCTGAAACTTTCCACAACCCCCTCAAATTCATCAACGTGGCTTTTGTCCTGCGACGGCGAGTAAAGCGAGATTACAAAGAAATTGCCGTCTTTCAACAAATAGTAAGACGTCGCAATCCCAAATCCCTCCGCCACAATTTTGTAAGCCGGAAGCCCCGCGACCGTCGCTTCATCTTTACTTAATGTTCCATCAGCCTCGTCATTAAACAATGAATCAATATAATTTTTCAAACTCACATTTTCCGTGTTCGGGAAAACCGATATGTCGATCTTCGCTTCATCACCCATCAATTCACGACCATCGCCTTCCTTAAAATTAACGATTGCCACCACATCATCCTCGTTATAATCCGAAAGATGCCAGCCAACTTTGCTGTAAAAAAAAGAATACCCATACTTGCCGTTAGTGTATGTTTCACTGTCTGCTATCGCAGTCGGTGTCGGCTTTGGCACAGCCGTGACCGTGGCCGCAGGCGTTGATGTTTCATTGGACGTAGGCGTAGACGTCGGAGTCGAAGTTGCCGTTTCAGGCTCCGGCTGTTTAAACATCGTCGTAGTTTTCTGACAACCTAATCCCGCAAAAACCAAAAGCACAGCCAAAATCACACCACACGCCAAAATAAATCGGTTTTTCTTCATAAAATTCATATTGCTTCTCTTTTTTTAAAAAAGAGAAATCGTTAATTTCCACACTTTTCTATTATTATACAATAATTTTCGAAATAAAAAAACATGAAATATTAAACTTCATGAATTTCAATAAAACACTCTTTCCAGAATTGCCTAGCAGACAAAAAAAAATAATTTTTTAAAATATTTTAATAAGTTTTTCCCCTTCAGTTTTATCCTTCTTGACTCCGTCCACAAAAACAATCTTATCATTCTTGTTCAACTTAATATATTTTCCAACTATTTTTTTCACATTACTCGTAACTTCGTTGACACTGATTATATCTTCACAAAACTCCGGGATAATTCCCCAAAGCAAATTAAGTTGTCTCTGTACTTTCTTGTGGCCGCATAAAGCAATAATCGGCACCTCAACCCGCGCGGAAGAAACAGCCTGCGCGGTCTGGCCAGTAACCGTTGTCACAACAATCGCCTTCGCGTCAACCTCTTTGGCAACATTCGCGGCATGAATAGAAAGCTTCGCTATATCCCTCGAACTATCTATATTTTCATCAACAAGCGGAACATCGACATTGTCATACTCCGATCTCTCGGCATCTAAAATTATCTCCCGCGCGACGTTCACCGATTCAACGGGAAAATTTCCCGACGCGGTTTCATCAGAAAGATATATCCCGTCAACATGATCAAATACCGCGTTCGCGACATCGCTTACTTCCGCGCGCGTGGGACGCGGATTTTTCGTCATCGAATACAACATTTGAGTAGCAACGATAACAGGCTTCAACGCTCTCAAAGATTTTTCGGTAATCATCTTTTGATATTCTGGAACAGCGGTAATTGAAACCTCGGGCCCCAAATCGCCCCTCGCGACAACAATCCCATCCGCGGCTTCCAAAATAGAATCAAAATTATCCAAGCCTTCATGCGTTTCAATTTTGGCGGTGATTTTGGTCGCTGGTTTTTTGCCATGAGAATATCTCTCAATCAATTCCCGCAATTCAATAATATCCTTGTCAGATCTCACAAAAGAAAGTCCAACCCATTCCACATCCCGCTTTATCGCAAACCGCAAGTCATTTTTGTCTTTCTCGGTAATGGTCGGCACAGAAATCGAAGTGTCTGGAAAATTCATACCTTTTCTCGCGGTAAGATTCCCGCCATCCACAACCTTACAAATAATATCTCTCTCCTCAACTTCTAAAACCTGCGCACTCATCGCTCCATCCGCGAGCATAATCCTGTCTCCTTTTTCAATATCCTTGTGCAAATTTTCATACTGTACAAAAATTTTATCTTTTGTAAGATCACCTGTAATTTTTTTCGCGATTTTTGGATCTGTTGAAAAAGTCACTTTTTCCCCCTCTTTCAAAAGAATCCCTCCATCCTTTATCTCGCCAACTCTTATCTTCGGTCCCTGCAAATCAATCTCTATACCAATCGGCCTTTTGATCTTTTTAGAAACATCACGGATCATATCAATAATTTTGCCGTGGCTTTCATAATCGCCATGCGCGAGATTCAATCTGGCCAAATCCATCCCCGCTCTTGCCATGGCAATCAAAGCATTCCCCTCATTTGAAGAGGGTCCAATTGTACAAACTATTTTTGTGTTTTTTATTGGCATTCCAAAAACTTCAGGACTAAAAACACTAAGCCTGCACCTAAATTTCAAAACCCAAAATAAACTTTTCAAAAACAAGAAACCTAGTACCTAAAACTTAGTACTTAGCCATTTATTCGTATCGCATTCCAATTATTTATTAGCTTTTACTATCGCTGTGGCGGCCTTTGTTGCGGCGGCTGTTGCATGCTCTGTCCAAATTTTTCCGCGAAGTCTCCTATAACAGGCATCTTCCACCATTTTCCAGTTGCGGCCTGTATAAGACCGATCAATGCCAGAATACCAAATACGAATTCGACAATTCCCACTACCCAATAAAGCGGCCAAAAAACCCAGAATAAAATCCCAGATAAAATCCAAAGAACAATCCAGATAATAGTCAAAACAGTTCCCTGTTTCGCATGGAATGTAACAAATTGGCTGTCTTTTTTTACAAAATAAATAATTGCGCCAATGACGGGAATGTAGCAGATCGCGGCAAGAACTTTATCTTCACCGGGACCGCCAGCTACAGGCTGCTGTTGCTGGGACGGTTGCTGTGGTGGCTGCTGATATTGTTGTTGTCCGTTTGACATAATATCACCTCCCTTCACATTAATATAATTTAAGATTTTATAATTCAAAAATGGAAACTGAAATAAAAAATGCAGTCTAAAAATTATCAAGCCTAGAAAAAATAGGGTTTGAACTTTTGTCCACAGCCTTTCAATTTCCGACTTTATCCTGCTATTATCTTAGTTTTAAGAACACTTGATGCTTGGTTTTTCATGCGTAAAAAGTCTTATTTAGTTTTTCCAACCTTTTTGAGAAAGAATAAAACCAAGCATAGCCTGATATATTTTTCATAATTATACCATATCCAAAAAAAATTAACAGCTTTTTTCAAAACACTTTGATAAAAAAGCCAGCCCCCTGGAAGGGGCTGGCTTTGAAACCTATCCAAATTTACTTTACATCATTCCCGGCATGCCGGCTGGCATTCCGCCACCTTGCGGCATCGAAGCGCCATGGGCATCATCTTTTTTATCGGGCAGATCAGTCACCACAGCTTCAGTTGTAATCAGCATAGCCGCAATCGAAGCTGCGTTTTGCAAAGCGGATCGAGTAACTTTGGTTGGATCAACAATTCCCGCTTCGACCAAATCCTCATACTTGTCCTCCTCCGCATTATACCCAACATTTCCCTTTCGCTTTTTGACTTCCTCCGCAACAACAGATCCTTCCTTGCCAGCGTTGAACGCTATCTGACGGAGCGGCTCTTCAAGAGATCTTCGAAGAATCGCAATACCTATTTCTTCATCTCCATCTACTTTAACTTTATCTAAAGATTTTATAGCGCGAATCAACGCAACACCGCCGCCTGTGACAATTCCTTCTTCAACCGCGGCCTTTGTAGCGGCAAGCGCATCTTCAACCCTGTGTTTCTTCTCTTTCATTTCTGTCTCCGTAGCGGCACCAACTTTTACGACGGCAACACCGCCGGAAAGTTTTCCAAGGCGCTCTTGAAGTTTTTCCTTATCAAAATCAGAATCGGATTTTTCCATCTCTTGGCGAATTTGGGCAACGCGATTGTCAACATCAGCTTTTTTTCCTTTTCCTCCAACAACTGTGGTGTTGTCCTTATTGGAAATAACTTTATGGGCCCTGCCAAGCATGTTAACTTCCGTGTTCTCAAGTTTAAGTCCAACTTCCTCGGATATGACTTTTCCTCCAGTAAGCACCGCGATATCTTCAAGCATCGCCTTCCTGGAATCACCAAAACCGGGAGCTTTCACCGCGAGCGCGTTGAAAGTCCCGCGAAGCTTATTCACAACGAGAGTCGCCAAAGCCTCGCCTTCTATGTCTTCGGCAATAATGACAAATTCTTTTTTGCCGGATTGAGCAAGCTTCTCAAGAAGCGGTAAAATTTCTTTTATCGAAGAAATCTTCTTGTCGGTAATAAGAATATACGGATTTTCAAAGACCGCTTCCATCTTTGCGGTATCCGTAATCATATATGGAGAAACATAACCTTTGTCAAACTGCATGCCTTCAACAACCTCTTTTTCAAGACCCAAAGATTGTGACTCTTCAACGGTGATAACTCCATCCTTGCCAACCTCATCCATCACGTCGGATATGTGTTTGCCGACATTTTCATCCTGCGCGGAAATCGTAGCGACCTGCGCGATTTCCTGTTTACTAGTGATCTTATTGGCGTACTTTTCAAGAAACGCAACAATGGCTTTAACGCCCTTCTCTATTCCACCTTTTACGACTATAGGATTAGCACCCGCCGCGACATTTTTAAGTCCTTCAGAAATCATAGACTGCGCTAGCAACGTAGCTGTAGTCGTGCCATCGCCGGCAACATCATTGGTCTTACTCGCTACTTCTTTCACAAGCTCCGCACCAACATTTTCAAATTTATCTTCGAGATCGATATCTTTCGCAATGGTAACTCCATCATTCGTAATTGTCGGAGAGCCAAAGCCTTGGTCAAGAACGACATTGCGCCCTTTGGGACCAAGCGTAACTTTGACGGCATCAGCCAGTTTGTCAACTCCTCGCTTTAAAGCGCGCCGCGCTTTTTCATCAAATTGAATTTGTTTCGCCATATATTTATTAGTTACTTATCCGTCTAAGCCAGCACCTTGCTGAATAATCGGATAATTGTTAGTCATTAAGCAATTTAAATTTTTGAAATTTTAACTTTTATACTCTATTTTATCACGCCGATAATGTCTTCTTCACCCACAACCAAATACTCCTTGCTACCAATCTTGAACTCGTCCGCAGAATATTTCTTGAATAAAACCTTATCCCCTTTTTTAACATTCATCGGAAGCCTTTTGCCCTCCAGCGTAATTTTGCCGGAACCAACGGCAATAACTTTGCCTTTTTCCGGCTTCTCTTTTTCATGAGTGTCAGGCAAAACTATGCCCGCCTTTGTCTTTACGTCTTCATTGATGGGCTCGATGACAACTTTGTCACCCAAAGGTTTGATTGTCATATTTTTTTACAAAAATTAATTATTTTCCAGTTCAAATAAGTATAGCCCCGTCTAGCACTCTTGTCAAGGGAGTGCTAGACTTTTTTCAAAAATAATTATATAAAAATCAAAAATGCTGTCAAGTTCTGACAAAAAAATAATGGAATCAATGATGAATTCCAAAATTGACATTGCGGCATTCATTCGCCATTCATTTCTTGTAATTTTACATTATCAAAAAATATTTTTTTGAACTCCTTTCTTCTATCAACCTCGTGAAATTTCAGCACTTCATTTGAAGCGACAACGTTCGGATTCGCAATCCTATTTTTCTGATCCGTCTTCATATACGCGAATTGCACATATCGCGCGAAGTCTTCAATTTTTTTCCCAAAATTCCCACGCAAGATAAATTCAAAAAATCTCCGCCAAGTTCTCGCGGCAATTCCGCCATCAACCCGTCTTTGCTTAACCCCAAAGTACCCAAACATATTCGGCAAATTTTCCCTATTCCAAAAGTTTGCTTCGCGAAATTTTTCATAAGTACCGTCTTTGTCATAAACTGGCGCGATGAGTTCAATCCAGTTATACAAATAAACATCGTTATCTATCGCGAGATTTTTCTCTTTGTAAAGTTTCCGCAAATCGAGATTTTCATCACTCACGAAAAAACTCAAGCAAAGTTTGTTCGCGATTTTCTTATGCCGCCACTGACCAGTTAACATAATGATCGCCGTCACGGCAAAACGCGTGAACCAAATGCGTCCGTGCTTCGCAACGATAAAAAGATCTATGTCGCTGTCGGATTTTGGCGTGTCAATCGGAAACATATTGCACACCGCGACCATTTTCAAAAAAGGGACACTCGCGAGAAACTTTGTCAACCGCACGGCTTTCTTCCATCTCTTCTGCGCGGCGTTATGGCGTGCGATTCTTTTTTGAACAATTTCTTCACTTTTAACTACGTTGAATTCGGAATACTCACTCGTCCGCATCGAAATCCCTTTGTTTTTTAAAAAATAAAAACCACTTTCTTGACCAATTTTATTTTTTAAAAAATTTAATTGCCGCAAAATATCGCCTAGAGAAAACTGGGCATTTTTTTCACGCCCGCGATCATAACACTGCAAAAATCTATGAATCTCAAGCAGTGTAAGCGGATATTCAAAAATATCGTAAAAAGCGAGAGCGGAGAGAATTCGCCCCTGCAAAGAATTGGAACTTTTAACTTCTGTTGACATAGATAGGACTATTATAGTAAATTTCTTTTAGATTTGCACACTAAAAACTGAATAAGTCAAAAAAAGGAGGTGAAAAGAAATGGGAAAAAAAATTGCGCTAAAGAAAGAAATTCTAGCAGAATTAGGCTGGCGCGAGAAAATCTGGTTGGCAATTATAAACACGACAATATGGCTGTCCGGAGACAGAAGAGCAAAAGAATTATACACGTCAAAATTCGGTGCCACACCGGACAACTTCACAGCGATAAAACTCATTGCGGCTACAATTATAACAATGTTGGGCGTAGCAAATTGCTTTTTAGCGAACAAAATCTTTCTAACGCCGACACGCCTATTATATGGAATAGGCCTTTGTTTCTTTGCGGATCTATTTGATGGTCCTCTCGCACGAACACTGAAGGCAATCAATAAATCGCTAGAAACAAAAGAATGGACTCCAAAGCCCTTCTTCCTATCAGAAATACTTCCTATTTTCAAAGAAGCCGCCTTCGATGCCGCGAGTGACAAAATTGCAATGGGAGTAGGAATATTTGCGGTATGGACGCTCGGATACCCCATAAAACCACTCATGTTACTTTTCTTTTGGTCACCTATAAAAATAATAGCGGGATTCCATGGCGCATGGTTAGAGGAACTAAAATACAAAGACCTTCTCAAAACAATTATTGGAAAAGGAACAAAAGAATTTAAGAAAACTCTACAATCCTACCTTGCAGAAATGATTCCTCCCGTAGAAATCGGAAGAATAGAAATTTACATTCAACTAATTGGACTGCTCACAGCCGCCGCGTGGATATTGCTAAAGTTCGATTGGATAATCAAGATTGGTTGGCTTCTCGGCTTTCTCGCAATCGTTCCTGGGCATTATTCATATCGCGCTCATATGGAACGCTATTTTGAAAAAATTCATGCAACTTACAAAAACCAATTTCACGTCGAAACTTCTTTAGCCTTCACGCCAAGAAACGGAAAATTAATTCCCCTCCTAATAACATACATGCTGGTAGGACTAGCACTTTACGTACTCAAACGTCCTCCAAACACTAAACAATAACCGACTCTTCAGAGCCGGTTATTTTCTTAAAAAAAGAACACGCTTGCGCGTGTTCTTTAATAATTTTCAACTAAATCTCATACTCCTTCAGCACCATCGTTGATTTCCCGCCAGCCGGCAGAGGACTTATGGGCTTCACTTGAGTTTGATCCAAATTGTACTTAATAATGCCAACCCCGAGATCTATCCAATAAACCTCAACCTGCGTTGTCTCAACCTCTCCCCCTGAAAGAGTATACTGTACCTGCACCCGAAGCAAGTTAGTAAACTCTCCCGCTTGCGTGTTAAAGCTCGCCTTTTTGTCCAATATTTTTCCCTCGCCACTAACATTAAAATCAAATGACTGCGCCGGCACGCCGCCTCCTCTGACGGTAACCTTGGCATTTCCTGAAATGTCCCACTGGTTTTGGTCCAGAGAAACGATTTTCAACCCTTTGAATTCTTTGGTAATCGTACCTGATCCCACAATGCCGTACGGCTCAAGATCCATGGTTGTCTCCGATAAATTAAGATACAGATTTTTCTTCGCGGCATCGAGACCATAACCCATTTTAGCCTCGGCCTTCCCGGTAGCAAGGGTATCCGTAACTTTGTCCGTCCATTCCAGACCATTTGTGCTCACATCCATGATTTCCGCCGTGAGATTATATTCCCCCGCTTCGCCTTCCCCATATGGATTTTTAAAAGTTGACGACACGTCATACACCCATTTATTTCCAACTTTGATCGGATAATCCGAAAAATCCCTCGCCGGCGCGGGCGTTGCAGTTGCCGTTCCGGCCGGAGTTGTCGTGTTTACAACGGCATTATTCGTTATATCAGCCGTATCATCTTGGCTTTTCCAGAACTTCCAGTTGCAGCCAGCGGAGAACAAAGCCACGACTGCGATGAGCAAAATTAACACGCTTAGTTTTTTTCTCATAAGTTTTTATAAAAAAAATCAATATAAATTCCACGATCCGGCGGAGCTTAAACACGTCCCAGCCTCTTCAAAATATCCAATTCTACACGTAAAGTTTTATCACCAAGTGCATCAATTTCATCCGAGAAGTATTCAACAAAATTCTTGAAAATTCCTTCATAATGCGCGGAAACGCTAATGGGCATTAGGCGAAGTTCTTTCTGATCAAGCGCCGGATTGGGATTGTTCGCAACTATGCCATTTTCAATATTCACACTCGGAGAAATGGCATCACTGCCAAAACCATGACTTTTATATATCCTCTCATCGATAATCCAATTTTTCACCAAATCCGCATATCGAGCAAGAAGAATTTCTTTTCTGATTTCGTCACTTTCATAATATGTTCCGCTCTCACTTATTTTTACAATAGATTCCTTACTTCCACGATTGCCGCTTGCATCTTCATAACTGAATTTTAAGCCAAACTCCGCAATATCGGATTCCTTCCGAAGCTTCACAAGGACGACTCCGGCATCAACGCCTATCCCATTTTCAAATGAAGGAAATAGCGTCCTAACTTTTAAAATTTCGCCCTTTGTTTCGTCGGCAAGAGATGCGCCGTAGACCTTGTCTATTTTATATCCATCTGACTCAAGGCTTATAGTCAAATCAAGAGCGTTTGGCGATACAAAGCTCAAAAATTTCTCATTTAACGCTCTTCGAAATTCCTTCGCGGAAGAAAAAGAACCATAACCAGCTCCCTTGATTTCTTCTATTTTTTTAACAAGTTCCTGATCAAAAACAGCATCAAGTCCCATAAAGGTCGTATATATATTTTTATCAGAATTTTTTTCAGAAATGCCAAATATCCCATTTTCACCGATTTCATCTAGACTTGGAGCATCGTCCGTGATAAAAACCACCCTATTTTCATATCCCGAACGCTTCGCGTCCTCAAGCTCTTTGAAAAGTTCCGCAGCCTCGCCAATACCCAGAGACATATTAGTGCCTCCATCGGGCTCAACCTTCAAAATATGATCCTTTATCGCCTCCATGTCAGTTTCTCCAACATAACGAAGAGACTTGGCCACATAGGCTTCATCGTCAAAGATAACCATGCCAAATCGATCTTCATCCTTCAAATTTCCAAGCATTTTTACGATGGTCTCTTTCGCGATCTGCATTTTAGTTTTGTCAAACTCAAGCTCGCTTCTATCAACATCAATCACTGAATAATGCTCATCATAATAAAATCCTTTAAAAGAAGATTTCATGGAGCTTGAGACATCAAGGGCAACAACAAGATTTAGTTTCTCCCTTTGTGCTCCATCCCCTTCCTCATTTTTCTCATTCGAATTCAGATCAATGGAAAGATATGTGTCTTCCTTCCCAGAGATAGGATCGGGAGACACGGCATAATCATACGCGGGACAGAAAGATCCGCCGCAATCTTTTTCTTTGAAAATCTCTGAATAATATTCATGGAAGAGCCCTTCATAAGTCATGGCATAGGACATTGGCATATAATCTTTATCGACACTTTCTCTAAAGTTGCCGACACCCTTGCTGTCATCCGTATAATCACCAAAACCTCCTCCAATCCCCATCTCCTCATAAGACCCCCAGCCTCCGCCGCTTTCACCTTCCGGCGAAGTTGACATGGTTTTGCGATTCGTCATCGCAAGCGATCTTTTCTCTGAATCATATTCCCAATCGTCAATCTTTTCTCCAAAAACAAGCTGTTTGGTCTCAACCTTTGCCTCTTTCATTTTGTTCACATCAACAACTCTTTCGGCTCGGCGAGAATTATCGCGCGGCAAGAACACCATGAACAAAACCACCGCGGCAACTGCAACAGCGGTTGCGGGCACAAGCCATCTCACAACAAATCTCTTGCCGACCGCTGGTTCTTCAACTTCCTCCGCTCTTTTGTTTTCAGTCCAAACTTCCCGAACAGCTTTGTAAAGTTCGTCCTTGTGTTTTTTATTTATTCTATTGGGTAGTGGAAACTTTTTCATAATAACGTTTAAGATAAATTCACAATCATATATATCGTCTTCATATAATATCTCCATTTCCATCTTTTTCCAAAAGCTTGCGTAATTTCTTGATCGCTCTACTCTGGCGCGTGCGAAGCGTTACTTCGGACTTGTCTATAATTTGGGAAATCTCCGCATAGCTTTTTTTTTCAAAATAGCGCAGGGATATTATTTTTTGATCAATATCAGGCAATTGCTTCATAGCTTTTTGCACAATTTTATACGTATCAAAAATCTCATCATTTTCAAAAGTATGGGATTGACCCACCGAAAATCTTTTTAAATTTGAAAATAATTCCAATTCCCGAAATTCATATCGTTTCTGTTTTCTGTAATACATTTTGAGTTCATTTGAGGCAATCGTGTAAAGCCACGCGACAAAAGGCTTTCCCGGCTGATAACAATATTTGGGAAACGCCTTGACCGCTTTGAGAAAAGTTTCCGAGGTCAGATCCTGCGCAAGATGTTGATCACCGCAACGTCTCAAAAGATACCCAAATATCGGATCGTAACTTTTTTCATAAAGCACGCCAAAAGCGGCCTCGTCTGTACGTGCTTTTTCAATTAGCTCCTTTTCGGAAATGTTATTCAGATTTCCTCCATCCTCATTCATGGATTAGCAGCAAGCTCTATAATATATAATGCGGATATTTAAAAATGTTGCATTTTGCATACAACCTAATTTTAGCCTTTTTTGCAAAAAAAATAAACCTTTAAAAAATCCCCCTTCGGGAAAAATGATTTTTTAGAAAAGAAACTTTATTCCATGAATATGGATTTTTAAAAAAATTATAAAATTTACGCAGGGTTATGATATATCTACTGTACATAACGTCCAAAGAGGGAAAAATATCTTAATCATTTTTCGGCTGGGAATATTTTATGAAGGTATTGCCCCGTAAAACTCTTCTTCATCTTCGCGACTTCCCGCGGTGTTCCCTCTGCAACGACTTCGCCTCCGGCATCGCCGCCTTCGAGGCCAAGATCGATGATCCAATCGGCGCTCTTTATCACATCGAGATTGTGCTCAATAATGAGAACCGTATTGCCCTTGCCGACAAGCCGCTGGAGGACCTGAAGCAAGCGCTCAACGTCTGCGAAGTGCAAACCTGTTGTCGGCTCATCGAGGATATACAATGTCTTTCCCGTTGACCGTTTAGAGAGCTCGGTGGCGAGCTTGACGCGCTGTGCTTCGCCGCCGGAGAGCGTGGTCGCAGATTGTCCAAGCCTGATGTAGCCAAGACCGACATCGTCCAAAATTTTTAGTTTAGCCTTCAACGCTGGAATATTGCCAAAGAAGCTTAAAGCTTCAGTGACTGTCATATCCAAAACCTCTGAAATATCCTTGCCCCTGTAATGTATTTCTAATGCCTCCTTATTGTAACGCTTGCCTTTACACTCGTCGCAATCGACGTAAACGTCCGGCAAAAAATGCATCTCAATACGAACCAAACCTTCACCGCGGCATGCTTCGCATCTGCCACCTTTAACATTGAAGCTGAATCTTCCTGCCTTGTATCCGCGCATTCTCGCCTCTGGAGTCTGGACAAAGAGGTCACGGACGTATGTGAAAATACCAGTGTAAGTTGCTGGGTTTGAACGCGGAGTTCTTCCTATCGGCGACTGGTCGATCACAACGACCTTGTCCAGATTGTGTGTCCCTAAAATTTTTTTATGCTCTCCGGGAGCATCTTTAGCTTTGTAAAACTTACGCGCGAGCGCCTTTGCCAGGATATCATTCATCAAAGTTGACTTGCCTGAACCGGAAACTCCTGTGATCGCGACAAATTTTCCAAGGGGAATATCGACATCCAAATTTTTCAAATTATGTTCGTTTGCCCCTTTTATAGAAAGCTTTTTACCATTGCCCCTAATCCTTTTCTTAGCCACGGGGATTTTCCTTTTATGAGAAAGGTATTGGCCAGTAATGGAATTTTCGTCTTTGGAAATTTGAGATGGCGTTCCTTGGGCAACTATCTCGCCGCCAAGTTCGCCCGCGCCAGGACCGATATCGACAATGTGATCTGCTGAACGCATAGTCTCCTCGTCATGTTCGACAACGATGACGGTGTTTCCAATATCCCGAAGCTCCTTCAACGTATCAATCAGCTTCGCATTGTCCCGCTGATGCAATCCAATGGACGGCTCATCGAGAATATAAACAACTCCAACAAGGCTAGAGCCAATTTGCGTTGCAAGCCTTATCCTCTGCGCTTCGCCGCCGGATAACGTGTTCGCGGATCTATCCAAGGCAATATAATCCAATCCAACATTTTTCAAAAATTTCAATCTAGAAGAGATCTCTTTCAAAATTTGTTTTGCTATCTTCTTCTCTCTGTTAGAAAGTTTCTTTTCCAAATTTTTAAAAAAAGATAAACACTCGCCAATGGTCAAAGCTGTAACATCAATGATAGATTTTTCATCTATGAGAACCCCCAACACTTCGGAACGGAGCCTTTTGCCATTGCACTTAGGGCACTCGTCGATACGCATGTAATGTTCGATCTCACTGCGGATATAATCGGAATCGGTTTCCCTATACCGTCTTTCAAGTTGCGGAATAACGCCCTCGAAGCTCGTGGTAAACTCTCTAACCTTGCCCCTCATCGAATCGTCTGCTTTCACCGTGAACAATTTTCCCCTGCTTCCATACAAAACCAAATCAAGAGCTTTTTGGGAAAGCTTTTTAACGGGAACTTCAGTGGAAAAACCAAACTTTTTGGCGGTCTCCGAAAGAAGTTTTGAATACCATGTCTGTCTAGAATTGCTGCGCGCCCATGGGCGTATCGCGCCCTGCGACAAACTCAATTTTTTATTCGGAATTACCAAATCGGAATCGACTTCAAGTTTAGTCCCGAGACCGGTGCATTCCGGGCACGCGCCGTGAGGTGAATTAAAAGAAAACATGCGCGGTTGTATTTCCGGCAAATTGATGCCGCAATCCACACATGCGAATCTCTCACTAAAAAGTTTATCTTCGTCAAGCTCGGGAAGGCTTACTATCATAATGCCGTTGCCAATATCAAGCGCTGTCTCAACAGAATCGACAATTCTGCTTCGATCCGGATTCTCGGATTTTTTTCCCACATCTATTTTATCAATAACAAGCCTGTCAACAACAATATCTATAGAATGTTTTTTTTGTTTATCCAAGGTTTTGGAGATCGCTTCGCTCAAATCCATAACCGTTCCATCGAGCCGCACGCGAACATATCCAATTCTTTGAACCTCTTCAAGAACATCCCTATGCTCTCCTTTCCTGT
>CAYMJO010000022.1:0-14717 GCA_964391305.1 uncultured Candidatus Saccharibacteria bacterium | reverse complement strand
GTATGGCATAACCATAGTATACACCATGGTGATGCAAAGCTATTGAACCATTACAGAGACTTGACAGCTTTTTTGAAAACATTATAATAATGATTAGCACTCTAAAGTTGAGAGTGCTAATATAAATCACATGGATGCTAGAAAAAAGGCAATTTTGGGTGCTGTTGTGAGAGAATATACGGATAGCGCAGAGCCTGTTGGTTCGAGAGTGCTTGTGGATAAGTACGATTTTAGGATTTCCACGGCGACCGTTCGTAATGAGATGAAAGCCCTAGAAAAAGAAGGATATATTTATCAGCCGCATACCTCTGCCGGACGTATTCCGACAAATAAAGGCTATCGTTTTTTCGTGGATTCTCTTGTGGATCATGTTGATCTTGCGAAAAAAGAACAGGAAAAACTTGAAAAAAAGTTGCAAAATCTTAGAGAAAGTTATGACAGGGTTTTGAAAAATGCCGCGGGTCTTCTTGCGCAGGTGACAGGAAATGTCGCTTTGACAGAAAAGGGAGAAGAAGAAATATTTTGTTCAGGCATCGCGAATATTTTACAACAGCCGGAATTTGCAGATGTCGAAAAGGCCTGCAAAATTGCCGAGGTTTTTGAAAAACTGGGAGAGGAGATTTCCAAAATAGAAGAAAAAAATCCCGAGGATGTTGCGGTCTATATTGGTCCAGAGAGTTCTATTACTGAAGAGCTTGATTGCAGTCTCGTTGTTTCAAGATTCAAGCTTCCTTCCGGAGAAAAGGGACACGTGGCAGTGCTTGGTCCGACAAGGATGAAGTATGGCAAAACTATTTCGATTGTGAAGTATCTCTCTTCACTGCTTGGCGGAAGCGTCGGTGGTTTTATATTTTTGATTAATTTTATTTGAAAAATTTTTTATGAAAAAAGTAAAAAGAGATTTTAAATCAGATTTTTCAAATTTGGAAAAGAAATTCGAAGAATATAAAAAACTTGCGAAAGAAAATCTTGAAGGCTGGCAGAGAGCGAAAGCGGATTACGAAAATTTGAAAAAAAGAAGCGCCAAAGAATTTGAGGAAACCGTCAAGGCTGCGAACGAACAGCTCATAGTTGATTTACTTCCAGTTGTGGATAATTTTAACAACGCGCTGAAACATGTTCCAGAAGATCAAAAAGAAGGCGATTGGATCAAGGGAATTTTATTTATAAAAAGGCAGATGGAGGATATTTTGACTAGTCAAAATGTCGTGCCTATCGAGTCTGTTGGCAAAAAATTTGATCCGAAATTGCATGAAGCTGTTGGAAGAGCAAAAGGAAAATCTGAAAAAAGCAAGAAAGAAAAAATTGTGGAAGAAATTCAGAGAGGATATATGTTGAATGGGAAGGTTGTTAGGGCGGCTAAAGTTAAAGTTTCTTAGGGAAATATGTAAGCATTCGTTCTTTTTGTCGATTAAATTTATTAGTTTGATTAAATTAATTAATTTAAAAACACTATGTCAAAAATATTGGGAATCGATTTGGGTACGACTTTTTCTGCAATGGCCGTTGTCGAAGGCGGCAAGGCGCAAATTGTTGAGAATAAAGAAGGCAATCGAACTACGCCTTCAATCATTGCTGTTAATAAATCAAGGGAAAGGCTTGTTGGACTCACCGCGAGGCGTCAAGCGGTGACTAATCCGGAAAATACGATATTCAGCGCGAAGCGCTTTATAGGGCGTAAATTTTCTGATGCTGAAGTCCAGAAAGATATGAAGTTGATGCCGTTTAAACTTCGTGAAGGCAAGAATGGCGGCGTTGAAATTAGGATGGGCGACAAATGGTATGGGCCATCGGAGATTTCTGCGATGGTTTTACAAAAATTAAAGGCTGATGCCGAAGCAAAGCTTGGAGAGAATATCAAGGAAGCTATTATTACAGTTCCCGCATATTTTGACGACTCTCAACGGCAGGCAACAAAGGACGCGGGCAAAATTGCTGGATTTGATGTAAAGCGGATCATAAACGAACCGACCGCGGCGGCGCTCGCGTATGGTTTTAACAAAAAGAAAAATGAGAAGCTTGTCGTGTATGATCTTGGCGGAGGCACTTTTGATGTGTCTGTCCTTGAAGTTGGCGATGACACAGTTGAGGTTAAAGCTTCAACGGGAGATACACATCTTGGCGGAGACGATTTTGATCAAAAAATAATGAATTGGATTTTGGAGGAATTTAAAAAAGATCAAGGCGTTGATTTGTCAAATGATCAGCAGGCTTTACAGCGCGTGAAAGAAGCTGCGGAAAAGGCAAAATGCGAATTATCTTCGACTACAGAAGTGGAAATCAATCAGCCGTTTATCACAGTTGATTCTTCTGGTCCCAAACATCTTAATTTAAAATTTACTCGTGCGAAGCTCGAAGAGCTCGTCGCTGATTTAATAGACAAAACTATGGAGCCGCTTAAGGAAGCTCTTGAAGGCGCAAAAATTAAGACATCTGACATAGATGAGGTTATTCTTGTCGGCGGGCAAACCAGAATGCCAAAGATTCAAGAAAAGGTGAAAGAATTTTTTGGCAAAGAGCCTAACAAGTCTATCAATCCTGACGAGGTTGTCGCGGTGGGGGCGGCGCTCCAAGGCGGTGTGATGCAGGGCGATGTCAAGGATGTTTTATTGCTTGATGTGACTCCCCTGTCTCTTGGAATTGAAACTTTGGGAGGAGTAAGCACCAAATTGATCGAAAAAAATACGACTATTCCGACTTCTAAAACGCAGATTTTCTCAACTGCCGCGGATAATCAGCCATCTGTTGAAATAAATGTTCTGCAGGGCGAACGTCCCATGGCGGCGGACAACAAATCGCTTGGAAGATTTATTCTTGATGGTATTCCCCCATCTCCCAGAGGCGTTCCGCAAATAGAGGTTAAATTTGACATAGATGTGAATGGTATTCTTAATGTTTCTGCGACGGATAAAGCTACTGGTAAAAAACAGCACATTACGATTACCGCGTCTTCCGGTTTGACCGATGAGGAAATCAAAAAAATGGAGCAAGATGCGAAAAAGCATGCGGAGGAAGACAAAAAGAAAAAAGAGTTAATAGACGCAAAAAATAATGCAGATTCCTTGATTTTTCAAACGGAGAAAGTTTTGAAAGATGCAGGATCGAAGGTTGATGAAAAAACCAAGAAAGATATTCAAAAAAAGATTGATGCTCTCAAAAAAGTCAAAGATTCTGACAAAGTTGAAGATATTAAGAAGGCGGCTGAAGAGCTTTCGAATGTTATTCAAAAAATAGGATCGCAAATGTACAAGGATGCCGCGCGGGCGCAAAAGGCGGCGGGCGGCGCGAAAGCTGAATCGAAACAAGGAGATGACAAAAAGAAAAAAGATGACAAAGGAGATGATACTGTTGAAGGAGAAGTGCAGGGGAAGAAGTAGTATATTAAGAATTACGTTGTAGAGACAGGACAGCGTTCTGTCCCGTTCGAAGACAGATCATTAGCAAACCCCCATTCATCAAATAAGTGTTCGAAGGGAGAAAAAAGTCGAATAGGCTAGAGGGATACGATTATTCATTGAGCGGTTGTTATTTTGTGACTGTTCGTGTGAAGGGTGGAGAGGAATGGTTTGGGAATGTTGTTGATGAAAAAATGATTTTGAACAAATATGGATTTGTTGCAAATCAATTTTGGCGAGAGATTCCTAAACATTATGAAAATGTTGGTATTGATAAATGGATCGTGATGCCGGATCATTTGCATGGGATTGTTATTATACGTGATAGTATAAAGGGTGTAGGGACAGGACACTGTCCTGTCCCGGACGTCGCAGAGGCGGTACGTAATACAGATTACAGTGTTATGGAGACGAAACATCATTCTATTCAATCGTTTGGAAAAATTCCGGGGATGAAACATAATTCTATTCGCAG
Organism: uncultured Candidatus Saccharibacteria bacterium; assembly: GCA_964391305.1. Classification (GTDB taxonomy): domain Bacteria; phylum Patescibacteriota; class CALEFQ01; order CALEFQ01; family CALEFQ01; genus CAYMJO01. Next base: position 10,847 of record CAYMJO010000022.1, on the reverse strand, counting down.
TGTTATGAAGACAAAACATTATCCTATCCGATCGTCGGAAAACGTTGTAGGTACGAGGCAGCGTTCTGTCCTAAATGTTGCGGGGACGAAAAATGGTAAAGTCCGCAACGTTGTAGGGACAGGCCGGTGTCCTGTCCCTACAACGACGGGACGAAATTATGGATTGTTATCAAAGGTCGTCGGAGCGTTTAAATCTATGGTTACCAGAATAGTGCGTGAAAAATTTGGAGATTATGATTTCAGCTGGCAACGCTCCTTCCACGACCGCATCATTCGTGCCAAAGATGAATTTTATAAAATCCGCCAATATATAAAAAATAATCCGAGGAATTGGAAGTCAATTTTATAAATATCTATAATGTGTTACACAAATGGAAAAAAGAAAAAAGAAAAGATAGGAGATAAAAGAAAGTGGTTTACGTTAATTATGCTTGTAGGGGTCATTGCAATTTTAACGGGAACGAGCTTTGTAATAGAGAATATTGTTTGGCGTGTTGTGATAGTTGCTTGTGTGTCTTTATGTTCAATGTATGTGGGGCATCGTTATGATGTGATTTTTGGGAATGAGAAACTAGAAGCAAAGGGATTGAGTTCTTCTAGAACGTTGTCGTCAATTTACACTCAATTATCTAAACTTGAATACTTGGTGGAACAGCAGAGCCGTGATGTCCCTTTATCTAAAAAGAATTTCATTTATCAGCTGGCTAAAGAAAAATATCAAGGTGTTCAAGGAAGAGTTTATTATATTAAAGATTATGTTTTAAATGCTATGAGAGATTGGAGCGATATATTGCCTCAGCTGGGTGATTATTCTAAAGATGCTTTGACTAAAGATATTAAAGAGAAGGAAAGAGTTTTATTAGAAGAACAAGTTAAAAATTCACCTATGAGTAAACAAGTTGATAGGCAGAAGATACAAGAATTAAGAAAGGAGTTAAATCAGAAAAAGGGGGAAATAAATAATCTAAATGATCGTATTAATAATTATGGACTTGCGTTGCCAGATGTCAGTGGGATGAGTTATCTAGAGTCTGGTGTTGGTGATCTGGGGAAAATATATAGTGAAGATATCGGAGATGGTAAGTTAAATATATATAGGGTAGGATAAGAAAGTTTAAAAATTTTTTCATGACCATCTCAATCCCCCGTGCGGGGTTTTACTATCTATATAGACCATTCTGGAAGGCTTTTTACGAAAGGCTTGGTTTTGAAGTTGCGGAGTCGCCGAAAACTACAAAAGATATTTTGGATAAAGGTTTGAGACTTGCCGACAATGAAATGTGCCTTCCTGTGAAGATTTTTCACGCGCATGTTCTGTATCTGAAAGAGAAATTTCCGAATAACAGGATTCTCGTTCCGCAAATGGACGAAGTGTTCTTCGGGGATAGATCTCGCGGCACGTCAAAATATTTCTGTCCTTACTTTGTCGGCATGCCGGATGTTTTGAGAGCGGAGTTGCCTGAAACTAAATTACTCTCGCCAGTGATGAGTTTTTACGAGGGGGAAATCGAGAAAGAGCCGTGGATAAAATTTGCGAAGCAAAAAGTGAGCGGCGCGCAAGCTGAAAAAATTGTTGACAAAGCATTGAAATCGCAGAAAGATTTTGAAGTAAAAGTTTCAAGAAGCAAAATTTTGCCGACGGACATTATCGATGATGAAAAAAATACCCCTTTGGGGAAAAAGATCATCGGGGTTGTCGGAAGGCCATACACTATTTATGAAGATTACTGCAATTTGGATTTGATGAAGAAAATTTCCAATCATAATCTTGGTGTCGAGACGCCGGAAATGGTCCCTTCTGAAGTTGTCAAAGGTGAACTTGAAGAGCTTGGCGAAAATAAAAGATCGCATTGGCATCTTACAAATAGAGAAATCGGCGCGATGAATCATTTTTCAAAGAGGGAAGATGTTGTTGGAATAATTTATTTGATACCTTTTAATTGCGGTCCTGACTTTTTGGTCGAGGAAATTTTTGTAAAAAATCTTCGGAGGAAAAAGCCCGTCATAGTGCTTTCGATGGATGAATCGACGAATGAGGCGCTGTTTCAAACGAGGCTTGAGGCGTTTTTTGATATGCTGTAAATTTTAAATTTTGATTTTTTATGTTATATACATCCTATCCAGCACTACACAATCACATCGCTTTCAAAATCATGCTCGAATATCTTGGAGCCGAGTTTATAGAGCCTCCTGAATTTACGGAGGATATGATAAAATACGGCAATAAGAGATCGCCAGAGTACAGTTGCGTGCCGTTCAAATTTTACTTGGCAATGTTTCGCGAGGCGGCGAAGCACGGGATTGATGGCGCTTTTATTTACGGCGCGAGAAATATGCGTGCGTGCAGGTATGATGATCTTCGCAAGGGAATAGAGAAAATTTTAAAAGATGAAGGATTGAATTTTAAATTGGTTACTTGGGGAGGATACGGCGCGAAAAAATCTTTTGAGCAATTGAAGTCTGCGACCGCGAATCCCTCTTTTTTAAAAATGCTGAAGGCCATTTTGCTTTTTACAAAGATGCTTGATGCTACGGATAAGGTTGATGATCTTGCAAATTTCATGCGTCCGAGGGAGAGAAAAGAAGAAAGCGTGGATGAATGGCTTGATGCTTCTATGGATAAGTTCAAACAAGCGAAAATTGGAAGAGATATAAAGATGGTTTTGAAACAATCGATTGATGAGGCGAAAAAAATCGGATTAGATGAAAATAGGAAAATTTTAGAAGTTGCTGTGATCGGCGATGTGTTTAAGATTCATGAGCCTTTTATGCATTTTGATACGATAAGAAAACTCGCGAAGCTCGGAGTGCATGCGAAACAATCGCAACCTTTTCATAGAATTTTTAGAGGAGGAAACAAATTTCCACTTCCGAAGAAAGAAAGATTTTCTTATTTGCAGAAAAAAGCCAGAAAATATATTCGTTCGCTTCCCGCGTCATATATCGATATCGGCATTGGCGAGGCCATTCTCGCATGTGAGGAAGGCGCGAATGGCATTATACATTTTCAGACTTTTGGATGCATGCCGGACATAATGATGAAGCCTATCTTGGCGAAGGTCGCAAAAGATTATAAAATACCGATTATGCATTATATGCGGGATACGCATTCATCTGATGAAGGGTATAAAACAAGGCTTGAGGCTTTTGTAGATCTGATTAACAGGAAAAATTCAAATGCCAATTCTTAAGCTTGGAAATTTAAGTGTAAAAGGTTTAATGTTTAGATTTTGTTATTCCAGTTTGAAATTTGCCATCCAATGTCGGCGTTTTGTAATGGTTAGTGGAAGTTTTTTGAATAGATCAAATTAATTTAGAAAGTTTTAATTTTTATGAAAGATATTTATCTGGGCGTAGATGTCGGCTCCGTCAGCTGTAATGTTGTTGCTATTGACGAAGATGAAAATTTAATAGCCAAGACTTATGTCCGTACACATGGAAAGCCAATCGCGGCGATAAAGCAGGCGTTTTTGAATATTAAGGAAGAAGTTAGCGGTTGCAGAGTCTTGGGAGTTGGTGCGACGGGAAGCGGCAGAAATCTCGCAGGTGTTCTTGTCGGCGCGGATGTCGTGAAAAACGAAATCACCGCGCATGCCATTGGTGCTGCTCATGAAGTTCCAGATGTGCAAACTGTTCTCGAGATCGGCGGACAAGATTCAAAGATTATTATTCTTCGAGATGGAGTTGTTACCGATTTTGCGATGAATACGGTTTGTGCCGCGGGCACAGGTTCTTTTCTCGATCAGCAGTGCGGGAGGCTTGGCATTAAGATTGAAGATTTCGGCGATCTCGCGTTGGAGTCAAATACAGACGTAAGTATTGCTGGTCGTTGCACTGTTTTTGCCGAATCCGACATGATTCATAAACAACAAACGGGCGCTTCGATAGAAGATATTATTCGTGGTCTTTGCGAGGCACTTGTGCGAAATTATTTGAATAATGTCGGAAAAGGCAAAGACGTAAAGCCTTCGATTGTCTTTCAGGGCGGAGTCGCGGCGAACAAAGGCATCAGAGCCGAGTTTGAAAAAGCTCTCGGAGAAAAAATCATCGTTCCGAAAAATTTTGATGTGATGGGAGCTTATGGTGCGGCACTTCTCGTAAAGAAGTCGGCTCCTAAAAAAGCAAAGTTCAAAGGCTTTGATATTACGAATATAGATTTTAAGACAACCGCATTTCAATGCAAAGATTGTGCGAATAAATGCGAAGTTGTTGAATTTCGTGAAGATGGTAATGTCATAGCTCGCTGGGGAGATCGATGCGGGAAATGGAGCGAGAAGTAAAATATTCAGGTCCAAATTACACCGTCGTACGATAAAAGGGTGAACTCATATTAAGTTGTTACGTATCAGCCAAAAAAATAATTATCCCGCCGCGGCGGGACTTGCTATAAATTCGGTTTTAAAAAACAAAGATATGCAAAGCCTTAAAAAAATTTCTCCATCCAAATACAAAATTGCCAAATCTGGCAATATGGAGGCGAGTGTAATTGTATATGCGAATGACAGGTTGAAAAAGTATATCGATGATGACAAAGGACTAGATCAGCTTGTCGAGTCCGCGACGCTTAAGGGCGTTGTAAGTCCATTGATTGGCATGCCAGACATTCATCAGGGATATGGACTGCCAATTGGCGGAGTTATGGCGATGAAAGCGGAGGGCTTTGATGAAGTTGGTATGGTTTCCGCGGGAGCTGTCGGCTATGACATAAATTGCGGCGTCAGAATGCTTCGTACGGATATTCCTTGTGATGGCAAAATGGACAAATCAAAGCTTCGGAATTTCATGCAAGCGATCGAACGGCGAGTTTCAACAGGCACAGGCGGGGAAGCTTTGCATGAATTTGATGTTGATTTTGAAGATGCTGTGCATAGGGGGTCAGTTGCCGCGGTTGCCAAAGGTTGCGGCGTGAAAGAGGATATAGATTCAACGGAAGAGAGAGGTTGTCTCGAAAATGCCGATCTCGCAAAGGTTTCAGATTTGGCTGTCAAACGCGGGAAGCATCAACTTGCAACGCTTGGAGCGGGAAACCATTTTATAGAAATACAGAGGGTTGACAAGATTTTTGATAAAAAACTTGCCGATAGGTTTGGAATTTTTGAGAATAATTTATCGGTGATGATACATTGCGGCTCGCGCGGCTTTGGACACCAGATAGCGGGCGATTATGTCAGAATTTTGGACAAAGCGGCAAGAAAATTTGGTATAAAAGTTCCTCGCATCGGACTCGCGGCAGCGCCGATTGATTCGAATGAGGGTAAGGATTATCTTGCCGCGATGGCATGTGCTGTAAATTTTGCTTTCTGCAACAGACAGCTTATTATGAGCGATGTTAGGGATGCGTTTGAAGAAGTTTTCGGGCTTGGATGGCAAAAGCTTGGCATGGATCTTGTTTACGATGTTGCGCACAATATAGCTAAGTTTGAGCCATATGGACAGGGTAAGACTGTTCTTGTTCACCGCAAAGGAGCAACGAGAGCTTTGCCCGCTGGACATCCTAATAATCTTAAGAAATATATGAGTGTTGGCCAGCCTGCGATTGTGCCGGGCGACATGGGCCGTGCGTCGTTTGTTCTTGTTGGCACGGAACGCGCGAGGGAAACTTATTACTCGGTAAATCACGGCGCTGGCAGAATAATGTCTCGCAAAAAAGCAGGAAAAACTATAACAAAAGAGCAGTTTGAAAGAAGTGTGGGAGATGTTTTGTACAACACTCGTCAATATCGGCAAATTGCGGATGAAGCCCCCGGCGCTTATAAGGATATATACGAGGTTGTCGAGACGTTGGTTGAAGCGGGGATTGCCAAGAAAGTTGCGATGATGAAGCCGTTGGCTGTTATTAAGGGACTAAGATAATGAGGAAATTGGAGGCTTCGTTCTTTAAGTCTAGGGTAAAAAAACGGCGACTTGTCAATTGATAAAAATAATTTTTATAAAAAAGTATATGAAAACGATTAACACGTCTGATTTACAAAATCAATCGGATTTTCAAAACAAATCCAATTCTAAAATTCCATGGGGATCCATCCTGGTTTTTACAGTTGTCGTAAGCTTTGTCGTAAGTTCCATCACGGGCTATTTCACGGGCGGCAAAATCAAGGATTTTTTTGACAAAAATAAGATCAAGGGAGAAATTTCGGGTGTAACTACAACTATTGAAAGAACAGAAGAAGAGTCCGCAACTACCGATGCCGTTGAAAAAGTTCGCCCGGCCGTTGTTAGTGTTGTAATCACAAAAGATTTGAGTAAAATGTATGGGCAGTTTTACGACGATAATTTTTTCTCTCCTTTTTTCAAAATTACTCCGCCGGCTGAAAATGGAGATGGCAAACAGGAGATTGGCGGCGGTACGGGATTTTTTGCAAGTTCCGATGGTATGATAATTACCAATAAGCATGTTGTGCAAGATAAGGATGCCGATTATACAGTAATAACTCAGTCTGGAGATAAATACGAAGCGCGAGTTCTTGCGAGAGATCCCGTTGAGGATTTCGCGGTCCTGAAGGTTGATGGAGAGAATTTTCCCACAGTCGAACTTGGAGATTCCGACACTCTCAAAGTAGGTCAAACGGTGATTGCAATTGGTAATTCTCTTGGACAGTACCAAAACTCTGTGACGAAGGGAATTGTAAGCGGTCTTGGCAGGGATATCACCGCTGGCGATTCGTCGGGGCGTTCTAGTGAAAAATTGCAGAACATTATTCAGACCGATGCGGCGATTAATCAGGGAAATTCGGGAGGACCCTTGATAAGTCTTTCTGGCCAAGTTGTCGGCATAAACACGGCGGTGGATTTCTCAGGACAGCTTGTTGGATTTGCGCTTCCGGTAGATGAAATCAAAGATGAGCTTAACAGTGTGAGGGAAACGGGCAAGATTAAGAAACCGTATCTTGGTGTTCGGTATGTTTTGTTGGATGAAGAAATTGCGAAAAAAAATGATTTTTCTTACAGTTACGGTGCCTTGGTTGTCCGAGGAGAGAACGTAACAGACCTTGCCGTTGCGCCCGGAAGTCCTGCCGACATAGCCGGAATTGAGGAGAACGATATCATTTTGGAAGTCAACGGATCCAAGATTAACAGTGATAACGATTTATCAAGCTATGTTCAGAGTTTCAAGGTTGATGATGTGATCAGGTTAAAGATCTGGCACGATGGGGAGGAGAAACAAGTTGAAATGAAGCTCATGGAGAGACCGCAGGAATCATTGCGATAAATAATAGAATATTTCTGTACGTAGTTGGAGTTCGAAACTCGAATCTTAAAATTTGAAACAATGTTTAAATTCTAGGTCCGGATACCGGAATATTTGTTTCGAGTTTAGATATTCGCATTTTGAGTTTTATTTTTGATTTTTTAATTCATGCCTAAAGATTATTATGAAATATTGGGTATTTCCCGTGATGCTTCTGATGGCGAGATTAAAAGCGCTTTCAGAAAACTTGCTCACAGGTATCATCCTGACAAAAAAGCGGGGAACGAGGAGAAGTTCAAAGAGGTAAACGAGGCTTACCAGGTTCTTTCTGATAAACGAAAAAGGTCCCAATATGACCAGTTTGGCTCCACTTTTGACCAGACGGGGTCCGGCGGTGCCGGGCAAGGATTTGGAGGTTTCCAAGGATTTGATTTCAGCGGCTTTCAGGATCAATCAAGGGATTTTGATTTTGGAAATCTGGGAGACATATTCGGCGATGTTTTTGGAAGAAAGAGGCAAAGGGGACCAGCGAGAGGCGATGATATTCAGATGGATTTACAGATTGATTTTGAAGATGCGGTTAAAGCGACTACTAAATCTTTGAAAATTTATAGAGTTATGAAATGTTCCGCTTGCAATGGAAATGGAGCGGAGCCCGGAACGAAAATTACTTCGTGTTCAAAGTGTAATGGTTCTGGGCAAATTACTGTTTCGAGGCAAACTGTTTTGGGAGTTTTTCAACAGGTTACAATATGTCCCGATTGCAGAGGCGAAGGCAAAATTGCAAAGGCTCCCTGTAAGAAGTGTGGCGGAGATGGCAGAGTGAAAGATTATGATGAGTTGAGGGTAAAAATTCCAGCGGGTATTGATGATGGGCAGATGATCAAAGTTCATGAGCGGGGAGAAGCGGGAAGTAAGGGAGGAGAAAGTGGAGATTTGTATTTGAATATCCACATAAAGCCCCACAAAAAATTTAAGCGGCGGGGTTATGATATATATTCGAAAGTCCCTATAAATTTTGCTCAAGCGGCGCTTGGCGCGGAGATACAAGTTGAAACTATTGATGGGTTGGGATACTTGAAGATTCCGGCTGGCGTTCAGACGGGCGCGGAGTTGAAAATCAAAGACAGGGGAGTCCCCTATTTGAATGGCAGAAAAAGGGGAAATCATATCGCAAATATTATCGTTGTTACTCCTAAGCGTCTGTCTTGGAAAGTTAAAAAGATTTTCAAAGATTTGGCAGAGCTTTTGTAGTTTTTGCGTATTTTCACGAATCATATCCATTTTTTATAGATGAGAACTCGTGTATTTTGAAAGGTAATTAGTGTAGATTTGTGATTATATCGTGAGTGAAACGGTCTAATTTATCGCCATTTGGATAGTTTTATATACGTTGTTATTTATGTTATAATAGAAGCTAGTTGATTAGTCTAGATTGAGAAATAAAAATGAATTTAACTAGTTTTAGTCTTTCAAATTTAAACTGGGATGGTTTGACGCAGTTTTTAGCGCAAAATCAGGCAAGCTGGAACAGCGCGCTTGTCGTGCTTTTTATATTGATTATATTTTTTTATCTTGGTTCTGGACTTGGAAGGACCGCGAAAGGCATTATTTCTGTTTATGTCGCGCTGGCAATTGTGAATACCATAATCTATTTTAAGCCGGATGGGCCGGAGGTGAATGTGCCCGGCATGCTTGTTGTGAAGCTGGGCTCGTTTGTCGGTCTTAGCATACTTATATTGATGCTGATATCTCGTTTTTCTTTTCATTCGGTTATCAAAGTGGACCTTCCTGGAAATATCATTGAGCGGCTGATTTTCTCGGTGTTTGGCGCTGGTATGTTGATTGCGATTTTGCTTTCCTTCATGCCGCCGGAAATAGTTTCGACTTTGAGTCCATGGATGCAAAAAATGTTTTTGTCCAATGCCGGCCTTGCCGCATGGCTTATTTTGCCGCTGATCTGTTTGTTATTTGTGAAGCATGAGGATTAATTTTTTAAAATTTAAAAACCGCCTCTGCCTCTCTTTTTAAAAAACTCCCCAATGGGGAGTTTTAAGTTTTTACTGAATGAATTCATGGATATATTTAGTAATTAATTTAGTATTAAACTTGTCCGTCGTAGTCCCGAGCGTAGTGAGGGTCAAAGGCGGAGTGGGCCATATTGGTTTCCGCCCTTTAATTTTTTCAGATACCTTTCAAATTCTATTGCTTTGAGTTTGCTTTCAAAAAATGTTCTGTAAATTATCTTAAAAGGTTTATGTCTGTAATTGAATCCCTTTTTAGAATGATTATGTTCCCAAAATCTTCTAGTAAGGTTTCTAGTATATCCTATATATCTTTTTCCTGTCTTTAAACTTTTTAAAACATAAACTGTGTACATAAACCCTCCAATGGTGGGCCGTACAGGAATTGAACCTGTGACCTTCTCCTTAAAAGGGAGCTGCTCTACCGTCTGAGCTAACGGCCCGTCTTTACAATTAAAGGCGTAAAGGGGAAATCCATTGAATTTTTATTATAATACAAAAACACTCACAAAACAAGGTTTTTCTTTGTGGCTTAAGTGTGTTAAAATTAACAGTAAGAATTGTAACATTTTTTACGGAATTCTGAAACAAACCATGGAAAAATCAGAAATAATAATGATTGCAGTTCTGGGCGTGGTTATTATTGGGGCTGTCGTGTTTTTTTTGACGTTGTGATTTAGAGAGGTTTGGATTGCTAAAGAATATTTTATTGTGCTAAAATCGATTCATCAAATCGGTTGTTTTGTTGGGGCGTATAGCTCAGTTGGTTTAGAGCGCACGCTTCACACGCGTGAGGTCGCGGGTTCGAATCCTGCTGCGCCCACTTGGTTTCTGCTTTCGTCGTGAGGATGTCGATGGTCAAGTTTGACGTTTGTCATGTTATGCATGGGCTCTTAGCTCAGCTGGCAGAGCGTCCCGATGGCATCGGGGAGGTCAGGGGTTCAAATCCCCTAGAGTCCACCAATTTAAAAAGCCCTCTAAACAAAAGTTAAAAAAGTAAAAAAGTGCGCCGTGCATTTTGGCTAACGTCAGGGATATAACGATGAGCCATAGTAAAAAGGCAAAATGCTGACGCATTTTGAAGTCTTCTTATTTGACTTGCATAAATCGTGAGAATATGATAAATCATTAAGTTGGGAATTTGGAGGGCAATAACTTAAAACCTGAAAAATAAAGGAGAGGGAAGATGGATAACCAAAGTCTGTGTTCGAAGTTGAGCATTTTTAAGGGTTATTTGATTGGGATGTTAGTTGTAAGCTTTTTGCTTTGTTCATCTTATATCGGATACGAAAGTGACCTTGGATACTCGGGAAAATTTCCAATGGCTATTGCCGTTATTCTCGTATGTATAACGGCACTGGTGTTTTCAATTGTGGAATATCTAGAGGCAGATGAAGGCAGTGTTGTCCGTACACTATTGTATATAGTGTATCCGTTCGTTATGATCGTAGGGAGTTTTTTATTTCTAGGAATGTTTTTGTCTCCTTCCGTTGTGGTTATAACGTTCGTGATCACATTGTTGTTTTTCTTGAGGTTTGATTTTTGGGGTAAGACCAAAGATCAAGAAAAAATAAAATTGTATAGGGATCTACTCATGGGACTGTCGCCGAGGACGATCGAAAAGTTTTTTGGTA
>CAYMJO010000021.1:0-14859 GCA_964391305.1 uncultured Candidatus Saccharibacteria bacterium | reverse complement strand
CAAATTACTAACTAAAATTGCCTTAAGGGATTAAAATTTCCTGGGCAAGACCCTTTAATAAATATGACGGTCAGAAGAAAAAAAGATCTAGATCGTATCCAGACTTATATAAAAAAACTTCAGGAAATAAAATTTTTCTTGGAGCAGGCGCACTATGAGGAAAAGGGTATTGGGGATTTTGAATTGAGAGTTAAGACCTATTGGGCGGATTGAGTTGATTCATCGGTGGAAAGAAGAGCTCGGACCTAGGAAAATTGAAATTTGAGAATTTTGAGTGATTGCAACTTTTAGCTTTTTATTAAAATTAACAATAAAAAAATGATTTTACGCAAAAGTATGACTTTGTATATAAAGCCTGTTCCGCCATTTAATTTTGATGCTACGATGCACAAGCCAGGATGGTTTTCATTGCCCAAAGAGCGTTATGAACATTACGAAAAAGGAAGAATCTGGATGCCTTTTTGTGTCGATGAGGAATTGTACGGCATAAAGCTTGAATCTAATGGTACGGTTGCAAGACCAGAGATCAAGCTTACTATTTTTTCAGAAAGTCAATTGGGTTCGAAAAATAAAAAAAGAATTCTTGAAGAGTTGAATTGGCGGTTTGAATTGGATAGAGATTTAAAAAGCTTTTATAAAGAATTTCAGGATGACAGGGTTTTGAAAAGAACTCTTAAGAAATTTCGTGGCATGCGAATAAGGTCGAGCGGGGATTTATACGAATCATTGATGATTTTCATCATTCTTCAAAATGCAACCATCGGACGGAGTGCTCGCATGTTTGAGGCAATGTTGAAAAGATATGGCACAAGATTGAAATTTGATAAAAGGGAAATGTACGCGGTTTGGAGGCCTAAAGATATCGCGAACGTTCGTGAAGACGAACTTAGAAAGTTGGAAATTGGTTATCGCGCAAAGTTTTTCAAGGCTATTTCAGAAGATTTTGCCAAAGGTAATTTTATTGAACGTGACTTGAGGAAACTAAACAAAGAAACACTGAAGGAAAGACTTGAGGAGCTTTATGGCATTGGTCCCGCGTCTCTTTGGTATCTTTTATTTGAAATCTTCCATTTTTATGATGCACTTGATTATATTTCCCCTTGGGAACAAAAGATTTATTCGAAGATTCTCTACAACAGATCCAAGGTTTCTATTGGAAAAATTTTAAAAGATGTCAAGCATCGTTTTGGGAAATGGAGTATGCTTGCCGTGCATTATCTTTGGGAAGATCTTTGGTGGCGGCATGAGATGGAAAACATTCCATGGCTGAAAAAACTTATTAAGATATAAAATGTTGAATTAAAATTACATGAGAACACTTACAAAAAAACAACGTCAGATCTTCGATTATATCGAAGAATTCATGAAATCGGCTGGATTTGCTCCGAGCTACAGAGAGATAGCTGAACACTTTGGATTGTCTTCGGTCGCGACGGTGCATGATCATATAAAATCGCTCGAGGACAAAGGCTACATCAGTATTTCCGAGGGCTCTGCGCGCTCTATCGAAATTTTGGACGGCCATTTTATGTTTAGAGATCACACGTTGGAGCTTCCGCTCGCTGGGCTTATCGCCGCGGGCGAGCCTATTGAGGCGATCGAGGGAAATGAGAAGATTACGGTTCCTCCCGATTTGGTTCGTGGAGAAAAATGTTTTGCCTTGCAGGTCAAAGGGGATTCGATGATAGAGGATGGCATTTTTGACGGGGACTATGTTATTTGTGAGAAACACGAAGTTGCCAATAATGGTGATACTATTGTAGCTCTTTTGGAAAACCGCTATGCGACGTTGAAGAAATTTTACAAAGAAAAAGATCATGTGCGTCTTGAACCTGCAAATTCTTCGATGGAGCCGATCATAGTCCGGGAGGATCTAAAAATTCAGGGGAGAGTGGTTGGTTTGATAAGAAAGTATTGATTTTTACAATATCGGATGTCGAACCTTTGTCGTTTGAAATTTGTCGTTGATATAAAAGAGTTCTGCTGTTGGCTTCTTTGGAAAATTTGGAGTGAAAAGGAATAGGCCCTTAATTCCTTTTCAGCTTCTTTTTCAGAGGAGCCGCCAGAAGACTCTTTTTTTGTCCACAACTTTTATACAGTTTTTGTAAAAAATTCACCACAAGGCATTTTTTTGTCTTAATTAAGCCTAAAGTAAAGGTGTTTTTTTGTGGTTGAACCAGTTTTAAAAGTGGTGTATAATGTAATAGATAGGTAAAAAGTGGATAAATGTGGGGATAAATAGCCCTTTTTGTGGAAAACATCTAAATGAGTTGGCGAAGTCGTTCAGATTGATTAAGACTTCAGTAGGGTTGGGGTCTCTCTTCGATCGATTTATATAGAATTTAATAATTTAATTAACTTAACGAACATCTTTGTTTATTGGTGAATATTCACATTCGATAGATCATAAAGGCAGACTTGCGATTCCCGCTAAGTTTAAGAAAGAACTTTTGCGTGGAGCGGTTGTGACCCGTGGTCTTGATAACTGTCTTTTTGTTTATACAAAAAATGAATGGGGTAAGCTTGCGGAAAAACTTTCGACATTGCCCATCAGCCAGAAAAATTCTCGGGCTTTTGCGAGGCTTATGCTCGCAGGTGCCATGGATGTTTCGCTGGATTCGCAGGGGAGAATAATTTTACCGGAATATCTTCGAGAATTTGCGGGAATCGGAAAACAAGTCGTGATTGCCGGGCTTTATAGCAGGCTCGAAATTTGGGATATGCGGAAGTGGCAATCCTACAAAAAAAGTACTGAAAGAGAAAGTGGATCCATCGCTGAAAAAATGGGCGAACTCGGTGTGTAATATATGTTCTGATTGATTTTTTAACAAAGTAACAGGTAGAACAACTAGAACATTTAGAACATTTATATGCATATTTCCGTACTTTCAAACGAGGCGTTAAAATATCTGAAGTTATCTTCAAATGATAATGTTATAGATTGCACTGTCGGTTCGGGAGGACATGCCATTATGATGTTGGAGGCGATTTCTCCCGAGGGAAAACTTCTCGGTATAGACAGAGATGAAAAGGCTTTGGAGCTTTCCAGAGTGAATTTGAAAAAATTTGAGAACAGGACGATTTTGATACATGGCAGGTTTGGAGATTTGGACGAGTTAGTTTTGAAAAATAATTTTAAAAAAATTTCGGGAATTTTGCTTGATATAGGTATGTCTAGTATGCAATTGGGAGAAACTGGGAGAGGATTCAGTTTCAAAAAAGCTGAATACTTGGATATGCGGATGGATCAGAGCGGCGGACTTACCGCCGCGGATATTGTCAATTCTTCCTCAAAAGTGGATTTGGAAAAAATATTTAGAGAATATGGAGAAGAATCTTTTTCAAAGAAAATAGCGCGGGCTATTGTGGAAAGAAGGGAGAAACAAAACGTAGAGACAACGAATGAGCTGGCGGATTTGGTTTGTGAGGTTGTTCCAAGAGGGTTTCATGCGGGAAAAATTCATCCTGCTACCAAAGTTTTTCAGGCGCTGCGTATAGCCGTGAATGACGAATTGAATGAGCTGAAGAAAGTTTTGCCCAAGGCACTGACTTTGCTGGATAGGGGAGGCAGGATGGTCGTGATTTCGTTTCATTCCATTGAGGATAGAATAGTAAAAGATTTTTTTAAGCTTGAGAAAAAAAATTGCATTTGTCCGGATGTTCTTCCTATTTGCAGATGCAACCATAGATCAAGAGTTCGGATTATTACGAGGAAGCCGGTTGTTCCCGCACCTGATGAGATTGTGAAAAATCCAAGGTCGAGAAGTGCAAAATTGCGATGTGTTGAAAAAATTTGATTTAAAGGTTTTTAAAAATAAAAATAAAGATACCAATTGTTAATTCTAACAACTGGCAACTGATTAATATCATGGCTAGATATTTAACCCTGACGCAATTTAATAGCAATATGCGCGCAGGGCGTCAAAAAAGGACAATAAAAAATAAGATCAAGGCTGGTCCGGTAACCTTGAGTTACATAACTCTTTTCTTGATTGCTATGGTTTGTCTTCTTTATCTCTTTCAGGTCATTTTTGTCGCTACGAAGGGATACTCCATTTCAAATCTCGAAAGTGAAATAGAGCAATTGAAAAAAGAAAGGGGCAATCTTGAGCTTGAGATCAATGAGGCCCAATCACTTAATGGGATCAAAGAAAGTATAGGACAGGATACCATGCTTCCCATGGTAGATGTGAAATTTGTTGCTAAAGATGGCACAATTGCATCTCGTTGATCATTTTTCACAGGTATGACAATTTTTTGAAATGCGGGTATAATTTACTATGCCCGTATTTTATAAGATATGTGCGAGATGTCCGGAATGCCGTCGCAGTCGGACTGGCGAAGAGATCGCGATTTCAAAGATCTCGGGCGTTTCGTGCATTACATGTTTTTTGTTATGGTTAGAAAAAGAGTAAAAAAAGAGAAAGAATTCGAACGAATAAATATAATTGTTTTTATCGTATTGATTATTTCCGCTTTTATAATTTTTCGTCTTTTTACCGTGCAGATTTTGGCACATGATCAATATTCCGAGCTTGCCAAGGATCAGCATGAATTGTATGCAGAATTAGTTCCCGAGCGCGGCGATATTTTGGTTGAGGATTCGAGTTCGCCTTCCGGCTATTTCACACTTGCGTCGAACAAAGAGCTTTATCTGGTTTATGCGGTACCAAGAGAGATAGATGATGCCAGTGACGTTGTTTTTAAGATTAAGGATATTGTCGGTATGAGTCCCGAGGAGATTTTTGGAAAAATTGGTGATGATAAGAATGATCCTTTTGCGCCGATAGCTCATAAGCTTGACAAAGGTCAGGCCGATAGAATTAGAGAATTGAATTTGAAGGGAATAAGGCTACAGCCGGAAAGCGTTCGTTTTTATCCAAACGACTTTCTTGGATCGCATGTCCTTGGCTATGTTGGCTATAATGTCGATGGCAATCTTGGCGGCGTGACCGGTTTGGAAAAATATTATGAGGAGGAGCTTGCTGGCAAACGTGGAGAGCTTTTTGCGGAGAAAGATGCGGGCGGACGATGGATACCGATTGGGAAAAAGATGTTATCCGAGGCGATTGATGGGAGTAATTTGGTTCTTACGATCGATCGAACCATACAATTCAAGGTTGAGGAGGAATTAAAAAAAACAGTGGAAAAACACAGTGCGGATAGCGGCAGTGTGATTGTTATGAATCCAAAGAATGGTGAAATAATCGCGATGGCAAATTTCCCCACATATAATCCCAACGATTACAATGATGTGGATGATGTCAGCGTTTTCAACAATAAAGCCATTTTCGATCGTTATGAGCCGGGTTCGACTTTCAAAGTTCTTCAGGCGGCTTTTGGCGTTGATGCGGGTTTAATGAATCAGGATACTGAATATGATGATCCCGGTGTGCTTCATGTTGGAGGATACAAGGTTGAGAATTTTGCAAGCAAGTCTTATGGCAGAGTTACTTTGAGAAAGGCTCTTGAAAAATCTATAAACGTTGCCTTTGCGCAGGTTGCTCAAACCCTAGGCGTTGATTTAATAGATAAATATTTGGATAGATTTGGGCTTAGGGAACTTACGGGCATAGATCTTGAAAAGGAGTCTGAAAATTATATCAAGCCATTCAAGGAATGGAAGGATATAGATATTGCAACTTCCGGTTTTGGGCAGGGCATTACTGTCACTCCGATACAACTTGTTACTGCCGTTGGTGCCATTGCGAACAATGGAAAGATGATGAAGCCGCATGTTGTCAAGGAAGTACGCAGTTCAGACGGCAATTCGAAAAAAATTGAGCCAGAATTTATTGGGCAGCCGATAAGTAGCAAAACGGCCCTAATCGTTTCTTCCATGATGCGTAGTTCTGTAAAAGAGGGTTTTGCAAAACCAGCGGATATAGAAGGATACGAAATAGCGGGTAAGACCGGCACAGCGCAGGTTGCTTCCCAAGATGCCAAGGGATACGATCCAAACAAAAAAATAGTTTCCTTTGTGGGTTTTCCAGTTGACAATCCTGACTTTGTCATATTAACTAAGATAGATAACGCGAAAGGTGGTTATGTTGAAGGCGGTACGATTGCCGCACCGCTTTTTAAGGAAATAGCAATGTTTATGTTTGAAAATATGGGAAAGTCACCTTCTAAATAGGATTAACTTTAATTTAAATGATGGATTTTTTTAAAAAAATTGTTGAAAAAATATTAAGGGCGCTGTCAATAAATCTTCTTAAAAAACATGATCCTTTTATTGTCGGCGTTTCAGGCAGTATCGGAAAAACCAGTACCAAGGAGGCAATATACACAGTTTTAAAAAAAGAGTTCTATACGAGAGAAAGCGATAAGAATTACAATAACGAGCTTGGTGTTCCGCTTACAATATTGGGGCTTGGGACTGTAGGAAGATCATTTTTGTTGTGGGTTGGCGTTTTTTTTAAGGCTATTCTAAAAATTTTATTCGAAAAAAAGTATCCTAAGATTCTCGTACTTGAGCTTGGAGTTGACCGTCCAAAAGATATGGATTTTTTAATGTCTTTTGTGTCGCCTCGGATAGGCGTTGTAACTTCTGTTGGTCCCACGCATTTAGAATTTTTTAGAAGCGTTAAGGATATTGCGGATGAGAAAGCGAAATTAATAGAAGCATTGTCGTATAACGGTATAGCTATTTTAAATTTTGATGATGAAAAGGTCAGAGATATGAGAGATAAAACGGAGGCGAAGGTTATGACCTATGGATTGAAAGAGGGGGCAGATGTGCGCGGAATACTCACTGAAAGCAGTTTGAGTTTTGATGCCGATAGGTGGTTGAATATGGCTCAAAGGGATCGTTTCGCGACAGTTTTTAAAGTTGGATATCAAGGTACGGTCGTCCCAGTTAGGTTGAAGTCAGTGGGGGCTCCCCATATATATGCCGTGCTGGCTGCTATAGTTACGGGACTGGCGATGGATATCAATCTAGTCCAAATTACCAAGTCGTTGCTTGATTATGAACCGCCTCATGGTAGGATGAACCTTATCGAGGGTATAAAAAAGACATTGATAATAGATGATACGTATAATTCAGCGCCTGACTCTGCCATTGCCGCCGTTTCTTATCTGGATAAGATTCAGACTAGCGGCAGAAAGATTGCGATTATGGGAGACATGTTGGAGCTTGGGATTTATACGGAAGATGGGCATAGAAAAGTGGGCAGAGCGTTGGTAAAGTTTGTAGATATTTTAGTAACCGTCGGCGAGAAAAGTAAGTTTATGGCCGAGGAGGCTAGAGGAGAAGGATTGGCGGATGTTTATGAGTTCGATACTAATGAGAAAGTCGGGGATTTTATCCAAAAGAAGTTGAACAAATTTGATGTTGTTCTTGTGAAAGCTTCGCAGGGAATACGGCTTGAAAAAGTTGTAAAAGAAATCATGGCAGAGCCGTTAAAGGCGGAATCTATGCTTGTGAGACAGGATGAGAAATGGGAAAGAGTTTAAAATTCCAAACTCAAAAGTTTTGATTATTGACTTTAGTAACTTTTGGTTTTTTGTTATGCCGCTATCGTCTAGTGGACTAGGACATTGCCCTCTCACGGCGAAAACTCGGGTTCGAATCCCGATAGCGGTACTTTAACTTTTATTTCTCCGTGACGATGGGGAAGAGATATAATAGTCTTATTTTCTTATTTTTTTTGATTGTAAAATTATGATGCCCAAAATAAAAATTTTTATTTTTGCTGGGGTGTTGATGCTTATTGTTTTCAGCGCGGGATGTATTTTTAAGAGTGTAAAAAATGAGAATGTTGAAAATGCGTCTGCGCCAAGCGGCGGCGATGTCAAGGTAAATTTGGAGAGCTTCAAAAAACTTGCGAGAGGAGCCGTCTGCGCTGATAAAAAGAATGAATTGTTTTTGATTGACGGCAGATTGGTTTTTTGGACGACACAGGGAAATTGCAATGATTCAAGCTACTCGTCGGTTCTTTTTGAAGGAAATGTTGATAATGAAGTCTGCTCATACGGTGATTCTATTGCCGGTCCGATGGAAACTTGCGATGATGAGTATAAGGAGCTTTTTCAAAGGATTTTATCTAATTTAGATGCTTCTGATCTTGGGTTGGGGGATGAACATAAGGTCGAAGCTATTCCACTTTGAATTAAGATTGTCGTATGAGACAGATGGGTTTTATTTTGGGAAAATCTTTAGAAAAAAGATCGACAAGAGTTAGCTTTATTTTTGCCGTTTTTTTGTTTTTTTTAACTGTTTTCACGAGGCTTCCTTTTGCCACGAAATATTTGTTTGTGTGGGATGCGGGCACCGTTGCTTTGGGAACAAGACATTATGATATAGCCTTGCATCAGCCGCATCCGCCAGGATATGTTTTATATGTTTTATTCGCAAAGTTGTTGAATTATATTTTCGGCGATGTAAATGACGCTTTGGTTGGAGTTAGTATTCTTGCGGCGGCGGGAGCTGCAGTGTTTCTTTATCTTCTTGGGAAAGAAATGTACGGGGAACGGGTTGGGATAATAGCTTCACTGTTTTTGATTTTTGGTAAAATTTTTTGGGCTTATTCTGAAATTGCGGTCGGCTATACCGTTCAATGTTTTTTCGCTGTTTTGGTAATTTATCTTGGATACAGGTTTTTGAAAAACCGTCCGCGAAAGTATTATTTGTATTTGGGCAGCATTGCGTTGGCTGTCGCGGGCGGCTTTCGTCAAGATCTCATATTTTTTTTGCTTCCGTTTTGGATTTTTTTGACTTATAAATTTGCGAAAGATCATTTTTGGAAGGTTTGGATTTTAATCGCCGCGATTTGCTTTGTTTGGTTTTTGGGAATGGTTTTCTGGACTGGCGGTTTACGGGAATATTTTGGAGCTTTGTTCACGCAGATCGGCTATGTGTCTGGATTTTCTGTCGGAGGTCGCGGACTTTTAGGCTTGGTTGATAACTATAGACAGGGATTGCTTTTTTTGGACGATGCCATCAAGGGCTTTTCGCTGGTAATTTTCTTTGCTGGATATTTGTTTTTTCCGAAGAAAATCGCAGGCGATGTTCGGCTGAAAATTTTGCTGTTTTGGATCTTGCCATCCGCGATTTTTTATATTTTTGTGCATATAGGAGAACGGGGATATCTTCTTACGTTTGTTCCAGCTCTATTGGTCGTCTTGGCGCAGGGACTTGTGTGGTTTGCCGATGAACTTCGTGATATTTTTAGATTTAACGTTATAAGCTCTATTTTTTTAGTAATAATTTCCGTGTTGATTATTACTTACAACGGATACTTTTTTATCGGGACAAAAGAATTTTTGTCGGCTTCTTTCTTGAAATCACAGGAAAATTATATCGCTTGGGAGATAGATCATATTCGTGCGGCTGATCCCGCGCGTGTGAATTTTATTGACGAGGAAAATTTTAAACAGCTGCATTATTATTTACCCCAATATGGTATTTACTCAAAGTCGGAACAAGTTCCCAATGATGGGCGGTTGACAGAAGATATAACCCCAAAATAACATGATTTTAAAAACTGTGGACTCTGCAAAATTGAAAAATTTTTCCATCTGGCTTAAAAGACATTCTTTGATTGTCGTTTTATGCATGTTAGTGGTGATGTTTATATTGGTTTTCTTTAGCGCTAACGGTACGAAAATATTGGGAGGAAAAGGACTCTCCGATTCAGGCACGGTTGATGAAATTGCTCATATTCCCGGCGGCTATGCCCAATTGAAGTTTGCCGACTATCGTTTAAATCCCGAGCATCCTCCGCTGATAAAGGATTTGGCTGCCATTCCCCTGCTTTTTAAAAAATTGAATTTTCCGACGGATTTGTATAATTGGAAATATGAGCCGAACGGACAGTGGGAAACTGGTTGGAAGTTTATCTATGAACGTGGAAATAATCCCGAACAGATTTTTCTTTTGGCGCGTCTGTTGCCAATGTTGCTGGTTTTTTTGTTTGGTTTTTTTATCTATCGATGGTCGAAAGAACTGTTCGGCGTCAGCACGGCTCTGATTGCTGTTTTGATGTTTGCCTTTTCGCCGGATTTTATTGCGCATGCTCGGTACGTGACCACCGATGTTGGCGCTACTGCTTTCATGTTTATTTCAATTTATTTTTTTATAAAATTTTTACGATCGCCGAATTACAAAACTCTGTTGTTTGCCTCTCTGACTTTCGCGTTGGCTTTGTTGGCCAAGCATACCGCGATTATTCTTATTGTTTATTTCACTTTTTTGGTTGTTCTTGCAATTATTTTCCGTGCGGATCAAATAAAAAATTGGATCGGATCAAAATTTTTCAAAACGCAGGTAAGCAAGCGCCTTTGGATATATTTGGTAGGTGGACTTCTGATTCTTGTTATCGCTTATGGTTGTGTATTCATTTTTTATCTGCATCATACGTGGAATACCCCCTCTGATGTTCTTGAAAGACTTGTTAGCGATACCTTTGTTATGCATGGAAAATACCTCGGAGATATTTCTCGTTTTAGACGCTTGATTGAGTTTGTATCGACTATGCCCGGCGGAAAGGCGGCTGCTGTCTATTTGAACGGGCTTGTTTTGGTTTTTGGAAACGATGTGGGCGGCAGAAACACGGCTTTTTTGATTAACGATTACAGAAACGATGGATGGTGGTACTATTATATCGTTGCGTTTTTACTGAAGACGCCGCTTGCGATGCTTCTTCTAATAACGATGGCTTTTTTTGGTTTTCTATGGTTCAAAATAAAGTCAATGCTTCGGCAAAAGAATATTGTTAATGGTGTGCGGCATTCAAATGTTATTCAAGCACAGACCAAGTTGAATTACTTTGCGAGGCTAAAATCTTTTTGGTGGAGAAGACTTGAGGTTATTTCGATGATTGTTTTTATTTTAATGTTGTGGATTTTGGGGATGTTCAACAAAACCAATATTGGCATACGTTGGATGTTTCCGACATATCCCTTTATTTATATGCTGACCGCTCTTGGTATAGTATTTTTCTTAAAAAAATTGAAAAAGCATGTAGAGTGGAGCGGGAAAAAGTTTTTTTCCGTGGGAAAAATTATTGTTGTTATTCTCCTGATTTGGATTGCCGCGGAAGCTTTTGCGGCATACCCATTTTATCTCGCCTATTTCAATGAGGGCATCGGCGCGAGATCAAACGCATACAAATATTTGGTTGATTCAAACCTTGATTGGGGGCAGGATTTGAACAGGCTTGGTGAATGGCTTGGTGAAAATAAAATTGACAAGATTTATCTGGATTATTTTGGAGGAGGCGTGCCGCCGCACTCCATAACTTCTGCTAAGATAGAAAAATGGCATTCCGTGTACGGTTTGCCGCCTGTCGGAGCTTACTTTGCGGTCAGCGCGACTTTTTATCAAATGAGCGAATTTTTTGCGAGAAGCAAGGGTGAATTATCATATGTTCGCCTGCTCGATCGCGAGCCCGATGCGCAGATAGGATATTCAATACTGATTTACAAAATTAGGGAAAGCGATTTAGAGCATTTAAAAAAACGTTAAACAGAGGATAAAAAATAGAAAAAGGTTGATGTTTAAAATGATTTTTTATTGTGATATACTTTTTATATGAAAAAATTTCTAATAATTACAATTATAATTCTCGCGATTGCCATTGCGTTTGTATGGATATATTGGTTGAATTTTCAAAAGGAGTCTGATAAAGGTGATGTGGGATCGATGGTTGACAGAGCCTTGAAAGAAAAGGAAACAGAAAAAATTGAGGAAAATAAAGTTGAAGAAAAAAAGAAAGAGCCGGTAACTTTGCTTGCCGTTGGCGATCTGAATTTGTCCAGACACGTCTGGAAAAAGATTCAAGACCATGGTGGAGATGTCACGCATCCTTTCAAAGCCACGGCGGAGTTTACTTCGGATGCGGATATATCTTTCGCGAATCTTGAGACGCAGGTTTCAGATAGGCGAGAAGTTCCATCCGAAGGAATGGTGCTCATGGCGGATCCATCGGTGCTTGAGGGCGTGAAATATGCGGGCTTTGACATTGTTTCCACCGCAAACAATCATACGGGTGATTTTGGAAATGATATCGTCACGGATTCTGTCCGATTTTTGGATCAAGCGGGAATTTTGCACGTTGGCTCCGGCAAAAATAAGGAAGAAGCGCATAAGCCTGTTATCATGGAAGTCAAGGGGAATAAGATCGCTTTCTTCGCTTATGAAAATGTTCCGCCGGACGCGTACGCCGCTGGTCCGGATGATCCGGGAGTCGCGTGGCTTGATATTGATATTATGGAACGTGATATCAAAAGAGTTAGAGACGAAGTTGATTACGTGATTGTCTCTATGCACTTTGGACCGGAATATGTTCATGAGCCGCACGAGAAAGTTCAAGTCGAACCCGCGCACGCAGCGATTGATTTTGGCGCGAATCTTGTTATAGGTCATCATCCCCATGTGACGCAAACGAAAGAGGAGTACAAAGATGGATATATAATGTATAGTTTGGGTAATTTCGTCTTTGATCAAATGTGGTCGGAGGATACCCGCAAGGGAGAAATTTTCAAAGGAACTTTGGAAAATGGAAAAGTAAAAGATATTGAGTTTTTCCCAATCAAGATATATGATTACAACCAACCTCAATTGGCGTCATAGTTTTGCTTTGTAGTATCTCGGTTGTTGTATTTATTTTTCGAGATTTATCATTGCCAAAAATCTGGTATTTCTGTATTATTTATTATCAAAGCGTGGGAATCCTGTATAAATTAAGCAATTAGAAAGAATAAAATTATGCCGATAGTTCATATAAAAGTTTCAAATTTTGAAGGGGAAGTTTTACAATCTCAAAAGCCTGTTGTTGTAGATTTTTTCGCGGATTGGTGCGGGCCATGTAAAGCATTTGCGCCTATACTGGAAGAATTTTCCGAAGAGGAGAAAGGAGTCAAAGTCTGCAAGCTCAACGTTGATAAAGCGCAGGATATTGCTGCGAGGTATAAAATTGAGTCAATTCCCACTATTGTATTTTTCAGAAATGGTGAAGAGATCGACAGATTTACAGGCTTGAAATCTAAAGAGGCATTGAAAGAAATGGTGAAAAAAGAAGAATAGCTTCTTTTGAAAATTCGTGTCTATTTCCATTTTATAGTTAAAAATTGTATGAGAAAAGTAGTTGTTATCGGCGGCGGAAAAGGAACAGTGAAGGTTATCAAAGGTCTTGCAGAATATTCTGTGAGAACGCAAGCCGTTTTTTCGACGGCGGACAGCGGCGGCAGCGGGGGAATGCTGCGCCGCAAATTGGGTCTTCTTCCTTATGGAGATATGGTAACCGCGGTTTCCGAGCTTTCCACGAATCCAGAGGCGAAATCTTTGGTGAGCCGCTACAAACAGCTTGATGGACACAAGCTTGGCAATCTTATTCTCGCGGCTTTAATTTTGTTGGAGAAAGATTTTGCTTGCGGGTGGCGGAAATTTACGGAAGCTTTTCCCTTTGGAAATTGCGAAATAATACCGATTACCAAAAAAGCTCTAAGTATTGTCGGTCTAAGTGCCTCCGGATATCGTGTTAACGGCGAGGATAGGATTGATATGGGTGATTATCCGGGCAAAAGGGGTATTAAAAAAATCTGGCTTGCTTCTCGCGGTGTAAAATCTAATCTCTTGGCAAAGAAGGCTCTGAGAGAAGCGGATTTGATCGTTGTCGGTCCAGGAGATCTTTATTCAACATTGCTTCCGAATTTTCTTGTGGGAGATTTTTTGGCGACTTTTAATCGGCTGAAGACTCCCAAAGTTTTTATTTGCAACGCCGTCAATCGTCCCGAGGAATATCCAAATTATCGTGTTGCCGATTATCTTGATGCTTTTAAAAAACATGGTGTTAAGATTGAATTTGACCATTTGATTTTTGGCGGCAAAATTTATTCGATGCCTGAAGCTCGAGATAAAATTCTTTCGAGGAAGCTTCCAGACAGCAAAAAGGATGTTGAATATAAAAATGACAGAATATTTGGGGAGCTTTTGTACGGTCTTTTGAAAAAATCCTAGAGCGGTTTTTATTGATATTTTATATAAATAAAGAACAGGGCGTCTGCCCCGTTCTTTTTGTATGCTTAATCCGATTTTTTTATAAACTAGAATCAGAGTCTTCCGGGTTGGTGTCGCTTTTTTTATTTATCGTTATGGTGATCATTGTTTTGCCTTCGGGCGAAGTTATTCCCACGGATAGTTCTTTGTCGCCTTTTTCCGCCACATAGTTGCTGAATTGATCGGAGTCCGCCCCCCATTGGTCGGTCCGTGTAATTGACCATCCATTACTTTCTATGTTTTGCTTGTACCAACTTGAAACTTTGTCCATGCTATCGGATGTCTCAAGCGTTGCGGAAGCAGAACCTTCTTCATTGCCACTACCCACAAATGTGTAACTTGCGGTGGCTCCAGGATACAGAGGGAGATCGGAAGGAAAGTTTGCGGGAATCTCTCCTGTGCCAAATTCGCTTTTGCCTTCTTCAGTTTCCCATGTTGTTGTGTTGCTCTCAACCTCGATGTCGACCTTTCCTCCAGATTGTTTTTCAAGAGCTTGTTCCAGAGACTTTTCTGCCGCTTTTTTTCGCCAGTCGAAGAATCCGCATCCCGCTCCCACAAAGGCAAAAAATACTATTACGCTAAGGGATAATACTAGAAACTTTGTTGTTTTTGACATTCTGTTTTTTTTGAAATTTTTCGAAGGGCTTTTTCAGTCCTTCCAAAAGTTAATTTTTACAAAAGTATTATAGCATGTTTTATTTTTCAAGAACAGGGCAATGTGTTTTAAGAGGTCGTTCACCAAAACTGGCTGTTTTCGGGAGAGTGAAGTCCAGAAGACGTTTCCAAGGTATTGGGATATTATGCTGTTTTCTAGTCAATAGCTTTGCATCACTTTAAAGGGGGTTTGCATGTTGAGA
>CAYMJO010000020.1:0-15068 GCA_964391305.1 uncultured Candidatus Saccharibacteria bacterium | reverse complement strand
AACGCGGTGAGCTATTTTGTGAGCTATTACGATTATTATCAGCCGGAATCATATTTGCCGCAAAACGATCTTTACATAGAGAAAGACGCGGACGTCAATGAAGAAATCGACCGATTGCGCCATCAGGCAACTATGAATCTCCTTTCAAGACGCGACGTGATCATAATTGCAAGCGTTTCCTGCATTTACGGTTTAGGCTCTCCGGATTTTTATGAAAAAGCAAAAATTAAATTAAAGACTGAACAAAAATTAAAACGAAACGATTTTTTAAAAAATTTAATAAAGATAAGCTATCAGAGAAACGACATGGATTTTCACAGGGGAACTTTCAGAGTAAGAGGAGATGTAGTCGACATTTTTCCGGGATATGAAGATGAAAATATCGTGCGGATCAATTTTTTCGGAGATGAGATTGAGAAGATTGAAATAATTGACGCCCTCACGGGAAAACTTTTTGAAAAAAAATCCGAAGTCGAAATTTATCCAAACACTCATTATGTTCTTCCTCCTGAAGGGATCGAAGAAATTTTGGAACAGATAAAAAACGACATGAAGTCGCAGGTGAAAAAATTTGGAAAATCTGGAAAGCTCCTCGAAGCGCAGAGGCTTACGCAGAGAACAAAATTTGACTTGGAAATGATCAAGGAAACCGGAAGCGTGAAAGGAATAGAAAATTATTCAAAATATTTTGATGGAAGAAAATCCGGTGAGCCTCCGAAAGTACTCTTGGATTATTTTCCAAAGGATTTCCTAATGTTCATCGATGAATCACACATGACAATCCCGCAAATCGGCGGAATGTACGAGGGAGACAAAGCCAGAAAAGGCATTTTGGTCGAATATGGATTCAGGCTTCCATCCGCAAAAGATAATCGCCCGCTGACTTTCGATGAATTTGAAAGGCATTATAATCAATGTGTTTTTGTTTCTGCGACGCCAAAAGAATATGAATTGAAAAAATCCGGTGGAAAACCAGTCGAGCAATTGATTCGTCCAACGGGACTACTTGATCCAACAGTTGAAGTAAAACCGACAAAAAATCAAATTGACGATTTGATGAATGAAATATCAAAATGCGCTAAGAAAAAACAGCGCATGCTCATAACAACTCTAACAAAACGCATGGCGGAGGATTTGACAAATTATCTCGCGGAGGCGAATATAAAAGTGCATTATCTGCATTCAGAAATTGACACATTGGAACGCCTAGAAATCCTGAAAGACCTACGTTTTGGAAAATATGACGTTGTAGTCGGAATAAATCTTCTCCGAGAGGGGCTCGATCTTCCCGAAGTTTCACTTATTGTGATACTTGACGCGGACAAAGAAGGATTTCTGCGCTCCGATGTTTCACTCATTCAGACAATGGGAAGAGCGGCGAGGCATATTTCGGGACACGTCATCATGTACGCAGATCGCTTGACAGGCTCGATGAAGCGCGCGATCAATGAAACCCGAAGGCGAAGGAGAACACAGAATGTGTACAATAAAAAACACGGCATAACGCCGCGAGGGATCAAAAAAGCAATCCGCGATGACAGCCTTGTTCCAAAAGATAAAATTCTATCGAAAAAAGATATCGCAAATATTCCGCAAGACGAGATAAAGAGAATCACAGAGGAGTTAGAGGCAAAAATGGACCTCGCCGCGAAGAATCTCGAATTCGAGAAAGCGGCAAGACTTAGGAATAAGGTTATTGAGTTGAGGAAGATGAAGTAGAATAAAAGTGTACACAGCTTGCCTGCATCCTTAAGAATAGAAAATGTGACATAAGATTAGGATTGGGAAAACTTAACAACAAAAATATGTCTCCATCCGGCTTCATAAATTTAAACAAGCCCTCGGGCATCACATCGCATGGTGCCGCGCAAAAGCTCAAGAAAATCACCGGAATCAGAAGGATCGGACACACGGGAACGCTCGATCCGTTCGCAACCGGCGTTCTTGTGATTGCAATCGGCAAGACGACGAAACTCATCGAATTCGTCATGAAGACGGACAAAGAATATCTGGCGGACATTGTGCTCGGAAGGGAAACGGATACTTTTGACAGAATGGGAAAAGTGACGAAAGAATCAAAAGATGCGAGCATAGTCAATGCAAAAGACATAAAAACAGCCTTGAAAAAGTTCACCGGCGACATCAAGCAAATGCCCCCTAAATTCTCGGCGCTCAAAATCAAGGGAACTCCGGCATACAAGCTCGCACGAGAGGGGAAAAATTTTGAACTTAAGCCTCGTCCAGTGAAAATTTACGAGGTTAAGCTTATAGAATTTCGTCCTCCATTTGTGCGAGTTAATATAAAATGTTCTTCCGGAACATATATTAGATCTTTCGCAAACGACATTGGCAAAGCATTGAAATGCGGAGCATATTTGGAAAATTTGCAAAGACTCACGGTTGGAGATTTCAACATAAAAGATTCAGTGAAGCTCGATGACATCACCGAGAAAAACTTCGAAGAAAAAATTCTGCCAGCAAGTACAGTCGCAAAAGACATGGCGAGCATCAATCTCGACGAAGATCAAGTCAAACGCGTGAAGCTCGGCCAGCGCATGAAGACAGAAGAAGATTTTTCAAAAGAAAAAAACATAGCGCTCTTTGACAAAGAAAAAAATCTGATTGCAGTTGGATCTTTTGATGCTAATAAGAAAGAAATAAAACCAGAGAAAGTCTTGATTTAATTTTGAATGAGTGATATAATTGACAGGATACAGGTTTCGACGTCGAAGCTGTGACCTGTGCATTGTAACCCGTTAAGAAACCCTTATGCCAATTAAGAAAGCCGCAAAAAAATACGTCCGTAAAACCGCACGAAGGCGTGCGAGAAATCTTATAGTAAAGAACAGGATCAAAAAGCTCGTCAAAGACGCAAGAAAACTCATTACTGCGAACAAATTAAAAGAAGCCGATAAGATTCTTGAGAAAGCTTCGAAAGAGCTCGATAAAGCGGCGCAGAAAAAAGTAATACACAGGAATAAGGCAATAAGACTCAAGAAGAGACTTTATAGGGCAAAGAAGAGAACGAGTAAAAAAGTAGCTCAAAAGACAACAAAAAAATAGATTTACAAAATAAAAATCACCAGTGTTTTGGTGATTTTTGTTTTGCGCACTTCATAAAAAAAGGAATAAGAAACTGTAAACATTCTAGAAAACACCACTGGCCTGGGGATACACGTTCGCCTCTTTTTGCCTGCCAGCCGAAGTCCCGCCTTAGCGGGACTGAAGCAAAATCACAAAAAGTAACTCGCCGCAGGTGAAACAGAAAAAGAAAAATTTTTTTAAAAACTACCCACATAACTCCACAACCAACAAATCCAAAGCCGTCCTCTGCTCGACCCTACCAGTCTTCATTTCAAAGTCAGTCCGCAAAAGCTTGTCATAAGCATTCTTCAAATCCGCAAGATCAAACTTTGCCGCCTGCGCGGAAGTCTTCCGCACGACAAACGGATGCATCTTCATCTTCCGCTTAATTTCCGGCTGACCATTTCCGCGCGCGAGAAGATCCTTCACTTGAATTAAATTTCGGAACTGATAAGAAATCATCGCAAGCAGATACTGTTCATTCTGCCCCTGCTCAAAATTCTCGTGAAGAAGGCGCAGACTCTCCCTCCTGTCCTTCCTTCCAATCGCATCAACCAGATGAAAAATATTCTCATCAAGCTTCGACTTCACCAGCAGATCGATATCTTCAACTTTGATTTCAAGGTTTTTCCCCTTTGCAAATTTATACGAAATTAATTTCCTAACTTCGTTGGACATTTTCCAAAGATCGTTGCCCACATACAAAACCAACCTCGCCACCGCGGTATTGTCAATTTTTCCCCCGAGATCCTTAACCTCTTTTTTTACAAAAGAGTTCAGTTCAAATTCTGGAAGCAAATAAAACTCTTGCGACTTGCTTTCTTTCTTCAAAAATTTAAAAAGCGATTGCCTCTTATCAATTTTTTTGTATTCAAAAAAAACCAGCGTAGTCGTGTCCGGCACTTTTTTGTTTTGAAGCAAATCGAGAATTTTTTTACGCAAATCAGAATCCTTGTTTCCAAGAACGTTTTTCACAATCACAAGCCTACTCTTCGACATGAAAGGCATCACGGTGACAGGCTTTATAAAATCCTCCAAGGAGTTTTCCTCCATGTCCAAAACGGCGATGTTCAGACCTGAAGAATCGCTTTTTTTGAACTTTTTTATGATTTCATTTAATTTTTGCCGAGAACGATATGTGTCTTCGCCGTGCAAAAATAGCAACATAATTTACGAATTTATGACTAAGTTTAACGAATTACGGATTTCGTCCACATGAAAGCGCAATTTTCCAATCATGCCGTCCGTAAAAACCTCGAATGGCGACAATGAAAATCACCGCCTGCAAGTCATCCAAATTCGTTCAATTCACAATTCGACAAAATTCATTAAAATTCATCTTTCATATCTCCCCAATTCCGCCCTCGCTTAACATTAACTCTCAACGGCACCGCAAGCTCACATACATTCTCCATCCCTTCAATACAACGTTCGACAACGCTTTTTATTACGTCCTTTTTTATCTCAAAGAGCAACTCATCATGGACCTGCAAAAGCATTCTCGCTTTATCGCCAAAATCTCTCAAACTTTTGGAAACCATAACCATAGCAAGTTTCACAATATCCGAAGAAGTCCCTTGAATCGGCATGTTGATCGCCATACGCTCGGCGGCACCGCGTACTTGGAATTGAGAAGAAACGATCTCAGGCAAATATCGCCTTCTGCCAAAAAGCGTTTCGACATAGCCATGTTTCCTCGCAAACTCAACAATATTCTCCATATAGTCTTTAACCCGCGGATGCTTTTCGAAATATTTCTTAATATAAAGATTCGCCTTGGCACGCTCGATCTTGAGATTCCGCGAAAGACCGTGCGAACTCATGCCATACACAATACCAAAGTTAACCACTTTTGCAACCCTGCGCATTTCTTTTGTAACACGATCCGGCTCAACATCAAAAATATCCGCGGCAACAATTGTATGAACATCCTCGCCATTTTTAAAAGATTCCACAAGTTCCGCATCTTCTGAAAAATGCGCGAGCACGCGAAGGTCAATTTGTGAATAGTCGAATGAAACCAAGTTATAACCACGATCCGCGACAAAAGCACGTCTTATCCGCTCGCCGTCAGTCGTCCTAATCGGAATGTTTTGCAAATTTGGATTTGAGGAAGACAGCCGTCCAGTCGCCGTAACCGTTTGATTAAAATTTGTGTGCAATCGCCCTGTTTTTTTGTTCACAAGCTTCGGAAGCGCATCGAGATATGTGTTTTTGAGTTTCGTAAGTTCCCGATATTCGAAAATATGATCGATGATCTCATGTTTACCTCTTAACTTTTCAAGCTCCGTTGCCGCGGTAGAAAAACCAGTCTTTGTCTTCTTGATTTCTTCCGTTGAAACTTTTAACTTTTCAAAAAGGATTTTGCGAAGCTGTTTGGTGGAATTAATATTGAATTCTTCTTCGGCAATTTCAAAAATAGATTTTCTAATCTTATCGATTCTTTCCTCAAATTCTTTCGACATTTTTTGCAAAAAATCCACATCGATCAGAACACCGTATCTCTCCATCTGGGCAAGAACCTCTATTAGAGGATTTTCAATCTTTTCATAGAGCGCTTTTATGTCCCATCTTTCATAAACTTTAAATTGTTTCTCTTTTTTCTGATCCGTCGCCATGTCTCCCAATTTTTTTTTCAAAATTTCGGCCAACCTAAATGTGATTTCCGAATCTTCGCAGGAATATTCCGCCGCTTTCTTAAAAGGAACTTGGGAGAATAAAAGCTGTTTTTTGCCCTTTCCAATCAACTCTTCAATCGGCTGCATTTCGTATCCAAGCTCCGCAAAGGCAACTTGGTCAAGCTTGTGGGCGCGCGTCCCCGGATCGAGTAAATACGATGCGATCATTGTATCAAAGAAAATTCCCTTAACATCTATGCCGCAATTTTCAAGCACTTCTACGTCATACTTTAAATTATGTCCCATTTTCTTAATTTTCGGACTTTGAAAAATTGGCTTTAATTTTTTCAGAAAATCTATATTTGCCAAATACCAACTTTCAGCTTTTTTCCAACAAAATGAAACACCGACAACTCTGCCAGTTATGGAATCCAAGGTTTCTGTTTCTACATCAAAAACAAAGCTTTTTTGCTTTTTCAAAATGCCAAGAAACATTTTGAACGTTCTCTCGTCGTCAACAATATTGCATTTTCTTTCAATTTTGTTTTTTCCAACTTCCGAAAAACCTGGCTTGGTGCTTAGTGCTCGGTGCTTAGTGCTTGCTCGGGGAAGTTTATTCAAAAGACTTTTGAACTGAAGTTCGGAAAAAAGATCCCGAACTTTGCCTCGATCGTAATTTTGAACTGAACAATTTTTTAGTTCAATAGCTATATCCGGAATATTCTTGACAATGGTCACAAGTTTTTTCCCGAGAATCGCATTGTCTTTTCCGGAAATTAATTTTTTCCTAACGCTGTCTTTTATTTTTCCGCTTTCAATGTTATCGTACAAATTTTTCAAATTTCCAAACTCTGAAATAAGCTCCGCCGCAATTTTCTGCCCGATACCATGAACTCCCGGAATGTTGTCCGAAGAATCGCCAGCGAGCGCTTTGAAGTCAATAAGCTGTTCGGGCTTCAAACCGTAACGCTTTTTAACCGCCGCTTCATCGTATATAACGGTATCGGACAAGCCCTTATGAAGCGCAAAAACTTTTGTAGAATCATCGACGAGCTGAAGAATATCGAGATCTCCAGAAACTATAATAGTTTCTGCCCTCGCATCGCCAATCGCAGATTTGAATTTCTCATTCAAAACGGCGAGCAGATCATCTGCCTCAAAGCCTTCTTTTTCATAAATTGGAATGTTCAAAGCTTTGACGACCTCCTTGACCCGCGGAATCTGATCATAAAGCTCCTGCGGAGCCTTGACCCTCTTCGCTTTGTAATCTTCATAAAGCTCGTTCCTGAAAGTCGGTTTTTTCAGATCAAAAGTGACAGCGACATAATCCGGATCAATTTTTTTTAAAGCATTCAAAAAAATGGACGTAAATCCATAAACCGCGTTGACAATTTCGCCTTTTTTCGTTCTCAAGGTCGCGGGCAACGCATGAAAAGCCCTGTGAATAAGAGCGTTCCCATCAACGAGCATTAGTTTTTGCTTTTTCGACGGCATGGCAATATTATAGCTCTAAGCTCTAAACTTTCTTTAGTAGCAAGCTTGGCGCTTAGTGCTTAGTGTTGCTTATTCCAATTCTTCTCACATTTTCACCAACAAATTCAAATTTTACATCAATTGACTCCTTTGGCAAAATTTTACGAATTCGATCAGCCCATTCAATTACGACAATTGAATTTTTATCCCGCAAAATTTCTTCAAAGCCAAGATTCAAAACTTCTTTCGGATCTGACAATCGGTACAAATCAAAATGATATAGAAAATTTTTATCTTTAATCTTAAATTTTTTAAAAATAACAAAAGTCGGACTTGTAATATCTTCTTTAATTCCAAGCCCCTTTGCTAAACCTTTCACAAAAGTTGTCTTTCCTCCACCAAGATCGCCCTCGAGGCAAATAACGCTTCCATTTCGCAAACGACGGGCAAAATTCTTCGCAAATTCGACTGTCTTCTTGGCAGAATATGTTGTGACAATCATAAAAAAAAATTAAACTTTCTCTAGAAGAAAAAGCACAATTCCAAGAACAATAAGATACAGAGAAAAAACATAAAACTTATTTTTGTTCAAGTACTTAAGCATATACTTTACGGTAAAATACCCCACAACCAGCGAAGTCGTAAAGCCAATCAAAATCTCCCAAACTCCAATGCCATTTGTACCGTTCTCTTTGATATAAATCAAACCTAGGGCGCCTGCGGCAATAACAACGGGCCCAGAAATTAAGAAAGAAAACCGCGCGGCAGCCTGTCTTGTCAACCCGACAAATATTCCACCGGCCATCGCCATGCCGGAGCGAGACACACCAGGCAATAGAGCCACCGCCTGCATAACTCCAATCAGAAGAGCTTTGCCAACACCGAGATGTAAGAGTTCATCTGAATCAGGTTTTTCGGTCACGCCAAATTTGTTGCTACGACGTTTGAAATATATCTTCAAAAGCTCAATGCCTATCAAAAGAACACCCGTCATTATTAAAAATACCACAACCCAAATAATATTTCTAAAAACATTTTCAATAATATCCATGAAAAAATATCCAGCAATCAACGCCGGTATTGTGGCAACAATGATATACAAAAGAAGTTTTACGTCTTCTTTTCCAGCTTTTTTAAAAAGATCGGGCTGGAATAGACCGGCAACAACGAAGCCAAAAGCAATAAACATCTTCTTCCATATTTTCCAAAAATAAACTATGACCGCAAAAAGAGTTCCAAGATGCAAAATCGCATCGAAGGCAAAACCTGTATCCTTCCAGCCAAAAAGCTCTCTCACCAAAACCAAATGGCCAGAGCTTGATATGGGAATGAACTCTGTCAATCCCTGAATTATCCCAAGAATGGTTGCTTGAAGCAAAGACATAATTATCTAAAGATATTTCCCGCCGCAGCGGGGCTTATATCGTATGGTTGACACATTTCCCAGTGTAAAGTATATTAAATTGAACCACATCAATTCCTCCAAAAAGACAATGGCGTTGGAACCAAAAGAACAAATCAAAGAACTTATCAAAAAAAGTAAGAACACCCTTGTAATCACCAAAAAAGAGCCTTCTGGAGATTCTATGGGAAGTATGCTTGCTCTTTATTTAATTTTAAAAAAACTTGAACGGGAAGTAAGAGTTGTGGCGCACGGAACCCTAAATCTGATTTATAGATTTCTCCCCGAATTTCATAAAATCACCTCAACACTCGAAAACACGAAAGACTTCATAATATCTCTGGATGTATCCAACACCAAAGTCGGCGAGTTCAGCTACAAAATGGAGGATAACAAATTAAACATTTATATTCAACCCAAAAACGGAGTTTTCAATCCCAAAGACGTATCGGCACAAAACACAAAACCAAAATATGATCTCATAGTCGCGCTAAACTGTCCAGATCTCGAGTATATGGGAAAGCTCTATGAAGAAAACACCGAGTTTTTTTACGAAACACCGATAATCAACATCGACCACAACGCGAGCAACGAAAATTACGGCAATGTAAATCTTGTCGATCTAACGGCAACGTCAACCGCCGAAATAATCTTTGGATTGGCAAAAGATTTTGGGGAAAATCTCGTCGATGAAAATATCGCGACTTGCATCCTCACCGGAATTATAGCAGATACTGACAGTTTTCAAAACCATAAAACAACTCCAAAGTCTTTTCAAATCGCCGCGGAACTGATCTCGCTCGGCGCCGACCAGCAAAAAATCATCCAACATTTATATAGGACAAAGACCTTATCAACTCTAAAGTTATGGGGACGACTTCTCACTAGAATAAAATATGACCCAAAGAGCAACCTTGTATGGACACTTGCAGAGCTTGAGGATTTTGAAAAGGCAAATGCAAACCCAAGTGAGCTGCGGGGAATATCAGAAGAACTTATTGCAACCTCTCCTGAAGCACAAGTTATATTGATACTCGCAAGAATCGCCCCAAAAAAAATTCGCGGCATCATACACGCGACAAAAAATGAGAATGCGGCAAAATTCGCGGCACTATTTAATGGAGGCGGGAACGAACAAACGGCATTCTTCGAGGTAGAAAGCGATAATCTGATCGAAACTGAAAAAGACGTGATCGAGACGATACGGGCATGCAGAAGATAAAAGAACTAAGATCGAAGATCCAAAGTTAAAGAAAGAAATATTTTTTAAAAAGCGCCTCCACTGGCGCTTTTTAAAAAATCAAAATCTGCCACATTATTTGGAAGCTGTATCGAATTTATCACAATGTCCCTGAGCCATAACATCATGTCCGAAACACTTGCCCGCATCGCCTTCTCCAGCGTTAAAAAATTTACAGTCCTTGCATTGCTTCCCCGCCGGTCCAGCAGGCATGTAGTTAACATCGTTTGCCATTTTTATCACCCCCTTTCTCTTAATTTATCGAAAAAATTTTCGACCGAGTCCTCTTTTAATAAAATTATGCCACTTTCAGCTTTATTAGAAATCACAAAAAACGCATCCCCTTCTTCCACGCCTAAAACATCTCTTAAATTTTTGGGTAATACAATTTGGCCTCTTGACGATAGCCTAGTGATACCATAAAAACCTGATTTTCTAGAACAAAATCCCTTTTTTAACATCTTTCTGTTAAATAAATTTAATAAGAAACATCTTATACTTCTTACTGTACTCTCTTTTAAAAAACTGTCAAGAAAAATTCTCTCATTCAATCTCTTAAGCTCCCATTTCAACAGATTCCCCATTCAGGGCATCTCATTGGTGTTTTCCATGTTTTTTTGCTAAAATACATTCATTAAAAGCACGATCTAAAAGACCGGGCTAAAAAAGTCTTCTCATTATCAATAAAAAATATGCCCAAACGCATTGATGACGCAATAAAAAAAGCAGGCATGGGAAAACCCCTAAAAAAATCCATTCCCGAAATAAATAGAGAAATGGAAGAGCGAGCAATAGAACAAAGGGCTCTCCAAAATGATCTGAAGTACATAAACCTTCAAAGCTTTCCCCTCAATCCAGAAATAGTGGGACTGATTTCAAAGGACATCGCAAAAATGACGGGATCAATCATCCTTAGTGAAACGAATAAAGAGATGAAAATTGGGACCGTAAATACAACTTCAAAAGAATTTCAAAATTTAAAGAAAAAATTGGAGGAACGGGGATACAAAATCGACGTTTTTCTAATATCAAAAAGTAGTTTTGATGAAGCGTTGCAACTTTACATTCGCGTAACTCCCAAAAGAGAAAATAAGCAGATCAAAGTCGAGCTGACAAAGGAAGAACTTACGCACTTTCAAAAAGACATCCAGAATATCCAGCAACTTGAAGAAAAAATCAAAAAACTGCCAATCACGAAAGTTTTGGATATAATAATCGCAGGTGCAATACAGACAGACGCGTCCGACATACACATAGAACCCGAAGAAAATGACACGAAATTGAGATATCGGATTGACGGCGTCCTGCAAGATGTCGCGAACCTTTCAAGAAAAGAACATCCGCCAATCATTTCTAGAATAAAATTGCTATCGAAGCTGAAACTGAACATAACGGACACGCCGCAGGATGGAAGATTTACTATTAACCTCGGCAAGAAAAAAATAGACGTAAGGACATCGATACTTCCCTCTGGCTATGGAGAGACCGCCGTTTTGAGATTGCTTGGAATGGAAGCCACGAGCCTGAAATTGGATGATTTGGGATTCAACGCAAAAGACCATAAAAAAATACAAGACGAAATCGAAAAGCCAAACGGAATGATACTTACAACTGGACCGACCGGCTCTGGAAAGACTACAACCCTTTATGCGTTTCTAAATCAAATAAACTCGCCAGAAATCAAAATAATCACCCTTGAAAACCCGATTGAGTACAGGCTTGAAGGAATTTCCCAAACTCAAGTTGAGAAAGAGAAGGGTTACGATTTTGCCACGGGACTTCGATCTATACTGCGACAAGATCCTGATGTTGTGATGGTCGGCGAGATACGAGATCTTGAAACAGCGGAGACCGCGCTGAACGCGGCCTTGACCGGACATCTCGTATTTTCGACTCTGCACACCAATGACGCCGCGGGAGTAATCCCCCGTCTAATAGACATGGGAGCTCGGCCGTTCGTGATTGCGCCGGCTATCAATGCCGTAATAGCGCAACGTCTCGTGAGACGCCTCTGTGATGAATGCAAACAAGAATACACACCCGATGAAAAAGAGCTCGAAAGAATCAATAGAATGTTTAACATCCAAAACTCCGCCGCAAAACTACCAGAGATAAAAAAACTCTATAAAACACCCGAGAAAGAATGCAAAAAATGCAACAACACGGGCTACAAAGGAAGAATCGGAATTTTCGAGCTTTTTGTAATAGATAAAGAAATGGAAAAATTGATTATGTCGGCGGCAACGACGGCAGAAATATTCGAGGCGGCTATTCTTGCCGGCATGATGACAATGGCACAGGACGGAATACTGAAAGCCATCGAAGGCATAACCAGTATCGAGGAAGTTGATCGAGTAACATAAATTATTCTAATCGTCACCGCTGAATTTTAAGAAATCAATAGCTAAAACAACTTGCCATCCAGCGGACGGTCACCCTCTAGGTGAAACAATTAGAACAGCTCACCAGCTCTCTTCGCAACTTCGCCTTCAAAATCCAAATCGACTGCTTTTTCAAACTTTTCCCTATCACCATCCACCAAACCTTCAACGTAATACGCGAGCGCTTCTTCAGCATCACGCTCCAGAGCTTCGCCAGCAGCCACTTCGGCTGCTTTTTCGTCGCCTTCGTAAAAATACGCAAGCGCAAGAAGCGCTCTCGTACGACTTGTCTTATGAATTTTATCCAGCTGTTGCGCAAGCTTCACGGCATCCTGTGTTTTATGCAAATTTTCAACATAAAGCCAAATCAACATTGATCCTACTTCAAGATTTTTGCTGTCCACCGCGTGCGCCTTCAAAAGCTGTTTTTCCGCTTCCTTGAGGTCTCCGGTCCGTGAAAACAGCTTTGCGAAATCTCTGCGCAGGCTCACATGGTCATAGCCAAGATTCAACGCTTTTTCAAAATCATCATGCGCCTTGTCAAATTCTCCCATCTTAAAATGCAATCTTCCATAAAGATACTGCGTCTGCCCATGAGTCGAGTCGCACCGATAGGCTTTATTCAAAGAATCTTCAGCCATCGCAAAATCTTCTTTCTCAATTTCGATCCATGCTTTCAAAATCCATGCATCTCTATATTCAGAAACGAGTTCGAGCGCTTCAGCCGTCTTTCGCAATGCCGCATCATACTCGCTAACTCCGGCATAAGTCCAGCCAATGAGAACTCTTTCATAGGCCCGCGCTTCTTTTTCTTCTCTTCCCCTCAACTTATCATTCTGCATTTCCATGATTCTTTCATGAACGCTTCTCGCTTCATCGCTCAAATCGCCTGGAAGATCCAATGCTCTGCTGATTTTTTCAAGGGCCAAATTCTCGTCATGGTCCAAATAAATAAGCGCCAAATAAAAATATGCCTCTTGATTTTCTCCATTTATCTTTATCGCCTCTTTCAAGTAATCTTCCCCCCTTTCAAGCTCTTCAAATTTTTTGAAAATCGTTTTTCCCAAATTAACCAAAATTTCAGCATCACCGCTGTCTTGTTCAAGGGCTTTTGATAGAACCTTTTCCGCATCATCTACTCTTCCAACCGCCAGATATGCTTTTCCAAGCAATATTTGGATTTCTTTTCTCTTCTTATAAAGTTTATATGCCGCTTCAAA
Source organism: uncultured Candidatus Saccharibacteria bacterium (assembly GCA_964391305.1). Classification (GTDB taxonomy): domain Bacteria; phylum Patescibacteriota; class CALEFQ01; order CALEFQ01; family CALEFQ01; genus CAYMJO01. Next base: position 1,650 of record CAYMJO010000020.1, on the reverse strand, counting down.
CTCTCTCACAGCTTCATTAAAATTCCTTTTTGAATAAAAAATCTGTCCGCGCCTCACATGTGCTTCAAACGCCGCTTTGCCATCGAGATCTTCGAGCGCAACTGCAAAAGCATATTCTTTCATCGCTTTCGAGTATTCCCTGTTTTCAAGATATTTATTTCCTCTCCCGACATAGGAATACGCAATTTTATCAAACCAGCCGCCGTACTTAAGAACAAGAACAATAACTATTAAAATCACAACAGCTATAATTACGACACGAAGCCATCTTGGGAATTTTTCAAAAAAATTGTAAACACGATTCTCCATTATTAATTCTTAAATTTTAACTTCCACTTTCTCCAAACTAGTAATTTTGCAACCTATTTTTATTTTAAAAAATGCCGCGGAACCAATCATTGCCGCGTTATCAAGGCAATGTTTGACATTTGGCTGATGATAAAAAATTTGTGGGAATTTTTTGGAAATATTTTCTTGCAAAGTTTTTCGAAGTTTTTTGTTTGCCGCGACTCCGCCAGCAAGTAAAACACTCTTAACTTTAAATTTTTCAATTGCACACAGCGTTTTTTCAACAAGGACATCAACAACGGCTTGTTCAAAAGATGCGCAAATATTATTCACATCCGAAGAAGACAGCTTTCCCAATTTTTTAACGGTATAAATCACCGACGTTTTCAATCCAGAAAAGCTGAAATCAAAATTGTCTTTTTTGATCAAAGCCCTTGGAAAATCGAAGGCATCGGGCTTTCCGTCCTCTGCTTTCTTCGATACAACGGGACCTCCGGGATAACCGAGCTCTAGAAGATTCGCGACCTTGTCGAAAGCCTCGCCCGCGGCATCATCCAATGTCCCTCCAATACGCTCGAATCGCATATGGCTTCGCATTAATTGCAACTCCGTGTGTCCGCCTGAAACAACCAATGCCAGCGCTGGAAATTTTATTTCGTCTTTCTTGCCAATCCAATTAGCGTAAATATGACCGGTTATGTGGTCAACGGGAATTAACGGTTTTCCTGTCGCAAACGCCAGAGCTTTTGCAGTTGCAACACCCATTAAAAGCGAAGGCAAAAGCCCCAAGCCTTCCGTCACTGCGATATAATCTATATTATTCCAACATCCGTGTCCAGAATTTTTTCGAAAAGCAACGGAAAAAGCCTCATCTATGACGGGAATAATATTTTCTATATGCGCCCTCGCCGCAACTTCGGGCACAACTCCGCCGTATTCCGAATGAAGCTTGGCTTGTGACGCCACAATGTTTGACAAAACTTCGGTCCCTTGAATTACCGCGACCGAAGTTTCATCGCAAGATGTCTCAATTGCAAGAATCTTCTGCATAAAAATAGAATAACATGTACAATTGACTGAAACAAGGATATCGTTTAAGATATTAAGAGTTTATATTAAGAATATATTGATTTTTTTAAAAGAAAAATTTCCGGAAAATTGCCATTATCCATCTCTTAATATCTTGACCAATGCCGCCATCGTCTAGCCTGGCCTAGGACATCAGGTTTTCATCCTGAAAACCCGGGTTCAAATCCCGGTGGCGGTACCATTTAAAATCCAAAGATCAAAATTTCCATTCAATCAGTTAGCTGGATTCAAGTTTGTAGTGCAATTTTTCGGTCAGTGATTAATTCGTAGAAT
>CAYMJO010000019.1:0-15734 GCA_964391305.1 uncultured Candidatus Saccharibacteria bacterium | reverse complement strand
TCAATAACACTTTAACGTTAAAGAATACTCCAATCATTCAGATGCCCTGTACTGGAGTGCTTCCGCAACATATTCCATTTTTATGTCCGATTCATGGGCAAGATCCGCAATCGTTCGAGCAAGCTTTAAAATCCTGTGATAGCTCCTCGCGGAAAGATTCATCTGTGTCACGGCTTTTTTAAGAAGCAAAGACGTCTTATGGTCTATTTTACAGAATTTTCTGATTTGCTCCGCTGTCATTTCACTATTGGTTTTAACATTTTTAAAATTCGTTTTTCTAAAATTTTCCACTTGGCGATCGCGAGCCTTCTGAACACGTTCGCGGATTATCTCCGAAGATTCGGAAAGCTTCTCCGTTGTAAGCTCATTAATATCAACCTTCGGCACTTCGACATGCATGTCAATTCGGTCCATCAGCGGACCTGATATTCTTTTTTGATAACTGGCAACCTGAAGGGGAGAACACGTGCATTCGCGCTCGGGATCACCCGCATATCCGCATGGACACGGATTCATCGACGCGATGAGAATGAATTTTGCAGGAAACGTCAACGTGCCAGACGCGCGAGAGATAGTCACAACGCCATCTTCCAGAGGCTGTCTCAAATTTTCCAAAACCTGGCGCGGAAACTCGGGAAACTCATCAAGAAACAAAACACCCCTGTGCGCAAGGCTTATCTCTCCCGGCTTTGGCCAAGTGCCGCCGCCAACGAGCGCCACTCCCGATGCCGTGTGATGCGGCGCACGGAATGGACGCGCACCGATCAAAGGCTCATCGGATTTCAACATGCCGGCAATGCTGTGAATTTTCGTGATCTCGAGAGATTCATCAAGATCCATTTGAGGCAGTATTGATGGAATGGTCCTCGCAAGCATGGTTTTGCCAGATCCCGGCGGCCCAGACATTAGCATGTTATGTCCGCCGGCGGCGGCGATCTCAAGCGCGCGTTTGACATGCTCTTGCCCCTTCACATACGCCATGTCGTTCTCAAAACAATCTTCCCTCTTCGAAAGAACCTGCAAACTTCCAGATTCACAAGGCTTAATCTTCTTTCCGCCCGCAACATGCTCCAAAAATTCCCGCAGGTTTTTAACGGAATAAACTTCAACATCTTTAATCAGACTTGCCTCTCTCGCATTTACTTCCGGAACAAAGAGCTTTTTGTAACCTTTTGTTCTGGCCATGATCGCAATCGGCAGAACACCATTTGTGTGGCGAAGACGCCCATCGAGAGAAAGCTCACCCACAAATAATGAATCGGACATTACAAGTTCACAATGGCCAAGCACGTGAAGCACACCGAGAGCAATCGGTAAATCAAAGCCAGGACCTTCTTTTTTAAGATCCGCGGGAGCGAGGTTAGTCGTTATTTTTCCGTATTTGAAACTCCCAACAGTGTTGCGGATCGCCGAAAGCACGCGATATTTTGATTCGGATACCGCGGCATCTGGAAGCCCAACTATATAAAACCTCGGATTTGGCCGAAGGGTAAGATCAACCTCGACTTCAACGGGCTCGGCATCGAGCCCAACTACTGACGCGCTCATGAGTTTGCTTGGCATAGTCGTAAATTTAAAATTCGAAAGCCAAAATTCCAAAATTCGGCTAAAATCACAGCTTGAACCTTTTGAATTCCGAATTTAAATAAAAACCCTCAAAACGTGAAGGGTTGTTTTTTAAAAAAAAGTTTGACAGAATAATACAATTTGCTATAATAAAAACAAGATCACTACAAAAAGGCTCTTTAGGGGTTTCGTCTCCTAGAGGCCCTTTTTTTATATTCCAGCTTATTTTCTAAATCATTCATGAAAGCAAAATACTTATGACCACTTTTATTAATCCTTTTTAAAAGCGCTGAATAACCATTTTTATTAGGTATTAGCACTTTTTTTAACTTTCCCTCATCTCTCAAATAATTAACAAGACAGTAAAAATCACCATCCCCAGTTACAATGACTGCACCGTCATAATCATCATAGTCAACCATAGTTTGCAAAACCAGCTCCGTGTCGCAATTACCCTTTATCCGTCCGTCCCCATATCTCAAAGCCGGTTTGAAAATGAGGACGTAACCAAACTCCTGCAAAGACTTATACAAATCTTGATATTCCTGTAAAAATCCAATGAAAATATATGCCTTCCTTACTGAATATTTTTCTTTCAGATATCTGCGAAATTTCTTGAAATCCAACTTCCATCCCTGTTCCATGATGCTCAAGTTTAAATTTTGACTATCAATGAACGCATAGTTGTTCTCTTCCACCTGTGTATACATTTAAGTTGAACCTTTTGAATTCCGAATTTAAATAAAAACCCTCAAAACGTGAAGGGTTGTTTTTTTGACAAAAACAAAGATAAAATCAATTGTCCTTATTCTCAAACACCATTCTCCAGACCAAAATCAAAATACCGATGACAATAAACAAATCCGCGAGGTTGAAAATTGGGAAAACATGAAAATCGACGTAATCAACAACATAACCAAACCTAATTCTATCGACAATATTTCCCAAAGCGCCGCCAATGACCATTCCAAGCGCCGCAACCGAAATCACCTTGTCGTTTCGCAGATATTTTATATATAAAACAAGCAAAATAACGAACACAACGACCAGAAATACGTATAGAAGCGCCCCGCCAACGGGAATCCCGAACGCGATGCCCTTATTCGGAAAAACATGAATCGTCAAAAATTCTCCAAATGAAAACTCCCCAGTTTTGGAGAGTTCCTTTATAAGAAAATTTTTCAAAATCCTATCGGCAAAAAACACAACGACAAATGATACCACAAAGAAAATTATTTTTATAAAAAATCTTTTGTTCATTTTTCAGAAGCTTTCCCTTTCTGATGCCCCTCACAATCGAGACAAACCCTTGCCGCGGGAAGCGCCTCAAGCCTTTCTTTGGGAATTCTTCCACCCTTACAATTGTCACATTCTCCATATTTCGAATCTTCCATGCGTTTGAGTGCGACATTTACATCATCGAGCTTCTTTTCAAGAACATCTTCAACTGCTAAACTATTGGAATACGTCTCGACTTCTTGAGCTTCGAGATCGTCTTCTATCGGCTCATTTTCCTTCGAAAGACCCGGCGGAGACACATCAAAATCCTCGACATTTTTTACATGCTTGTCCTTTTTGCCGCCTATTTCCTCAAGACGCCTTTCAAGAAAACGCTTCTCCTCAAGAAGACGCCCTTTCTGCTTTTTTAGAAAATCTTTATCAAACATGGCTTTAGTCATCGGTTCTTGGTAACTTATCCAACAAAAATAGGAATTTTTAAAAATTGGGAACAATATAATTGTATCACATTTATGAACAAATACAAGCAAAATTCCCGCATAACCCCTTTTGAAAAAAAAGTTTATTCCCTTTGTAAAAAAATCCCGAGGGGCAAAGTGAGCACTTATAAATCAATCGCGGAAGCGATGAATACAAGAGCTTATAGAGCGGTCGGGAACGCTCTCAACAAGAATCCCCATGCCTCAGAAATTCCCTGCCATCGCGTGGTAAAGTCAACCGGTGAAATAGGCGGCTTCGCAGTGGGAACACGCAAAAAAGCAAAAATGCTCAAAACCGAAGGGATAAGGATAAAAGATGGGAAAATAATAGATATCGAAAAAATAACAATCAGAAAATTCTAAACAATTAGCACTTTCCCGCAGAAGCTTCTACCAAAGCTTTCTTAGACGAAAAAGACGAACAACTAAAAAAGGGCGCTCATCGCGCCCTTATAAAGTTTTAATGCGCGTGAGCACCCTTGAGCTCATGATAAGACACTTTTACCGCGCAGGGTGAAAGCGCAGTAATAGCGATTCTCTTTATCACGAACTTGATTCTTGTAGTTACCGATCTACCTACAAGATAAATTAATAACCGCTCTTCGGGTTTGCGACTATTTTGGCCGCGCACCCATTTTGTCTTTGTGTTACTCTTCGCTAGGCGAAGAGGTGCAATCTTTGTTTTGATTTTTGAAATAAAATACGGTGTGTCGGTCACCAAACCGAGCAGTTACTATGTATATATTATAACAAAAATTTACAACTATTTCAATAGCTAAATGTGCACTACGACTTTTTGCCTTTAAAAAAATAAAAAACGGCCTTTTTACATCCGTTTTTTGCATGAAATTGTTCATGAGTGGATAACTTATTTGCTCAACAATTTATAGTTATCCACAATACCAAGGTTACAATATTTGCCTAAAATGCCACACCGCATAGTCTGCCTATCGACAGACGACTAAAGCGATTAATTTTTGACCTTCCCGAACCACTTCCTTGCCACATCCGGAATTTTTTTCAAAGAACCATATTCCACATTGCACTTTGGTAAACTTCGAAGAAACATAAGGCCATAATTCCCGCTCTCGACTCTTTTATCCATAACCAGAACGACGCCCTTATCCTTTCTCGAACGGATAAGCCTGCCAAATCCTTGCCTGAACTTTATTATGGCATTTGGGACAGCATACTCTGTAAATCCGTTTTCGTAATCCCTCTGTCGAGCTGCAAACACGGGCTCTGTCGGAACGGCAAAGGGAAGTTTTGCGATTATCAAACATTGCAAATCCAAATTAACCCCCTGCCAAAAAGTCGAAGTGCCAAGAAGTACGGCTCTACCGCTCTCCGTAAACTGCTGCAATATTTTTGCCTTTCCGCCCATGATTCCCTGCGCGAAAACATCTATTTCACTTGCTTTGAGCCTGCCGGAAATTTTTTCATAAATACTTCTTATAGAGGTATAAGAGGTGAACAAAACCATTGTTCGCCCGTCGATATTTTTCGCGACATCAATTATCGCAGATGATAATTCTTTCATATAATCCGAAGTGTCCGGCAATGCAATATCTTTTGGAATATATACCAAAGCTTGTTTTTTATAATCAAAAACGTCAGCCACGCGCTCAAACTCAAAGTCTTCCAGAGAAAGCCTGCTGGAAAAATAATCGAAATTAATCCCAAGCGTACTTTTATCTCCAAAAGAAGCAGTCGAGAGCGTAGCCGAAGTCATAATGATGGTTTTTTTATCACAATACAAATACTTCCGTAAATATTCCCCAACATTCTTCGGCGCGGATTTTATCAAAAATTCTTTTTCTCTTCTAATTGTGATCCAATAAACATGATCCTCCTTCGGATCCAGAAAAACATTCTCCATCAAATTTTTGATTTGTTCGCCTTTATCTATTTTTGAAGCTAAATCCCTGACTAAATCTTTTTTCACCATGCTTTTTCCAACACGGCTAACTACTTTTTTAATATCCGACAAAATACCATCGAATTGACCTATTATTTTTTTTGCAAAATCCTCCACTCTCATCCATTCGGATTGCAAACGCAGATTATCATCCAAAGACACTTCGAACTGCATATACCTTCCGACCTGCTCGTACTTTTTTACAAAAATGCCGAGTATCCCAAAAAATAAAGAAGTCGAATCGTAAAGATTTCCAACCTTGTCACGTGCCTCCGCAATTAAGTTCCCGACCTCCGCCAATTTATCCTTTGGAAAAATATCCAAAAATCCTCCTTTCTTTCTTGGACGACTTAGATCTTGCAAAAAATCATCAACGATTTCCTTTGAAAATTCTTTGCCAAACGCGTCCGTCGCAGCATTTTCAAGCTCATGAGCTTCATCAATTATCAGCCTATTACCCTCGAAAATCTTCTCTCCATCAACTGCCGGTTCACTTAAAAGCAACGAATGATTTACAATAATGATATCCGCATTTTTTGCACGCGATCTTGCTAAATTGACAAAACACTTTTTATAATTTGGGCATTTTCTTCCATAACACAAATTTTTATCCGATGCCACTTTCTTCTGCACGAAGTAATCCTCTCTCGTAAAAGCCACTTCGTCAAAATCGCCAGTCTCGGTCCTCGCAAGCCAAACCAAAATTTTCACAATGGATGTGACTTCTTTATTGGATAAATTCGCCATCCCCTTCAGACGATTAAACAAACGCAAACAGACGTAATTCTTCCGACCTTTCAGTAAAGCCGACTCGAAATCAAATGAAACTATTTTTCTAAGAGCTGGAATGTCTTTTTTATAAAGTTGATTCTGCAAATTCAAGGTATACGTAGAAATTACCAATTGCTCCTCTTTGGCTTTCGCAAAGTAAATCGCCGGTAAGAGATACGCCATAGACTTGCCAACGCCCGGCGGGGCTTCAACGAGCAAAAATTTATCATTGACAAAAGCATCGGACACGTATTTCATCATTTCAACTTGAGATGGTCTATACTCATAAGCCTCGAAAGCCACGGCAATGTCTTTTCCATTTTTAAACATCTCTTCCATGTTCTTAACATTGAATTCAACATTTTTCAAAACGACCTTTTTCCGCAATTTTTTGGATCTACCTAGCGATGTCAACTTTGACTTTTTACGCAATTCGCGCAGTTCGAATACTTCGTTGAAAACATCCTTGAGCGGCCAATCCGTGCGCTGCACAACCTCATTGATTTCTAAAAGTAATTTTGGATTCAGCTCGCCAGTTTTTTCCAACAAATACAAAAAAAGGGCCATTCCCGCCCGCGCGTCATGATAAGCCCTGTGTTTTTCAAAATGTTCAATGCCAAGCTTCTTCGTCAAAGCCTCTAAGCTGTAAGAGCCGTGCCCGAAAAGAACTATAGTCGCCAGATGCCAAGTATCGTATCTCGGATTTTTAAAAAGGTCGAGCCCGCTCGCTCGCAAAAAATCGAGGTCAAATTTGACGTTGTGTCCGACAATTGGAAAATCATTTACAAATGAGGCAAGCTTATCCTTGATATCCGCAAAATTCGGGGCATCCTTGACATCTTCATCCGTAATCCCAGTTATTGATCTGACCAAGTATGGGATCTTCTTCGCGGGCTTTACAAAGCTCGTAAATTTATCGACCTCTTTGCCGTCTCTATATTTCACGGCTGCAACTTCAATAATTTCTCCCCCTTGGGGAGAAATATCGGTTGATTCTATATCAAGTGCTATCAAAGTCTTTAGCATTTTCGGATAAAATTATTTTTGAAGCTATCTTTTTTTCAAAATCACGGTATCGGTCATAAGCCCCGCCTTGCCAACATTGCTAGTCACAAGCCCTATTCCATTAAAAGGTTCAAGCATCATATCCAGAATCCCCTTCCGTCCTTCAATCCCTTCGGAAAATTCTCCCTGTTTTACAAACTTAAGAAAATTCTGGGGATTTATAAAAAGCATAGAATTTGCATTTTTAACATCCATCAGACGCAAAGTAGATTTAAATTCTTCATTATCATTGATATTCGTGACATCGCCACGCGCAACGTCAATCATCTCATACATGGCCTCTTTAGATGTTGCCGCAAGAAGCTTCCCAGATACAACGGCATAATTTAGATCCATCCCAAGACCGCTTTCAAAAGAAATATATCTTATGTTAACGCCCTTATAATCCCCATCCAAAAATTCTATTCCACCGGTGACTCCAATTTTTGAAAAAGCGTTAACAATCAACGGTTCCACGAGCTTCATTTTTACATTTACCACATCCTCATCATCGACTTTCATGATTAAACCAAAAGCCGATTTCTTGCCGTCTTCCTGCGATAAAAAAGCAACCGCATAGGGACCGTCCGCCCATGAGACGATATCGCGATTAAAGTCAACATCTTCCGGCACAGATTCTTGGATTATATTTGCCAGATTAGTGCTTTCGAAATAAACAATAGAATTCACGGGGGCAAACTCCGCCATTTCAAAATTCGTTCCCTCAACAGAATCAAACCGCGCAATGTTGAGAAAAGTTTTCATGCGAAAGCCTCCATCTATTTCCGCAAAAGACAATCCGAGTCTCATGTCCTCCGGTAAATTCAGCCTCTTGACAAAAAGCTGGCTTGCGACGTCCAAGGTGCTTGTAGTCGATTCCATGATTTCTCTGATACGCAAAACTGCGAAGACATCATCGTCCTTCTTTCGAAGACTATTCTTCACTGTTCTGTACTCTTTATGCCTCGCAAGCGAAGACCGATCGCCATTCTTGACATCAATAATCTCCTTCACACTTTCTTTACTCTGCGAAGCAACCAAATAACCTTTAATATAGCATATCGTCAACGGAGTAATCTCTCCCCCAATCGTAAAAAGATCTACTCCCTTGTATCTCTCTTCGATAGGCTTAGAATCTTCCCCGACAAACTTGCCTCTCAAGTCTTCCATGGCATCCAACGCTTTCCTCTTGGAACCGACATGAAACAAGACGATAAAAGGATCCAACATATCAGAGCTTTTTTTTACAAGGGCAACTTCCCTGCCAAGCCAAGGCTTTATATCTTTTTCAAAATTGACGTAGCCACTATTGTCGCTTCCAACAAAGCTTTGCCAAAAAGCGTCCTCTAATTTTTTTAAAAAAGAATTGGATTCATTGTTTAAAAAATTATTCCCTCCATTTTCCAAAGATACAAAAATCATCGCATCTGAAGGCACCAAAGCCGCCGCGTCCCTAACTTCTCCAAAAAAATAAAAATAGCTAGCGGCGAATATAGCTGCCAAAATTGCAGCAACAATAACGGGAACTAGCCATTTTGAACGTTTGGTAAACATAAATCCCAGTTTTCAGTAAACAGTACTAAGTTTCTTCTAAAAGAAAAACTTTCTTAACTAAAAGAAACTAAAAACTGGGCACCGAGAACTGAACTCTGTCAATTATTTTCTCCCAAAAAACTTTTTCCTAAAGCCCCCTCTGGACCCGCGATCTCTGCGATCCTTACTTCTGTTTTCATCGGGCTTCGGGCGCATCGGCGGTTTTTTCCCAAGTTTTATGTCGGCAAGTTTTTTGGATAAATTCACTCTGCCCTGCGAGTCAATCTCCGTCACTATGACATCAACTGCGTCTCCCATCTTTAGAATATCCTCAACCTTCTCGACGCGATAAGGCGCGAGCTCGGAAATATGCACGAGCCCTTCGCACTTTGGAAAAATTTCCACAAAGGCGCCAAAATTCTCAATCCGAGTCACCTTTCCCTTGAAAAGCTCGCCAACCTCCGGCTCTCTGACAATGTCTTTAATCCTTTGAACGGCTTCCTTGATACCTTCCCTGCTGGTCGAAGACACCAGAACCAAGCCGTCATCATCAATGTCAATCTTGACATCGGTCTCGTCAATGATTTCGTTGATCGTTTTTCCGCCGGGACCGATGACCTCTCTAATTTTATCTGGTTTTATATGAAAAGACTCTATGCGCGGAGCGTAAGGCGACATTTCCTTGCGAGGCTCGGAAATAACTTTGTCCATGGCATCAAGAATTTCCATTCTGGCCTGTCCAGCCCGCTTTATCGCTTCCTCAAAAATTTTCTGTGTAATGCCCTTTACTTTGATGTCCATCTGCATGCATGTGATGCCTTTTTTCGTTCCAGTAACTTTGAAATCCATGTCACCAAGATGATCTTCTTCACCCTGAATGTCCGTCAAAATTTTATAATTGCTATTGCCATCGGTAATAAGACCCATAGCAATGCCGGCAACGGCGGACTTGATGGGGACACCGGCATCCATGAGACTAAGCGAGCTTGCACACGTGGAAGCCATGGAGGTCGATCCGTTTGCCTCAAGGACTTCCGAAACCAAGCGAATCGTATATGGAAATTTTTCCTGATCGGGAAGAACTGGCGTTATGGCACGCTCTGCCAAAGCACCGTGTCCAAGCTCGCGGCGTGATGGCCAACGAGATGGCGCAACTTCACCCGTGGCGAACGCGGGCATGTTGTAGTGATGAAGGAAACGTTTTTTGTATTCCTCCTCCATTCCATCGATTATTTGCTCGTCCCCCGGCGCTCCCAAAGTCGCAACCGTCAACACCTGTGTTTCTCCACGGGTAAATAAACCCGTGCCGTGCGTACGCGGGAAAAGCCCAACATTTATTGAAAGCGGACGGATTTCATCGGGTTTTCTCCCTCCGATCCTTTTTTCTTTCTGTAAAATATCGGCTCTCACTTTTTCAGAAAGTGCCTCGTGAAAAACCTCTTTGACTTCCTCATTAAGTCTTGATTTTTCTTTTTCTTTTTCTTCAACGGCCGAAATGGAATCCTTGGAAAATTTATCGTCAAAATCTTTCATTAAAGCCTCTCGAACCTCGTTTTGCAATTCATCCGTCGCCTTCATTCTTTCAAGTTTCGTATTTATTGAAAGCAGATCATCAAGTCGATTTCCAAGAAATTTCAAAACCTTTTGTTTGATATCTGATGTATCTTCTACGCTTTTCTCCGACTCAATCTCAAACTTTTTACTCCCGACGGCGACAACTATTTCTTCCTGCAACTTGCAAATCTTCTTAATACTCTTATGCCCAAATTCCATCGCGCTAAGTATATCTTTTTCAGGAACTTCATTCGCGCCGGCTTCGACCATGACAATATGACCAGCTGTTCCAGCGACAATAAGATCAAGAGAGCTCCTGTTTCTTGCTTCCACCGTAGGATTCAACACAAACTCGCCGTCAACCATTCCAACCCTGACTCCTGAAAGAGGAGCTTCAAACGGAATATCAGAAATGAGAATTGCCGTTGCGGCGCCTATCATCGCGGGAATGTCCGGATCGTTTTCCCCATCATATGAAAGAGTCGTTATCACAACCTGTATTTCATTTTGAAGCCGCTCATCAAAAAGCGGCCTAAGCGGCCTATCAATCAACCTTGCGGTGAGTTGCGCTTCATCGGAGGGTCTTCCCTCTCTTTTCACAAAACGAGATCCTTTTATTTTGCCAGAGGCATACATTTTCTCGTCATACTCGACCATAAGCGGAAGAAAATCTATTCCTTCCCTCGCGTCTTTGGACATTCCAACAGTCGCAAGTATCACGGTGTCTCCGTATTGCACGGTGACGGCGCCACTGGCTTGTTTAGCAAGTTTACCGGTTTCAATTTTAAGTTCGCGCCCCCCTAATTCCATCGTAAAACTACGTGGTTTCATAAAATTATTTTGGCTCTTGCCTGCAGACTAGAGACTACGCACGTCACGTCATAGTCTATTGGTATGCAGGCAAAAAATTAGTTTTCATTAACACAATACCCAGTTTTTTAAAAATTTGATTTGTACTCTTTGAAAAAAGCTGGGTGCTATTTTAAAGTTTCAGCGCCTTCACGACTTTATCATACCTCTTTTCATCTTCCTTTTTCAAATAGGCCAAAAGACGACGTCTGCTGTTAACCTTTTTTAAAAGGCCTCTTCGAGAATGTTTATCTTTTTTATGTTTTTTCAAATGATCCTGAAGTTGAGAAATTTCCTCCGTGAGTATCGCAACCTGGACTTCGGTAGAGCCCGTGTCCTTGGCATGTAGTTTGTATTTTTTGATGATCTTCTCCTTTTGCTCTTTTTTAAGCATCTTCTTGTTGAAAATACCGCCTGATGCTCTAATCCACTCAAAGAAAGTGGAAATCGGGCATCGGCAGTGTTAGTGAATCGCTTAAATTACCCAAATTACCGGATCTCTTCGCTTGTCTGCCGCCGACAGACAGACAAATCGAGCATTTATCCGTAACACTAATCTTATCATGGGACAAAGATTTTTGCAACATTTGCGGAAAAATAGAATGTGTCGTACAATTAAGCTCTAAGCACCAAACACTAAGCTTTCTTTTCAAAAGTAGTTTAGAGATTGGTGCTTAAAGCTTAGTACTTAGTACTTATTTTATGCTAAATCTAATAACCGATTTTTTGGAATACTGCGAGATCGATCTCAATCGTTCCGAAAAAACGATCCAAAACTACAAGCATTACTTGGAGCGCTTTTCGTCATGGATGGCAGTGAAAAGTCCAAGCGCCATAACCCTTCCACTTATAAAAAAATATAGATTAAAATTGAACAGGTACAAAGACAAGGCTGGAAAACCATTGAAAAAAATAACGCAGGCGTATCACGTGATAGCCTTGCGTTCTTTTTTAAAATATCTGGCAAAGCAAGATATAAAGACCCTTGCCTCGGAAAAAATAGAATTGCCAAAGGCAGAATCGAGAATAATTCAATTTTTGGATGAGGAAGAGCTTGAGCGACTGCTCAAAGCGCCAATGGAGTTTTTAGAAAAAAATGAGAGTAAAAATAAATCCAAAGAAAAGTCTTCCTTGCAAAAAACGATCTGCGTGCGAGATAAAGCAATCCTTGAACTGCTCTTCTCGACGGGTCTCCGCGTAAGCGAACTTTGCAACCTCAATAAGAAAGATATAAATCTAAAGAAAAATGAATTTACGGTCATTGGCAAGGGCGACAAGCCGAGAATCGTCTTTCTTTCCGACACGGCAAAGAAAGCACTAAAGCAATATTTAGACCTTCGACATGACAATTTCAACGCGCTACTCATTCCCTGCGATAAAAAAACAGAGGGCAAGACAGGAAAAAACACGATACAAAACCAACCTCGAATTACGCCAAGAAGCATCCAGCGCATCATAAAAAAATATTCCCAGCTCGCTGGAATAACAAAAGACATAACGACTCACTCGCTCCGACACACATTCGCGACAGATCTCCTCACAAACGGCGCGGACATCCGATCTGTCCAGGCAATGCTTGGACACGCGTCGATAACGACAACGCAGATTTATACGCATATAACGAATCAACAACTAAGAGATATTCACAAAGCTTTTCATGGGAAGAAGAGAAGATAGAGTTGATTTTTTTAAAAAAAATTGATAAAATTCTCTTTGCCGCAACATCTTTGGACGCATAGCTCAACGGGTAGAGCAGCCCCGCCTTTGGCGGGGAAGGTCGAAGGTTCGATCTTTTAAAAACAATTCTTGGGCGCATAGCTCAGCAGGTAGAGCAGATCCCTCTTAAGGATAAGGCCGGAGGTTCAATTCCTCCTGCGCCCACCAAACAGGATTTTATGGACTCGCTGTACTCTTAATTATAACCCAATTCAGTCGATAAATTTTTTCAAACAAAACCTAAAAGTCTGGAATTTTTTAAAAAAATCTATAAAAAAATCAAAAGCCCCGTCACTTAATGACGAGGCTTTTTCTATCGAAGAGAATCAATTTTTATCTAGACTCCAGAAATCTCAACGCGGAACTTTGAATATTGTATTTACCCTTCAGCCTTGCAAATTCTTCCTCGACCGAGTCCTTTTTCTTATTGAGATCGTCCAACGCATTATTTAGGTTGTCGAATTCAGGACCCAGTATTTCCTTATATCTTTCTTGGGTCTTGGTATCATATTCACTCACAAGCGTCGTGAATCTCGTGAAGCCCGATATGAGCCCCATTTCATCCATTCGATCAATCGCAAGCACTATGTCTCCCAAAACATCCGACATCTGCTTGAGCATTTCTATATCCGAATCGTGCATTTCCTTGAGATTCCCGGGAACAGTCATCGCCTCCATGTCACCAACCGCTTGATCCAAAATAATCTTAAGCTGTTGAATGTCGTTTTTAAATTGAGTAATATCATCTGGATTGTAATCTTCTTCTCCAAAAGCGCCCATGGACTTGCTCATCTTATCGCCAAGCTTTCCAGACTCGTAGAAATAATTCACAATGCCATATCTGGTTTCCATGTTAACTTTGAGCGTGTTATAAAAAGCATTCAGCCTGTTTCCCAACTCCTTTGTTTCTTTTGCAGTTCGAAGACCACCCAATCTAGTTATCGCCGCGTCCAAAGCAGTTCTTGTAGAATTAATGTCATCAACTTCTTCTTTAAATTTTGCAAGATCTTTTTCAGCATCTCCAGAAGTCTCATAAGTCAAAGTCTTCTCAAGCTTTCCAAGATTATCAACCACATTCTGAAAATCTCCTCCAGCGCCTGTAACGTATTTCTTCACAGCGGCGGAGCCTCCGAGAACGCCCGTGAAGTATAGAACAAGCAGAATGGCGACAATCACAACAACCGCAACCACCCCAAGAAGAAGTCCCTTTTTCTTTTTTGGAACATAAGTTGTAGACTGTTGTTTGGATGAAGCTTGAGGTTGACTCTGAGACTTGGCTTGTGGTTGGCTTTGTGAACTCTTTTGAGCGGGAACAGGCGCTCCACATTTTCCACAAAATGTTTCTCCAGCTTCAACTGGATCATTACATTTTGGACAATTCATAATGTTAAGTTCTTCAGCTAGACGATTAAGAATAAAAATCCGTCTCGCTGTTTTAATTTATAAAAATGTTTGGCAAATTTTTAGCAATCAACAAATAGACAGACCCAACATTCCGTTACTCCATTTCTCTCTCTCCACTCGCTTCCCCAAACGGCATAATGCCTCTTTCTCTGGCTTTCTTTATATCAACAATGGCGATCGCGCTTCCGCCTTCCGTCATCCAATTCATTTCGCCAGTTTCAAGGGCATCTACAACCGGCGCATCGAGCATTGTGGTCTCAAGATGAAAATAAGATGGTGATCCAGGATATGTCTTAACCGCGACCCACGCATGGCCTGGAATTATCACAATGGCAGGCTCAAGCCCGAGATTTTCAAGCGCCGCAGCAACCAAGACCGTCGTCTCTATGCACAACCCGCTATGGTCTTTCAGCACATCTTCGGGAAGCCGTATACTTTGCGCATTGGAAGTGGTATAACTTTCCGTAGAAGCAATATATGCAACCTGATAAGCATCTTGCATCGCGGCAAAAATCGACGCGAGCTGACACACAACCATCGTCTCATCTCCCAAATATCCTACCATAGCATGCGTACCACAAAGTTGTTCATTATATTCGGCGGCAACACGCACAAGCTCTTCGACTTCTTTGTTATTCATAGTAACCCATCTTGCAATGTCCTCGTAATGCTGTGTTCCATCTTTCTCAACCCAAACCATATCGTTTCTAGAAAGCACGCGGATTGGAATTGATTCTTCTCTAATTATCTTATCGTCGATCGTAGTAACTTTTAAATTTATAAATTTACTCTGCGCCTTGCTAAGTCTGCCGTACGCGTCCTGCAAAAATGGGGGCTTGAAATCGTGCCCTTTTTCAGCCATCGCCACATCAAGAGTTCTTATTTCTTTTTCCGTTATTTCGGGAATCTCAACGCTAACCTTGACCTTCGCATCCTTGTCAGTCTTGAGTTTTATTCTCACCAGCCTTCTATTTTTATTCGTATAAAAAGCTGTCGGCAGATCAGACTCCACATCCCAAGCAACTTCCACCTTAGGCGCCTCTTCCAAAACCGCAGGGCTAATAATTGAAGTCCCCGTCGTTCCAATTTTGATAACGCCCGTCAACATCAAAACAATTATAATAGCGGATATAACCGCTATAGCGATCAGCGCGTAAACCAAAACTTTCTTTTTTTGAGGCGCGGGAGAAACCATTCCTCCTTGGACTTCCGAAGGAGTTTGCGGTCTTGGAGCAACTGGCATTGATCTTGCGACGGGCTTAGGCGCGTTCGCCGACGCGGATTCAACTAAAACTTTGCCGCATCGCATGCAAAATTTTTCTCGATCAGGCATAGAAGCCCCGCATTGTGGACAAGTTTTCATTTTGGTTTTAAATCAAACTTTTGGCTTTAAAAAAAGCCCAAAAGTTATTTTAAAAAATGTATTTTTGTTTGAAAAAGATATTTTTATCCTTTTTTATCCTATGTTATATATTTTATCATAAAATAAAAATAAATGCAAGCCAAATTCGCGGAAAGTAAAGACAGCATACTATTCTGTCCAAAATAATTGAGCAAAAAAACTTTGACAAATTCTTTGAATAAGTTCAGATACATAATGGACTCAAAATGAGTCTAAGATGTATGCGATTAGGGTTTAAATACGGACATTGCAAGGGTTT
>CAYMJO010000018.1:0-17201 GCA_964391305.1 uncultured Candidatus Saccharibacteria bacterium | reverse complement strand
GATAACCATAAGGGTATTCTAGCTCCTTATGGTTACGAAATACACTAATTACCTTCTTTATAATTATGAATTCTAATTTTTCCATAACCAGTGCTTATAAAATTCTAAAGGGTTCTTTTGCCCGAACGCCCGATTTGATATTCTTTGGGCTTTTTTTGTTTTGCATCCCCCTTAACATTCGAAAGTTTTTTGGAACGATTATCCCCTATTCTTCCGAAATTTTTAACGAATGGACAAGCGCATTTTTGTATATCACCGATATTCTATTAATGCTCGTTGCGATACTCTGGATTCAAAGGGTTAGAGAAAAATCCGAGAAACCATCGCTCCATACGAACGCATTGATTGCGGCGGGAATTATCTTTATCGCTTTTGCTCTTGTTTCTGCGGTTTTTTCGCCATTTCAAGAGATCGGGCTTTATGGAGTCGTGAGGCTTCTTGGTTTCGTCTTTGTCTTTGTGTATGTTGCCGCAAACGTTGTTACGTCCAAACGGAGAATTTGCGTTGCTCTGATTTTGTTTAGCGCTGGTTCAATCCAAGCGATCATTGCGATTTTGCAGTTTATCAACCAAAAATCGCTTGGCTTAAAATTTCTTGGCGAAAGTGTGCTTTCTGTGGATATGCCGAATGTCGCTGAAATTGTTTTCGCGGGTTTTCCCTTACTGCGTTCTTATGGCACTTTCCCGCATCCGAACGTCTTGGGTTATTTTTTGATCGCAACAATACTTTTTGCCTTATATTTGTTTATAAAAATTCCATATCCGCGATTTAGGCTTTCTGTGGCTTTTCTCGCGGGATTACAATTTATGGCACTTATTCTTACGTTTTCCAGAACTGCGTGGTTAGGATTGCTGATTGGTTTTTCCACACTCGTTTTTACGCTTATTTTACGAAAAGAATGGAGCTGTGGACATCTTAATATCTGTGGAAAAACTGTGGATAAGAAGTTATACACAGTTCAGAGGTTAAAGAACGTTAAAATGTCCCACGTGGAACATTATAGTTTGCAAAGTACAAATTGCAGGGTACAAGGCACAGATCACAAGATGCATATTTTTGAAGGTTTGAAAGGTGCGACTATTATATCAATTTTTTTCTTCATTTTTATATGCGTGGTTTCTGTATATATACTTTCACCGTTGATTTTTAATAGGGCGACTTTTTCTGATAATTATGGGGATATGGCGGTATCTTTGAGAAAAGATCTCAATGAGAAGGCCATTAGTTTAATAAAAGATAGACCCGTGATCGGATTTGGGCCAAAATCATTTGTCCCGATGCTCGATGTCTTTCGTTTCTCTGAAAAGCCGATAGAATCATGGATGTACCAGCCTGTGCATAACGTATATCTTGAAGTTTTGGCAGAAATTGGGATTTGGGGATTTGTGTCAGTTGTCGGGATTGTCATATTACAGATGTTTTCCCTGTTTAAAGATTTGCGAAGATTGCTTAGGAATAGTGAAAAAATCAAAAATGTTCCATGTGGAACATTACAGCGTCAAGCGCTAAACGCTAAGCACCAAGCACTAAACACGCTAGACATTGGACGACAAGCTTGTTCGTTTAATTTTAGTCTTAATAAAAAAGGCTCTGTTGAGCCAGAATTTGAAGAATACATTTTTAAGGCTATAATTTTAGGGATAATAATTGCCTCTTTGGTGATAATGCCATTTGATCATTACATATGGGATGTAGAAAATGGGGGGTTGTTGTTTTGGACAGTGCTTGGGTTGTAGTATTTACATATTATATGTAATAAAATAGGTATTTCGTTGTATAGCACTGATTTATCTATCTAAAATATACGTTAAATCTGCAATCCGAAGATTTCTGCGAATTTGCTTCCCATTTTTATAAAGATATTGTATTTTTGGTCGGCGAATCTCAATACGAAGAAAGAAGCTGTAAATATTGCCGTAAGTGTTAAAACGAATAGAATGTCTTTTTCCAAAAGTATGTCTTTTATGTCTTTTTTGGATTTTTCTTGTTTTTCGGCTTGTTTTTCCCGTATGGTAGATTTTTTTATTTTTGTTTTCTTTTGGGATTGGATAGGCTTATATTCTATCTCTGAATTTTTATGCGGTTCCGTTTTGACGGGAGCAAAATTCTCTTTTTTTACAAAAGACAATTTTTTTTTCTTTAATTTTTCGAGTCTTCGCTTACGCTTGGATTTTTTAGGCATAAATTTTTTTAAATTGAATTTTATCCTGCCAATAGTTTAGCAGGTTTTTTTATAGATGGAAAGCTGGTATAATACCAATGCTCGAATCGTTCATTTTCGTCGATTGAGACCTGAAATGTTTTCTGACCATTCGAGCAATCGCGCGTTTATGAATTTTTTTAAAGAAACAAAAACAGAAGTTTTGAAAGAGCTTGGGGCAAATCCGAAAAATGGGTTGTCTCTATTTGAGGTTGAGGCGAGGAGATCAAAGTTTGGGGAGAACAAATTGCCCATGGAGAAAAAGTCGATTGTTTTTTTGATTTTTTTGAGGCAGTTGAGTTCGCCCCTCGTTTTGATTTTGGCGGCGGCGATTGTGATCTCGTATTTTCTCGGAGAGTACATCGATATGTGGGTAATCATCGCGGCTTTGATCATGGATATAGGCGTTGGGTATTGGCAGGAAAAAAAAGCTTCGAATGCCCTTGAGGCTCTCAAGAAAATTGTCGCGTGGAACGCGAAAGTTTTGAGAGAGGGGAAGATCAGGCAGATAAATTCAGAGGAGCTTGTGCCTGGCGATATCGTGATGCTCAAGGCGGGGGACAGGATCCCCGCGGATGCGAGAGTGATTCATGCCGAGGAATTCAGTTGTGATGAGGCGAGCTTGACTGGCGAATCTATTTCCGTTTCGAAATTTCCCGAATCCATAAAAAAATCTTCTGACGTCCCCATTGCCGAAAGACAGAACATGGTTTATATGGGGACGCTTGCTTTGGCCGGAAGCGCGAGAGCAGTTGTGACAGATATTGGGGTTGAAACTGAATTTGGCAAGATCGCGCGGATGATGAAAGAGACGAAAGATACGGCAACTCCTCTTCAGCGGCGGATCCAGAAATTTACAAAGTGGCTCGGAGTTTTTGCAGGACTCATCGTTGCGGCGATTCTGATCGTTGGAGTTCTCACGGGAGAAAATGTTACAGACATGTTTACAACTGCCGTTGCGGTCGCTGTTTCTGCCATTCCCGAGGGCTTGCTTTCTTCTATTATAATCGTACTTGCTCTTGGAGTGTACCGCATGTCGAAGAAGAACGCGCTTATACGGCGGCTGCAGTCCGCGGAGACTCTCGGTTCAGCGACTGTTATTTGTACGGATAAAACAGGGACTCTGACGGAAGGCAAGATGATGGTTGTGGAAATTTACACGCATGTTTGTTCTCATGGAGAAGGATGCATCTTTAAGGCGAGCGATGTCAGATTTGACAAAGAGAGAATGCTTACTTTGCAGATCGCGATGCTGAACAATGACGCTTACATTGAAAATCCCGAAGACTCTTTCGCGCGATGGAAAGTCATAGGTGATCCCACGGAGCGAGCCTTGCTTGTTGCCGCGACGCAAGTCGGGCTGAAACGAGATGATCTTGAAAAAGTTTTTCCGCGCTTAGGCGAACTTCCATTTAATTCAAGTCAGAGGTATATGGCAACGTTGCATGATGATACGGATCATGAGCGCCGGCAAATTTTTATAAAAGGAGCTGGCGAGAAAGTTATTCCAATGTGCGACAAAATTTTCGCGGAAGAAAATGAACGTAAAATTGATGATTCGGAGAGGAAGCATTTTATAAAAAAATATGAAGAGATGAGTAAGAGAGGATTGCGGGTGCTTGTATTTGCTTACAAAAAAGCTCATGGCGGAGAAATCGATTTAAGAAAACAGGTCAGCGGATTTACGCTTGTGGGGCTTGTCGGCATGAAAGATCCTCTGCGGGAAGGAGTTAAACGTGCTATCGCGAAGACGCAGCAGGCCGGCATCAAGGTTATGATGCTTAGCGGCGATCACAAGTATACGGCGAGGGCGATCGCGAGCGAGCTTGGACTTCCCGTTTCGGAGAAAAATATTGTGGAGGGAAAGGAAATCCAATTGGTTGACGGCACGGTCGTGCATCGTAATATAAAAGACATCTCGGTTTTCGCGCGGGTTTCACCGGGAGACAAACTGCATATTGTTTCCTCTCTTCAAAAACATGGGGACATTGTCGCCATGACCGGTGACGGCGTGAATGACGCCCCTTCTTTGAAAAAGGCGGACATTGGAATTGCGCTTGGATCTGGAACCGACGTTACGAAAGAAGCGGCGGACATGGTCTTGCTTGACGATAACTACAAAAGCATAGAGGAAGCCGTGGAAGAAGGCAGGGGAATTTTTGAAAATATTAGGAAAGTCGTTTTGTATCTTTTGTCGGATAGTTTTGCCGAGGTCATTATAATTGTTGGGGCTATGATAATTGGAATGCCGATTCCTCTTTTAGCTACTCAAATTCTTTGGGTGAATCTAGTTGATGACGGGCTTCCCGATGTCGCGCTTGCGTCCGAGCCGAAGGAAGAAGGACTAATGGATGAACCACCGAGAAAACCAAGCGAGCCCCTGCTTAACTTTGAGATGAAGCTATTGATCGGCGTCATCAGCGTTGTGTCCGCAGTTGTCTTGCTTGTTCTGTTCAGCCTGTATTTGGAATCAGGTTATTCTCTCGATCATGCGAGGACGATGGCGTTCTCTGTGATTGCCGTTAATTCCCTGTTGTATGTGTTCAGCGTTCGATCCATGCGCCACACTATTTTTCACAAACACTTTTTCAGAAACAAATGGCTTTTTGTTTCATCGGGGCTTGGGCTGGTGCTTCAGTTATTCGCGGTCTATTTTTCTCCTTTGCAAAAAGTTTTTCACACGGTTCCTCTTGGATGGGAAGATTGGAAATGGATATTACTGGCGGCGGCGATAGTGATAGCTTTGATTGAGTTTATCAAGATGGTGTTTATTAGAAAAAGTAAAAAAGTTAGGACATTATGAATTTCTGACGAATTTTAACAAATTACGAATTTGTTTGTTAAAATTTTTTATAAAAATGATATGGCGTGTCATATTCATTTTTACACAAGATTTTTCTTTACGAATACTTTCTGTAGGAGTAAAATAGTATGATGTAGATGTTATGTTGGTAATGTCAAAACCTTAGCCAGAGGTTGGCCAGCCTTCGACTGGCAAAACTCAAATTGGTCCCGCAACGGCGGAACCTTTGAGTTTTCTAATTATATTATATGGAATTAGACTGGTGGTTTTTTCTTATTTTTATGGCATTTGCAGGCGTATTTATGGCATACGTCATTTATTTGCATACGCAGTTAAGAGCGTTTAAGAGACGCTTCAGGCAGTTTTTTGGGACAAAGAAAAGCCCTCATTTAAATGCCATTGTGATGCGCAATGTTGAAGATATCAAAAAGCTTAGGAGCAACGTCGGGGAGCTTTTCGACGTTTCACAACATCTTCATTTGGTATCTCTCAAGAGCATTCAAAAAGTAGGTGTTTTCCATTATAATCCATACGGAGATACTGGCGGCAATCTTAGTTTTTCGGTCGCGCTGCTTGATGCCGAAGATAACGGCGTTGTTACCTCGAGTCTCCACGCCCGATCTGGAACGCGGGTTTATTCCAAAGGGATTGAAGCGGGCAAGTCAAAGCAACATCTTACGGAGGAGGAAATGGAAGCTATTAAGAGAGCGACGTAGTCAATAAATGCGATGCGCGGCCTTCGAATGTTTGCAATGACATGCTTATGGGTGCGTAACTCAAGCAATTTGGATGTTTCAATTATCTAAAATAATTTATGCATCTAAAATTATGTTCAAAAGTTTAGAAAAACCACAATTGGAATCTCAAATTGTAAATTCAGAGCAAGTCGGGGAAACCGTGGTGGGTCAATCGGTGAAGCTCGAGGGTGATTTTTCCAGTGATGAGAACGTTAGGATAGAGGGAGATGTTTCTGGAACTGTAAAGACTGGCAAAAATTTGATCGTTGGAGAAGCCGCGAATTTAGAGGCGGATATTTTTGCTGAAAATGCGGTCATAGCCGGCAGAATTAGCGGCAATTTGGATATCAAGGATAGGCTTGAATTGAAGGAGACAAGCAAAGTCACTGGCGACATCAAGAGTGGCGTGCTTTCCGTTGCGGCCGGAGCGCTTTTTACGGGACAATGTACGATGAACGATGAAACTAAAGAAGCCGTTGATGTTGTTAAAAAGAAAGAAGAATAACAAAAATGTTCTAATTGTTCTATTTGTTCTTATTGTTCTAATTGAACTTTTGAAAAGCAACAATTTGAACAGTTAGAACAATTAGAACATTTTTATGTATTATTATATTTACGATTCATACGTTGCGGATGGGAAATACAAGAAACTCATCGCGCAGATCGAAACCACGTTGACAGATTTGGATATTGCCGGAGAAAGGGAAAAAGTGACGCCCATTCGTCCCGTGCAGGATCTTGTGAAAATAGCGCTTGAAAGAGATATCAAAACGGTTATCCTTGTTGGAAACGATTACACTTTCACGAAAGCCCTTAACGCCAGTTTAGTTTTGGGCATGCATCCAGAAGATATAGTTTTTGGCATAATTCCCATAGGGGAGCCGAACCGCATTGCGAATATGCTCGGGATTCCGTCCAACGCTTCGGCTTGCCAAGAGATCGCGCGTCGCAAGCTTGACAGTCTGGATCTCGGCAAAGTTAACAAGCGTTTTTTTATTACGACGGTGGATGTCGGTTTTGAAGCGGAGTACAAAACAAGGAAGGATCTTGTGCAGGAGAGGATTGGAAAGTTCTCGACCTCTCGCCGTATAAAAAAATACAAGGTTCAGCCGGTAAGAGTCGTGATAGATAACCAGTATCAAATCAAATGTGATCTTTTCAACGTTTCGGTAATAAATCTTAGTGATACGTCTTTCGCGAGGGCGAATGTGAATCCGAAAGACAAGGTATTGAATGTTTGTGTTGTTCCTTATTCTGAAAAAATTTTTAAAAAAATAAAGTTTGTTGTGCAAAAACAGTATGAGAAACTTCCCGATGCGAGTATTTTCAAGGCGGAGCATGTTCGTATTGACGGTCCCAAAATTGTAAAAATTGCGACGGATGGTGTACTTTACGACGTGTTGCCGCTTGAAATTGATGTCATACCGAAAGTTTTAAAAGTAATTGTTGGCAAGGGAAGAGTATTTTAAAAATGCGAATGGTCAGACTGATGTTGGGGTTCCAATATCGAATTTTAATATTGGGAATTTGTGATTTGTTATTTTTGTTGTATAATATACTTGCTTTAAATGCACTTTAGGCGTATATTTTTAGGTTAAGCCTTTGATTTTTTAAAATAGTATGGGAGAACTAGGCAAAAAAGTTGGTATGGGAATTCTTCAGGCGGTTGCCGCGTTTTTTGATAAAAAAACATTACCGACTTGGCTACGTTGGTCAATTATTACGGGCGTTGCTTTAATAATTTTTTGGAAAAGCGGATGGGATTTTTGGTTTTTGTTAAAAGTGATAGCGTGGGTTTTGTGGATTCTCACAGCTCTTGTTACTCTTTTTATAGTAATTGAGAAAGTAAGGGGCAAAAGGGGACTTCAAAAGTGAGAGCAAAGCCCCGAGTTTTTTTAATTAACATAGAGTCCAGTGTTTAACATTTGGCATCGATTATGTCTGTAAAAGATAAAACGATTAATTTAGCCGGCGCTGTAACCGTGAAAGACTTCGCGGGTCTTTTGGATATGTCCGTTTCGGATGTTATCAAAGAGCTCATGGGAAATGGGATTTTGGCCACTATAAATGAAGAATTGGATTATGAAACGGCCGTTATTATTGCAGAGGATCTTGGGTATAGGGTGAAGAAGAAAAAAGGAGAAGACGTTGAGGTTTTGAGCAAAGAAGCCGAAAGAAGGAGTCGTCTGAAGAAGCTGCTTGCTGAATCTGACAAGGCGAATACGAAAAAGCGGTCCCCGATAATTACGGTAATGGGACATGTTGATCATGGCAAGACATCTTTGCTTGACGCGATAAGGCAGACAAACGTTACAGCCGGTGAAGCGGGTGGAATTACTCAACATATTGGAGCTTACCAGGTTGAGAAGAAGGGGCGCATGATAACTTTTTTGGATACTCCGGGACATGAAGCTTTCACCGCGATGCGGGCAAGGGGCGCGGACGTGACGGACATAGCCGTGCTCGTTGTTGCTGTTGATGACGGCGTTAAGCCGCAGACTATTGAGGCGATCGATCATGCCAAGGCTGCGGGTGTTCCCATTGTAGTTGCGATTAACAAGATAGACAAAGAAGGCGCGAATTCTGAAAAAGTAAAGAAGGAGCTTTCGGAGCACGGCGTCGTGACTGAAGAATGGGGAGGAGATAATGTTTGCGTTGAGGTTTCTGCGAAAAAGATGATTAATATAGATGAGCTTTTGGATATGATTCTACTCGTCGCCGATATGCTGGATATAGCGGCTAACCCTCGCAGGACCGCGGTTGGGACCGTCATTGAAGTTGACAAGACCGAAAGGGAAGGAGCAGTCTCAACTATTCTTGTACAGACGGGAACTTTGCATATAGGGGATGATATAGTTGTTGGCACAACTTTCGGCAAAGTCCGTTCGATGAAGAACTACAGAGGCAGAGATATTTTAGAAGCTGGACCTTCCGTGCCTGTTAGGCTGACGGGCTTAAAAGATGTTCCGCACGTTGGAGATATTTTGGAGGTTCATGCTTCTATAAAAGAAGCCCGTCTTCGCGCGGAGAAGCGTAGCGGCATTGAACGTCTAAAAAGTCTCAAGGGTTATGGAAAGTTCGGACTCGCGGAAATGGCGGAGGCGATCAGCAAGGGCAAGATGAAGAAGCTTAACGTTGTGGTAAAAGCTGATGTCGATGGCACGCTCGAGGCGATAGCTTCTTCGTTGGATAAACTTAAATCCAAAGAGGCCGGTGTGCAGATTTTACATAGAGGAGTTGGTAATATTTCAGAATCGGATGTAATGATGGCAAAAGCGTCTTCCGGAGTTATAGTCGGCTTCAACGTTAAAGTGGAATCGGATGCTCAAGAAACTGCAACGGCCGCGGGAATCCAGATCAAAATTTACAATATTATTTATGAGCTGATCGATGATTTGAAACATGTTCTTGAAGGTTTGCTTGAACCCGAAAAAATCGAAGTCCGGCTTGCCAAAGTTAAAATTCTTGCGGTTTTCAAACATGGTAAAAAAGATATGATTATAGGCGGCAAGGTTTTGAATGGCAAGGTTGAAAAAGGCGATGATGTTTGCGTTCGTCTCGTCAGAGATAAAAAAGAGGTTTCCTCGGGAAAACTCGTTGAGCTTCAATGTGAAAAACAAAACGTGGATGAAGTGTCTAGGGGAAAAGAGGCGGGGATGCGAGTCGAAGGTGTAGAGGGCGTTGAAGAAGGTGACATAGTTGAGGTGTATCGCATTGAAATGAAAAAGAAGAAGCTGTAAAAAGCTCGAAATGCCCGCGTCTATACAGGCGTTTCGCCCGTTTGACCGTGGCGGATTTTGAGGTGATTCGGGCTTGGTCTGTTTTTGGCAGGCGAACATCTTGCGTATTTTGTACATCTCAAAATATGTCTCACAGAATAAAACAAGTTGAAAAATTGATTCGTGAAGAGCTTGGGGGAATTTTATTGAAGGAGTTTGAGTTTCCAGCCGATTCCTTTTTTAGCATTGTGAGAGTCAAGGTTTCGAATGATTTGAAACATGCTACCGCGTGGATTGATGTTATTCCTGTTGAGAAAAGAAATAAAGTTCTTAATTTTTTAAAAAAAAACATTTTCGACATACAGAAATTTTTAAACAAAAAACTAAAGATGAAATTCGTGCCGAAGGTAAAATTTGCAGTTGATAAAACCCCTGATAATGTAGAAAAAGTGTATAATCTTCTCCAAAAAGTTCATGATGAAAAATAATTCGATAGAGGAAATTGCTGAAAAAATTTTTATGTTGGACAGAATTTTGCTGATAACGCATGTGTCACCCGATGTCGATGGACTTGGTGCAATGCTTGCGTTGGCGGAAGCGCTTGAAAAGAAAGGGAAGCAGGTTTGCTGTTTTTGCGCTGACGAAATTCCAAGGAGATTTGTTTTTTTGGAAAAAATTAGCAGGGTAAAATGTTCTGTCAGCGTTGGTTCTTATGATAGCATTGTCGTCCTTGATTGCGGAGATATCAATAGGACTGGAATGCGTGGGAGAGTAGAAAATTTTTTTGGTCCCGTCATGAATTTGGATCATCATCCACAGAGACGACCTTTCGGAAGTTTTTGCTATGTGAATACTGACAAGAGCTCTACGTGCGAAATTGTGTATGATATTTTTAAAAAAAAGAATTTGCTTTTAGACAAAAGTTTGGCGAGTCTTCTTTTGTCTGGAATCGTGTATGATACAAACAGCTTTCAAATTGAGAATACCACTCCAGAACTGCTCGAAGTCGCCTCGGAGCTAATGAGAAAAGGAGCTCGGTTGCCGGTGATTACAAGGGAGATATTTCGTGTGAGGCGCGTTATCGCTTTGAAACTTTGGGGAAGAGTGCTTGCTAGGATAAAGATAGATCCGAATACGAAAATGGCGTTTTCCGTTGTGACGCGGGAAGACTTCGCGAGAGTCGGAGCGACGCCGGAAGATCTTGCCGGTTTGATAGATGTTATAAATTCGGCTTCAGAATCAAAATTTTCGCTTTTGCTGTCGGAGGACGGGCAAAATATTATAAAGGGCAGTTTACGTTCGGAGAGTTTTAAAAACATAGATGTTTCCAAAATCGCCGAAGGTTTTGGCGGCGGCGGACACAAGTTTGCTTCGGGATTCAGCATTGAGGGAAAACTGGAAAATAAGAATGGGGAATGGAGAATTGCGTGAAACGCTTGAGAGTAAATTGTCTGAAAACTCCGTTTTTTGAGATTTTTTGAAAAATTTCAGGCGAATGGAGAATATTAATACGGCAATTTTCCAGAATTCAAGTTGTTGAATGATCTAGTTTTGAACGTTTTAAAAAATTTTATGTTGACGAGATTAATTGAAGCGGCGCAACCATATTTTTCTACCTTGAGCTTTGGGAAAAATCCATTGGCTATTATTGATATCGTAATAGTTTCTCTTTTATTTTATGGAATTTATATTTTAATCAAAGATACAAAAGCCATGAGGATAGCGATTGGCATTATTCTCATCAGCGCTATTTTTGTCGTTGGAAAAATCCTACACCTTGCGGCGCTTGCGTGGCTTTTGAAATATTTCGTCACGTTTATAGTAGTCGCGATTCCCGTTGTTTTTCAGCCAGAGCTTCG
Organism: uncultured Candidatus Saccharibacteria bacterium; assembly: GCA_964391305.1. Classification (GTDB taxonomy): domain Bacteria; phylum Patescibacteriota; class CALEFQ01; order CALEFQ01; family CALEFQ01; genus CAYMJO01. Next base: position 5,883 of record CAYMJO010000018.1, on the reverse strand, counting down.
GCGCGCGCTCGAGAGACTTGGCAGAGCCAAAGTGATTCGCAGAACCAAGGAGCTTAGCGCAAGAGAGCTTGAAAAACTTTTGGACATTCTCGTAGATTCTGTCAGTACCCTTGTGAAAAGCAAGACGGGAGCGTTGATTGTTATAAAGAGATCCACGGGGCTTGCGGATCATATTGAAAAAGGCACGGAGCTGAATTCCGAATTGTCAAAAGATTTACTTTTGAATTTATTCTTCCCGAACTCGCCTCTTCATGACGGCGCCGTGGTGATCTCGGGCAACCAGGTCATGGCCGCGGGAGTTGTTCTGCCGCTTACGGAAAAAGATATGGCTTACAAGGTAGGCACGCGTCATAAGGCGGCGATCGGCATAACCGAGCAGACAGATGCCATTGCCATTGTCGTTTCAGAGGAGCAGGGCACTGTTTCTCTTTCTATTGATGGAGACTTGAAGAAACAGTCGAGTCCAGAGAAGCTTCGGGAAACACTTAGAAAACTTCTTAATTAAGCATCGAACACTCTTTTTGAAAGTAGCTTAGTGCTTTAAACGTTTATGAATTTACGCGACATAATTCTAAAAAATTGGTCAACGAAGCTGATATGTTTAGCTCTAGCTTTCGGCGTGTGGTTTTATATTGCAAATGATGGTTTTCAATCGGAAGAGGTTTCGGGAGAGATTTCGATCAAGGCTGTGAATCTGCATGAAAGACTGGCTGTCGTCGAGGAGCTTGGAGGGGTAAAGTTGCGCGTGAGGACTCAAGAGAGCAGTGTTTCTCGCGAGATTTCCAAAGAATTGTTCAATGCGTATGTAGATTTTGAAGGTCTTGGGAAGGGAGCATACGATTTGCCGATTGGCGTGATTTCTGAAGATGCGGCGGTGCAAATCATTAGTGTAGAGCCTTCGAATATTCATGTAACCTTGGATGACAAAGTTTCGAAGGAATTTACGCTGGCCGTTGAAGTTCGTGGAGGCGTCGGCGAGGGATACATAGTTGGCGAGGCGGAGCCTAATGTTGATAAGGTTGTCGTAAAAGGGGCGGAGAGCTTGGTTGGTAAAATAGTGAAGGTCGTTGTTCCAATTGAGTTGTCCGGGGAGCTTTCCGAAATTAAAAAATCTGCTTCGCCTGTTGCTTTTGACAAAGATGGCAATGAAGTCAAAAATATTTATATTGAGCCCAAGACTATCGAGGTTTTGGTTCCCGTTGAAAGGGAAACCGATGTTAAGACTGTTGGAATTAAAATTAGTGTGAAAGGTGAGCCTAAGTCCGGCTATTTAGTGAGAAGCGTTGCGGCGGAGCCGAGCACGATCGTGATCAAGGGGCAAAAGGAAAAACTTTCGGAAATAGAGTTTATAGAAACTGTTCCCATTGACATATCGGGCATTTCTTCAAATCTTGAAAAGAAAGTTGCGCTGGATGTTCCCGAAAATATTGAGGTGGAGGACGATATAAAATCTATTGTTGTCAGCGTCTCCGTGGAAGGGATCGAGGTCATTAAATCTGTCTTGGGTATTTTCGAGTTCAGAAATGTCGCGGGTGATCTTGAAATTGAGTCTTTTTCTCCGAGCAAGGCTTCAATTACGATTCGCGGAAAGTCCGATGCAATTTCCAAGTTGACCGAAAAAGATGTGCGTGTTATTGTAGATTTGTCCGGCAAGGGAGAGGGAAATTCTGAAGTCGGGATTTCCAAATCGAATGTTTCGATCTCTTCAGAAGAAGTTGAAATTATCAGTTTGGATACTCCCAAAATAAATATTAACTTAAAGAAGCGCTAAATATTTTCGCAGGGACAGGTCGCGGCCTCTCCCCGCAAAAAAATATAAAAACATATGAATTTAATTCCAACGGTTATAGAAAAGTCTGCTTACGGCGAGCGCGCGTATGATATTTATTCAAGACTTCTCAAGGACCGCATCGTTTTTCTCGGTGGTCAGATTGACGATCAAGTTGCGAATATTATCATTGCGCAGATGTTATTTCTCGAGAGCGAAGATAAGAACAAAGACATACATTTTTATGTCAACAGTCCCGGCGGCGTTGTCACCGCGGGTTTGGCGATTTACGATACCATGCAACATATCAAGCCGGACATTTCTACGATCTGCGTTGGTCTTGCCGCCAGCATGGGGTCGTTTTTGCTGGCTTCCGGCACGAAGGGCAAGCGTTTCGCATTGCCGAATTCGGAAATTATGATACACCAAATCATGGGAGCCGCGGAAGGTCAGGCGAAAGATGTTGAGATTCGCGCGAAGCATATGATCAAGACGAAACAGCGTTTGGAGAAGATATTGGCAAAACATACCGGTCAGCCGTTGAAGAAAGTCGCGGATGATACGGACAGGGATTACCATATGTCCGCGGAAGATGCGAGGAAGTATGGCATTATTGATAAGGTGCTTGGATAATTTAAGTAAGTTGTGATTTGGTTAAAACATTCGTTCCCGTGGTGCGAGAGGCGTCGTAAATAGAGACAGAAGAGAATTCTATTCGATTGTTTATCGAGGACGATCTATATGTCGTTTTGCCGAAATAGGTATTTTTTTGAAAAAATACTAAAAAAGCCATATCTCTGTTGGCTCTGGCGGCTTTGATGTTCTGAAATTTTCGAACTTGACTTCTGCTTTTTTATCATGTAATATAATTACAGTTGTCGATTAATCAGTATTAAACTATAGAAAAGAGCGGAATTTGGCGGCAGCTCTGAAGTGCAAAAAATGCTTTTTAACGTGTTTATTTCTCTTGTATGCCCTGGATTTGGGCAAAATAAAGTCATAATTTTCGAAGAAAAATCTCTTTTATCGTAAAAATAGGCGTGGCTTTATCAAAAATACAGTAGAATATTCGTTTTTCGGGGACAAGGTGTCATTTTGTCCCGCTGTTCTTGCAAAAGGATCGTTGTGTCGCGGAAATTTCTGTTCTTTTTCTGGATTTAAAAAAATGACTACAATAATAGGTGCTGTTTTGGCTGTAATTGGACTTTTAGCCGGTTTTGGCATTGGCTATGTTGTGCGCCAAGCATTGGCGAAGGGACAAGTTAATTCTGCCGAAGCCAAGGCGAATAAAATTTTAGAAGAGGCAAAGGCAAAACAAAAAAAGATTATTCTTGAATCGAATGAAAAATCTTTAAAGCTTATCGATGATGCGAAGCGCGAGGAAAGGGAGAGACGCGATCAGCTGATGCAACTTGAACAGCGCATCGAAAAAAGAGAGGAAAATATTGACAGGAAGTATGATCAGATTGACAGAAAAGTGAACGATATCGAGAAGCGCTCCAGAAAAATCAGAGAGGTTCGTAAAGAACTCGATGCTATTCGCAGGCAACAGCTTGCGAAGCTTGAAAAAGTTGCGGGGCTTTCGCGCGAGAAGGCGCGCGAAGTCATGTTGGAATTGACCGAGAAGGACATAAAGGATCGTCTGCTCAAAAGGATCAAAAAGCTCGAGCAAGAGGGTGCGGAAACTTTTGAAGAAAAGGCAAAGGAGATTTTAAGCACGGCTATCCAGCGCATTGCGACTTCACATACATCTGAATCAACTGCGACCACGGTTTCTCTGCCGTCTGACGAGATGAAAGGACGCATCATTGGTCGCGAAGGCAGAAATATCAAAGCGCTTGAGAGTCTCACCGGGGTTGAAGTTGTCGTTGACGATACTCCTGAAGCGATTGTTATTTCAGGATTTAATCCAATCAGGCGCCAAGTCGCGAAGCTCGCCCTGGAAAAACTCATGGCTGATGGTCGTATTCATCCTTCAAGGATTGAGGATGCCGTTGCCGATGCGAAGAAGACAATTGCTAAAAATATAAAAGAAGCCGGCGAAGCTGTTCTCTATGATGTCGGTATAGCAGGCACTGATCCGAAGCTTGTCAGCCTTCTCGGTCGTTTGAAGTATCGCACGAGTTATGGACAAAACGTTCTTAAGCATTCCCTTGAGGTTGCTCATCTTTCTGCGATCATCGCCGAAGAGCTTGGCGCGGACGTCATGCTCGCGAAGACGGCCGGGCTTTTTCACGATATAGGGAAAGCCGTTGATCATGAAATACAGGGAACTCATATAGAAATAGGAAGAGATATTTTGAAGAAATTTGGTTTTGATGAAAAAATTATCCATGCCATGGAGGCGCATCACGAGGATGTTCCATACGAGTCGACGGAAGCTGTCATTGTTCATGTTGCCGATGCCATCTCTGCGTCAAGGCCCGGAGCGAGGAGAGATACCTACGAAGAATACGTCAAGCGTCTCACGGATCTGGAGGGTATTGCGCTTTCTTTTGACGGTGTTGAAAAAGCTTATGCGGTGCAGGCGGGAAGAGAGATCCGCGTGTTCGTAGAACCAGATAAAATAGATGATTATGGATCGAAGAAGCTCGCGCAAGAAATGTCTGACAGAATCGAAGAGAATTTGAAGTATCCAGGAGAGATCAAGGTGACAATTATAAGAGAAACCAGAGCGGAGGATTTTGCGAGATAGCTTGGTTAAATTGCCCTTAATCATAACTAGTTTGTTTTGTAATGATTGGTGTAATTTGTTTAATTTGATAAAATTTTTGATAAAAATATTTTTTTTAGGCGACATAGTAGGCAGAGCTGGCAGAAAGGCTGTTTTTGAAGCTTTACCTTTTTTAAAAAAAGAATATTCTCCCGATTTTATCGTTGCGAACGGAGAAAATCTCGCGCATGGAATCGGCGCGACGAGAAAGACAGTGCGGGAAGTTTTAGACGCCGGCATAGACTTTCTCACGAGTGGCAATCACATTTGGCGGCAAAACGAGGCGGAAGAGATTTTGGAGGATAAAAGCCTTCCCATCATTCGTCCTGCAAATTATCCCGAAGGCACTCCCGGCGATGGCTATAGAATCGTTGAAGTTGATGACAGGCGAGTGCTTGTTGCGAATGTTCTTGGTCAAGTAAATTTTGAAGAGAATTGCGATTCTCCTTTTCGCGCGATGGACAAAATTTTAAAAGAAACGGCAAAGGAGAAGTTGGACGCGATTATTATTGATTCGCACATGGAAATTACAAGCGAGTCGGCGGCACTCGGCTTTTATTTGGACGGGCGAGTGTCTGCTGTTTGCGGCACGCATACGCATGTGCCGACTGCGGACGCGAGAGTGCTTCCAAAGGGAACGGCTTTTGTTACGGACGTCGGCATGGTTGGCGTGCGTGATTCGTCGCTTGGAGTTTCTGTCGACATAATCATAAAGCAGATGTTGACGCAGAGGCCGCAGCAGTTCGAGCGGCCGGAAGTTGGGCTTTGCAGAGTTGATGGAGTCTTGGTCGAAGTAGAGGCTTCCGCAAAATCAAAGAGCATAGAGAGAATTTACAAAGAGGTACAGGTTGTGTGAGATATTCAATATTATAAACTTGTCTATGGCGGGCAGGCGAAGCGATTGCATAATTTGGGTATCTCAATCATTTTTTCTGACACGAGCTTGAAATTTCAAGATGAATCGATTATTTCAGTGTTATTTGCGTAAGCTCGCTTTTTTTGCTACAATAAGCTAAACAGAAATGAACCTGTGGATAAGTTAAAATGACTTTTAGCATAACTAAGCGAAGGGAGGTGATAAAAATGACCAAGCAAGATGTAATCGACAAAATGGCAGAAAGTGCGGGGGTCAGCAAGAAAGCCGCTGAAGACGCACTTGATGCTTTTGTTGGTACCGTAACGAAGGCTCTTCAGGGCGGCGACAAGGTCGCGGTCACGGGTTTCGGTACTTTTTCTGTTTCTCACAGAAAGGCTCGAACTGGCGTGAACCCGCAAAATCCTTCGCAGAAGATTCAGATCCCAGCGGTTAAAGTTCCAAAATTCAAAGCTGGAAAAACTTTGAAGGATGCTATAAAATAGGTTTAGTCGTTCTTTCTATAAAAAACCCCGCCTTTAGCGGGAT
>CAYMJO010000017.1:16216-17386 GCA_964391305.1 uncultured Candidatus Saccharibacteria bacterium | reverse complement strand
ACATCCAGCGTTAAAATAGTGGAGCTTGCGTTGGAGACTTATGGTCCCAAGCTTTTGACGTACGGTCTTATCGAGCTTGAAAACAATATTGTACGTGATACTTCCGACGCGATGAAGAAAATTGTCTCGTCTGCCATTCGTGATATTATCCAAAAAGCAAAGGCGAAGAGTAAACTCGCAGTCGCCTCGCTTCCTGGATTTTCGGTTTTTACATCGCTTATCAATTTACCGAAGATGAATGATAAGGAACTCGCGCAGGCAATCAAATATGAGGCGAGAAGATATGTGCCAATATCTCTCGAGAATATGGTACTCGATTGGAAAGTTCTGAAACAGAGGGAGCTTTCTACGAAGGAAGGCCTCGGTACCACAAATATGGAAATACTTCTGACCGCCGCGCCTAAAACCCTTGTAAATAGATACGTTGAAATTTTTAAAATGACGGGATTGAAACTTCAGGGTCTTGAAACGGAGGCTTTCGCGCTTACGCGCTCTCTTGTCGGCAATGACAGGTCTCCCGTCATGATTGTCGATATGGGTTCTTCAGCGACCGATATAATAGTGGTCAAAGAGGGGTTTCCCGTTCTAAATAGGACGATCGGAACGGCGGGCAAAGCCATTACGAGTTCTATTTCTCAAAGCCTAAATGTGAACGTGGACAGAGCTGAACAGTTCAAGAGGGACGCCGGCGTCAAAAGCAATGGACAGCAGGTTCCTCCAGCGATAGATTCTGTGATGAAAGAAATTTTAAAAGAAATACAAAATACATTGAAGCTTTATCATGGCAAAAATGAAAAAAGCATAGAGAAAGTGATTATTTCAGGAGGCTCCGCGAGCTTGATAGGCGTGGATAAATATATTTTCGATGAGATTGGCATAAAAGTTTATAGAGGCAATCCATGGGCGCGCGTATCTTATCCAGAAGCTCTTGGCGATATTCTCGGAAAAATCGGCGCGGTGTTTTCCGTTGCCGTCGGTCTTGCGATGAGAGAAGCTAAATAAGTATTTCAAGTGTTCTGTTTTTTCCAATTATTACTTTTTAGAAAATAAAATGATTAGAATAATTAGAACATTATAACATTAGAACAATTAAAGTCATGCCAAACATCAATTTGATTCCCGAAGAACAACAAAGCAAGGTTAAATCTGGTTCCATGCTCACGGCGGGGC
>CAYMJO010000017.1:0-16189 GCA_964391305.1 uncultured Candidatus Saccharibacteria bacterium | reverse complement strand
GCGTCGTTGGTGGTATGTTTCTCTATGGAAAATTTGTGGACTCGCAAGCTAAGAAGTATCAAAATGAAATCGATAGAGTGAAGCAAGAGAAGGAGCAGTACGCGGATTTGGAAAATCGAGTCAACGCTTTGAAATCTCAACTCGGCGGACTGAAAAATATCATGGATAGCCACATATATTGGTCCAAGCTTTTGTGGATGTTGGAAGAGAAGACGCTGAAAAATGTTACGGTGACGAGCTTGAGCGCGCAATCGCCGGATTTGTTTTCCATTAATGCGGACGCCAACAGCTACAGCGATGTGGCAAAACAGCTTGTGGCGTATATGTCATCTGATTTTTTCAAAGAATACGGGTTGAAAAATGCGGGCATGAATACTTCCGAGACGGGAGCCGCGGCGATCGAATTCAGCGCTGATTTTGTTCTTTTGGATGGGGCGTTGTTCAAGACGGATACGCAGGTTCTCGAAGATAGCAAGAGAGTCATCGATATAAGCGAGCCGAAGAAGGAGAAAACCACGCCTGCCACCTGATTGTTTGAAAACTTTGGGCGCGAGGCGCGCGGTTTCTTGATTCTAAAAAATTAATCCTTTGCGTTTTGTAGAAAACTAAGTTTTGATAACAAAATTTATGACAATTGATATTAGAACCAAACGAATAATCATTGCCGGTGTGATTGTAGGAGTTGTGGTTATCGGTGCGTTGCTTGGTCATGACCAATATTCTAGATTAAGGGCTTCCATTTCAGCGGCGGATGCGAAGAGGATCGAGCTTGCCGCGCAAAAAGAGGATCTAAAGAATTTGGCAGAGCTGAACGAGACGATGAAATCAATCTCGGGCGAGATGGAGAACGTGGAAATGGCAATCCCGAAAGGTTTGTCTGTGCCAGAGCTTTTGACTTCTCTCGAGACGGTTGCCATTCAGAGCGGCATGGTGTTTAACTCTATTGCCGTAAGCAGCAGCGCGAATGTCGCTTCCCCGGCGGCGTCTGCCGAAAAAGGCGAAGTCGCCGTTCCTGAAAGCATAAGCAAGATGGAGTTTGTGGTCTCTGCCAGTGGAGGATTTAAGAATCTAAAGAAGTATCTTGACAGCATAGAAAAAAACATTCGTGTCATAGATGTGGAGAGCGTTGAAATGGATGCTTCGGGGATGTATTTGATCAATATGCAGACGTATTATGTAGAATAGCTTTTTTTGCAAACCTTTGTTCGGATAATTATTTCGGTTTGGAGGTTTTCAAATAGGAAAAGTTTTAGAGTTTTTTTAAAATTTATGGAAAAAAGACAAACTATATTGCTGATCATACTGGCGGTTGTAGTAATTGCCGCCGTTATTTACCTTGCGGTGATTTTCGGCGGCTCTAAAAAAGCCGCGGAAGCTCCTGCTGTCGAAGGAGTGTCTTCCTCGGAGGTTGAGAATGTCATGGGGGCGTACAGTGCGGCCAAAAATGTTTTAAGCAGTGATAAATTTTTGACGCTCTCAACTTATGGAAAAGTCCCTGTCACCGTTTCGGAAGATGAAATGGGAAAAGAGGATCCGTTTAAATCATAAAAACATACAAAGCATCCAGTCTCTCTATGTTAAGAGTTTTATTTTTGCAGGAAATGAGAGCTGGAAGCTTGTCCGCTTTCATTCTTTCTTTTTTGGAAGAAAGGCGGTGATTATTGAAGAAGATGCCTTTATTAGGAAAAAACAAAAGCCAGCATTCTCAAAATGGAAAGGGGAAAGATCACGCCGATGTGATTTCTTCGAAAAAAATTTCCAGCGCCAGCGGCACAAACTTGATACAGGTCCTTAGGGATGGGAATCTCATCACGGAAGAGCAGATCGATATTCTGAAAAAGGAAAGTGAAAAAGAGAAGAAGCCGCTTGAGCAGGTTCTGCTCGATCTTAGATTTATTTCTGATGAAAATCTCGCGAGGGCGAAGGAGAAATTGCTTGGAATCCCGTATGTTTCTCTTGAGGGCAAGAAAGTGTCTAAGGATGTTTTGAATATAATTCCCCCAGATGCCGCGAAAAATTATGGTTTTGTGGTCTTTGGCAAGGAGGGAAATATTCTAAAAGTGGCTATGACGAATCCGCAGGATTTTCAGGCGCTTGAAGCGTTGGATTTTATTGTAAGAAAAGATAACTATCAGAGCCAGATATTTCTGACAACGTACGCTGGCTTTGAGAGCGTGCTTAGACAGTACAGCGGGATGAAGGAAGAAGTAGGCAGGGCATTGGAGAGCGCCACTTTGGAGCTTGAGAAGGGAGAAGAGGAAGTGGTAAAAAAGAGCGGCAAAGATCTTGAGCGTTTTGTAGAGCAGGCTCCGGTTGCCAGAGCCATCAATGTCATTGTAAGGAACGCGGTTGAAGCCGGCGCGAGCGATATTCATCTTGAACCTACGGAAAAGGAGATAAGGGTTAGATATAGGGTAGATGGAATACTTCAGACGATGTTGACTCTTTCTCGGCAGATTCATGCGGCGATCGTCTCGAGAGTAAAAATTTTGACGAATCTTAAGATAGACGAAACTCGTATTCCTCAAGATGGAAGATTTCATATGAAAGTTGACAGTAGGGAGATCGATTTTCGCGTGTCAACTCTTCCCACCATCAGCGGAGAGAAAGTCGTGATGAGAATTTTGGACAGATCTGCGGGCGTGTTCAAGCTTGAAACTCTTGGTTTGACTGGACTTCGGCTTGCAACGGTCGAAGAGGCAACCAAGAAGAGCCATGGAATGTTTCTCGTTACTGGACCGACTGGCGCCGGCAAGTCAACGACTTTGTACTCAATACTTGGTATTTTGAATGAACCCGCGGTGAACATAGTTACATTGGAAGATCCCGTGGAATATTTTATACAGGGGATATCGCAGGCTCAAGTTAATCCCGATGTGGGGCTTACTTTTGCTTCAGGACTGCGCTCGATTCTTAGGCAGGATCCTGATATAATAATGGTGGGCGAGATCCGAGACAAGGAGACTGCGGAGATGGCGGTTCATGCCGCGCTCACCGGTCATGTGGTGCTGTCCACTCTGCATACGAACAGCTCGTTTGGGGCAATACCTCGTCTTATAGACATGGGAATAGAGCCTTTTTTGCTGGCGTCTTCTTTGAACATCGTTGTTGCGCAGAGGCTTGTTAGAAAGTTGTGTCAAAACTGCAAGGTGAAAAGAAAGGCTACTCCAGATGAGATCGCTATCGTCATGAAGGAATGGGAAAACATTCCCCAAGGTGAAAAAAGAGATCTTGATCTAAAGTTGAGCGATCCCATTGAAGTGCATGAAAAAGTGGGATGCCCCAAATGCAAAGATGGCTACAAGGGTCGTATTGGGATATTTGAGGTTTTGAGCGTTTCGGAGAAAATACAGGATGCCATTTTGAAAAAGTCTTCAGCGATGAAAATAAAAGACATCGCGAGAGACGAGGGGCTTATAACAATGATGGAGGACGGGATTGCGAAGATTATAGGGGGAATAACTACGGTTGACGAAGTGCTGAGAGCAACGCGTGAATAACTGATTTAGTTGTTTCTATTGCCCATTTTAAAAATCAATTTAAAAAGTTAGGACGATTTTATGTCTTCATCTTATAAATTAAAACTTGAAAGATTGTTGAATTATGTTCTGGAAAAAGATGCTTCAGATATTCATTTTAATGTTGGAAGGCCTCCAACTATTAGAGTAGATCGAAAATTAATCATTATGGAGGGGGAGGATGTTCTTACGCCGGATGATACTGTCGGGCTCGTTGAAGCTTTTTTGACGGAAGAACAGAAAGACAGGTTTGAAAAACAGATGGAACTCGATCTTTCTTTCGCTTTTTCGGATAAGGCAAGGTTTCGCATAAATGTTTTTCATCAAAAGGGGTTTGTAGGCGCCGCTCTTAGGTTGATACCCAATAAGATAAGAACGATCGAAGAGCTTGGTCTTCCGCCAATTATAAAAGATTTTGCGAATGATTTTCAGGGGCTTGTGCTTATGGTTGGACCGACTGGTCATGGAAAGTCCACGACGTTGGCGTCACTTTTGGATGTTGTGAATCATAACAGGGCAGAGCATATTATAACGATTGAGGATCCTATCGAGTATCTTTTAACGCAGGATAAATCCATAATTAATCAGAGAGAGCTCAATCAGGACACGATGTCTTTCGCGAGAGCGTTGCGGTCTGTTCTGCGCGAAGACGGGGATGTTGTCATGGTTGGGGAAATGCGGGACCTTGATACCATTTCATCGACCATTACCGTTGCTGAAACCGGGCATTTGGTTTTTGCGACTTTGCATACGAACAGCGCCGCCCAGACGGTGGATAGGATAGTTGATGCATTTCCGTCTTACCAGCAAAATCAGGTCAAAGCGCAGTTTGCGAGTATTATTAGCGGCGTTATTTCCCAGAGGCTGATACCTCGTATTGGAGGCGGGCGCGTTGTCGCGGCGGAAGTGCTCGTGGCGACTTCTGCTGTGAGAAACCTTATTCGTGAGGGCAAGGCGTATCAGCTTGACGGAGTTATTCAGACGAGTGCCGAGGATGGTATGATTTCTCTTGATAATTCTCTGGCGGAGCTTGTCAGAGCTCAGCAGATTACGATGAACGACGCGATGATGTACGCATTGGACCAAAAGAATTTATCGGCGCTTTTGGAAAGCTAGCGTGTAACCAACTGTTTTAGTTTATATTATCGTTTTTTATTTAATAGATTAGCGGTTAGAATCTGCATGCGCGGGCATGAGATTTAAACCGCGGAAAATTATATATGCCTGTTTATACATATAAAGCAAGAAGCGAAAAGGGTCAGGTGCAAAGTGGCTCCGTTGATGCCGCGAATGAGCAGGCGGCTGCGGATGTTTTGCGTTCACACAGTCTTATTGTTGTGTCGCTTGTGGAAGAGGGGAAGCACCTTGGGCTTGCCTCGAGTATTAAATTTTTTGAAAGGGTGAGCCCGAGGGATATAGTTATTTTTGCGAGGCAGCTTGCGACAATGATAACCGCCACGCTTCCCATCGTTGAAGCCTTGAAAATTTTGACCGATCAGCAAAGTAATTCTAGGTTTAAGAGTATTTTGGCGGGCATCACCGCGGACGTCGAAGGAGGAGCGAGACTTTCGGTTGCGATGGAGCAGTATCCGGAGGTTTTTTCCCTTTTTTTTATCAATGTGATACGCACGGGAGAGACTGCCGGCAAACTTGATGAATCTTTGTTATATCTCGCCGATCAGTTGGAAAAAGACTATGATCTTTTATCGAAGATTCACAGTTCCATGTATTATCCCGCGTTTATCTTGTGCGGGGTTGTTGTGGTCGGAATTATCATGGTCGCGTACGTCATTCCTCAATTGGAATCCGTGCTTGAGGGGATGAGCGAGAATTTGCCGTGGACCACGAGGCTGCTTCTTGAGACTTCAAATGTTTTCAGGAGCTATTGGTGGTTGTTTTTGATCGTAATAGTGATCGCGATTTTTTGGTTGAGGCATTACAGGGAGACTTCTGGGGGAAGAGATGCCTTGGATCGCATGAAGCTGAAGATTCCGATTTTCGGCAATTTATTCAGAATGGTTTATGTCGCGAGGCTTACTCGTAATTTGTATACTCTGCTTTCCGGCGGTGTGAAGATTATCGAGGCGTTGAATGTTACTGCGAGCGTGGTTGGCAACTCGGTTTTTAGAAAAGCTCTTGAGAGGACGGCGAAGAGAGTTGAAGCTGGGGACAGCATCTCCAGTGTTTTGAAAAAAGAGCCGGAGGTTCCGCTCATGGTTTCGCAGGTGATAGAGGTCGGCGAGAGGACCGGCAAACTTCCATTCGTTCTTGAAAAAATCGCCGATTTTTACACTAGGGAACTGGACAACAAGGTCAAGGGTTTGTCCTCTTTGCTAGAGCCTGTAATTATGGTAATATTGGGAATAGGAGTTGGAATCCTGATGGCGGCAATTATTATGCCGATATATAATATCAGTTCGATGATGTAGAATAATGTTCTAACTGTTCTGATTGTTACTTAAAAAATTCAATTTAGAAACAATTACAACAATTAGAACAATTAGAATAGATACAACAATAATTCGAAAGGGGGTGATAAAAAATGCAAAAACAAAAAGGTTTTACGTTGATTGAGCTTTTGGTGGTGATCGCGATCATCGCGATTTTGGCCGCGGTAGTTTTGGTTGCATTGGGAAATGCGAGAAGGGATGCGCGGAATGCGTCAAGAAGAGCTGATCTTAACAGTATTATGACAGCCATTGAATTATATGCTACTAACAATGGAAGTTATCCTGGTGCTGGAACTTGTGGTGCTGCAGGTGTTGTAGCAACGGGTAGTAGTGTTTGTGGCGGAAGTGCTTTCTTGGATAGCAGTACTACTTATATTCAGCGACTTCCTGGTAATCCGACTCCGCCAGGTGGTAATTATGGTTGGACAAGTACTAACAATTATACTCTTACTGCGAGTCTTGAACCTAGTGGTACGTTTACGTGCTCTAACGGTTCATGTTATTAAAGAGTATAGCTGAATCTTTTAAGATTTTAGACCACGCCGGGCTTTTGTCCGGCGTGGTTTTTGTTTACAAAGTTGCGATATAGGTTGTGGGGACAGGATATTATCCTGTCTATGCGAAAATATAGAGAGAATGTTTTTTTTGAAGAAAAGAAAGATTTTAAAAATTTGTCGTCTTGCCGGTGTAGCTTTTGCAAGATATTGTTTCATAGTATAATGGATGTTGGAGTGGTTAGGGTGCCAAATCGTCAGGATTTCAAATTTTAGCTGCCGCTATTTCTGGTGCTCTAATCTTATGTCAACTTTGACATCATTTTTTATGCCAATCCTTTTTTATTTTATAATCTTTCTTTTTGGACTTGCCGTTGGCAGCTTTTTAAATGCGCTGATTTATAGGCTGTATTTTGGAGGCTCTGTTATATTCGGCAGATCAATGTGTCCAAAATGCAAACACGAGCTTTCCGCTTTGGATTTGATTCCCGTCGTAAGTTTTTTTTTATTAAGATGGAAATGCAGGTATTGCAGGGGGAAGATTTCTTGGCAGTATCCAGTTGTTGAGATAGTTGTCGCGATTTTGTTTTTATTGACTGCCATTGATGTCAGCGCGCGGGGCACGTGGCAAGTGGCACAGCTTCTTTTGAATCTTATCTTTTCTTTATTTTTCATTTCTGCGCTTGTTGTGGTTTTTGTTTATGATTTGAAATACTATTTGATATTGGACAAAGTTGTGTTTCCGGCAATTGTTGTCGCTTTTATTGCCGCGTTGGTTTTGCCAGATGCGAATATTTGGAACGCGTTGCTTGGAAGCGCGATTTGTGGCGGATTTTTCTTAATTTTGGTATTATTATCTAAGGAGAAATGGATGGGCGCCGGCGATGCCAAGCTTGGGTTTCTCGTCGGGCTCATCGTTCCTTTTCCCGAAGTTTTCGTGTTGCTTATCATTGCATTTGTTGGGGGATCAATCATCTCTCTTTTTCTTGTTGCCTTGAAAAAGAAAACGATGAAAGACGCAGTTCCATTTGGGACGTTTCTTGCCGCTTCTGCGGTGATAAGCATGTTTGTGGGAAAAGAAATAATAGCGGTAATGTTCTAGGTGTTCTAGGTGTTTCAACCAGAGGTTGACCAATCTTTGGTTAGCCGAGTGTTACTTTTTAAAAAATTTCAACCGCTAGTTGAAACAACTGGAATGATTAGAACATTTTATTCTATGAGTCAAAGAGGTTTTACATTGGTGGAGCTTTTGGTCGTAATTGCCATCATCGGCATTTTGGCGGCTTTTGCAGTTGCGAACTTTCGCGCTGGAGAAAAGAGTTCCGCGCTCTCTCTTGGCGCAGAACAGATTGCGGGAGCTTTTCGGGAGGCACAGAATTTGGCAGTGTCCCAGAAGCGGATCAATGGCGAAGTGCCGCCGGCTTTTGGGGTTTATTTTCAAACGAAGAATAAAACGACCTACAAGGTGTTTGCCGATAATGGTCTTGCATCTCCAGGTAATTATGAGAATGATGATACATTAATTGGAAATGTTAGAGATATACCCAATTATGTTGTGATAGAGTCAATTTTAAGTACGGCAACCAGTGAATTGAGCGTGCTTTTCGCGCCGCCGTCTGGGAAAGTATCTTTCGGTGACACTGGAGCGTCAATAAATTCAGACGAAAATGGAGTCATTATAAAGCTCGATGGATCGGAGAAGCGCAAAAAGATAATCGTAAATGCCTTCACCGGCGCCGTAAATATTTCAGACGTTCCTTGATGAAATTCGTAATTCGTTAAAAATTCGTAAGCTATGGATTTTTATAAAAAAAATTCAAAGGGGCAATCCATAGTCGAAACACTCGTTGCTTTGACGATTATTGTAATTGGCGTGTTTGCCGCCGTGTCCCTTGGGGTTTATACCATGCGTGCTGGACAAATGAGCAAGCTTGATATAATTGCCGAGAATTTAGCGAGGGAAGGAATCGAAGTGGCGCGCAATCAGAGGGATTATAATTGGAAGAGGGGTGTCGCTTGGGATAGTGGTTTTGAGCATGATGCTAACTATAAAGCAAATGTGGGAAAACCGGATAGCAACATGGAATTGAAGAAAAGCACTGAAAGAGAAGTTGGTAAGGAGGAATATAGACTTTATGAGGCAAATGGTGAATACAGCCATAATAAAGAGAATACCCCTACAGATTTTTATAGAAAAGTGCACGTTTTGATAGGGGGAGATGCTGTAAAAATTGATTGCATTGTTCGCAGAGAGAGCTCTTTTGGGAAGAAAGATCTTGTGGTAGAAGAATGGCTTTACGATTGGAAATAACAGAGTTTTCAGAATTGCCATTTTTCCAGCCAATGGCAGCCGATCAGCCTTTGTTGGAAAAAGTGACATTTCTGTCAATCCTGTCATCCTGATAATTCTGACATTATATTCAAGCATTATGTTTAAAAATAAAAGACATCAGAGCGGTTTCACGCTAATCGAGGCGTTGGTTTCGGTGGCAGTCTTTGCGATTGTGGTTTCTATTGCGTCGGGAATATATATTTCCGTCATCAGTGTACAAAAAAAATCCGTGTCTTATGAAAAGACACAGCGTAATGCAAGGCACGCGATGGAAACCATGGCGAGGCTTAGCAGGATGTATGCGATAGATTATGAAAAATATGCCGAACTGACAAATGCAGGCACGAGTGAGCTGTACTTGAAAGATCCTTCTTCCGGCAAAGAGGTGGAATTTTATTTAAAAGATTATAGTGTAAAATACAAAGAAGGGAATGCTTCCGAGCAAGTTTTAACTTCAGATGATGTTGATATCACAAGGTTGAAATTTTATATAAGCCCGACCGGCGGAGAGTCATTGTCGCAGAATTGGCCAACGCGAGTGACTATTGTGTTGGAAGCATTTAGAGAAGGGGCGAGGGGAGCGTCTGCAACGATTCCCGTACAGACGACGGTTATAACGAGAATATATTAATTTTATAAAATATAAAATGCAAGTGTTTGACATTTACTCTCTATCCCCTCAGACTATATATAGGATTTTTGTAACCGAAGAAAAAGGTAAAAAAATCTGATCTTGTTCTTTGAAATTCACAAAGGATTGTCATTGTAACTAGGAAGGGGAAAAACAATGGGTAAGATGGACGAGGTGTATAGACAAGATTCTATGGTCGTAACAAGGCGGGTTGGGGATCATTTTATCATCATTCCTACGCAGCAATCGGGCGATGACGAGGAAACAGTGTATTCAATGAACGATATGGCAGCTGGGGTTTGGGTTCAGATAGATGGAACCACGTCGTTGTCGCTTATCAAACAAAAAGTTGTGGAGCATTTTGATATTTCAGATGGAGAAGCAGAAGAAGATCTGATTTGCTTTATCCGCCAGTTAAGTGAAGCAGGTCTTATTCATCTTGTGTTGCCCGAAGAAGCAACGCAGATTTCAAGGGGGTAATGCCAATGGAATGCGGATTGATCCACCCATTGGATTATGGTGAATTTAGCAGAATCATCCATAAGGATGCTGCCAAAAAGCGAATTCCGATAGGTGGCGGAATAGAGCCGACCTTCAGATGCAACTTGAATTGCGTTCATTGCTACGCCACCTGTGAATCGAGAGGCTCCAGGACGGAACTCTCCTTTCAGGAGATTTGCAGAATTCTCGATGAACTCGCAGAAGAGGGATGTCTCTGGTTACTAATAACTGGAGGTGAACCTTTGCTCCGTCGTGATTTCCTCGATATCTACACGTTTGCGAAGAAAAAAGGTTTCATTGTCACGGTCTTCACAAACGGCACCCTGATTAATGAGGAAGTTGTGAGTTGCTTCAAAGAGCTGAGGCCGTTCAATATTGAAATCACTCTCTACGGAGCAACTGCTGAAACCTACGAAAAGGTTACGCGGACTTCTCGTTCATTCGAGAGGTGCATGCGAGGCATTGACTTGCTTCTAGAGAAAAAGTTGCCGTTGCGTCTGAAATCCATTATTATGACAGTGAACCAGCATGAAGTTGGGAAGCTCAGGAAGTTCAGTGAGGCGCGCGGTATGCCGTTTTTGCTCGACCCTATTCTTAGCCCTACCTTGCGTCAAAATCGCGAGCCCTGCTCGTACAGACTTTCTCCTAAAGACGTTCTTCGACTGGACGAATCTGATCCGGATCGTGCGAACGGATGGAGGGAATATTTCGAGGATTTTGCAGGAAAGCCTGAAAGCGACCACCTCTACATATGTGGCGCTGGCGAAACATCGTTCTTTGTTAACGCGTATGGTGAATTGCAGCTCTGTGTGTTATCCCGAGTTCCAAGTTACAGCTTGAGAAAGGGTAGTTTCAAAGAAGGCTGGTACGGATTTTTTGGGCAAGTTTGCGATCAGAGAGTGAGGAAAGACTATCGATGTAGAAAATGTGACCTCATTTCGATATGCGGGCAATGCCCTGGTTGGTCTTTTCTTGAACACGGTAATTGGGACACGCCTGTCGAGTACTTGTGCGAAATTGCCCATTTACGCGCGCAGGCATTTCAAAAAAAGTGAAGGGGGTGAAACCGATGCGGAAGGGCACGAAGAAGCAGTACAAGAAGCCGGAGGTCAGAGCGACAAAGCTGAGAGCTGAGAAAGCCGTGCTGAGCAACTGCAGCCCCGGGGAGAAGATGACAAGTCCCTGGAATCCCTGTCTCTACACCTGCAACAAGGACAGGAAGTAGTATCACAGCAATAGCTGTGAGTGATCAGCGAGAGGGGCAAAGATGCTTAAACAGATGTTTGCCCCTCAACTCTTTTTATAATAATTCTTACGACAATCAAGAATAAATGAATATAAAACTAAATCTTGAAATACCCCAGTACTCACAAGAAAAAGCATATTGTTGCGTTCCGGCGTGTCTGCAGCAAATCTTTGCTTTTTACCATAAAAAGATTGAACAGGCGGAAATACTTGAAAACTTGTCAATGCCAAAGCACGGGATGTCTATCCCGCAAGCTGGAATTTTTACCTTGAAAACTGGGTTTAAACCACTCATTATTACAAACAATATTTATATCTTTGACCCAAGTTGGTTTAGGCTAACTGTAAAGGAACTTTTAAAGCGACTTATTGAACGAAGAAAATATGTCGATAGGTATAATCAATCTGTGATCGATGATTTTTTACAATATTTTAAAGAAAAAGGAAGAATTCAATTTGATACGCTGAGTACAGAACTTCTTGTTAAGTATCTAGAAAAAAATATTCCAATTATTGCCGAATTGGCGAGCACCTTTTTATACAAAATGAGAAAGTCTAGCACGCCAGGAAGTTTCGATGATGCTAATAGGGGCGAAATAGAAGGGCATGGGGTAGTGATTGCTGGATACATTAATCACACATTTAAGATTATTGATCCTGATGTAAAAAACAATCCTTATAGTAAAGACGGTATTTATTGGATATCAGAACAAGACTTACTAGCGAGTATTTTTATTTCAGAAGGAAAATCTCTATTGCTGATCTCGAAATAAATAATGAAGAGATATTTGTTAATTTATGGTATTTTTTAAACATAAACAAAAAGGGGTAACTCTAGTGGTGGCGGTTCTTCTCATGGCGGCGGTGATGGCCACGAGTCTTTTGGTTGCCTCAATTATTGTGAAAGAGCTTGGAATGACAAGGAACCTGGGCGATTCGGTGATGGCTTATTATGCCGGGGAAACCGGAGTAGAAAGTTATTTGTACGATTTAAAGCGTGGTAGTATCCCGCAGATGAGTGGGAGTCTTGCGAATGGTGCGAATTGGAGCGTAAGAGAAGTGAGTGGGGAAGGGAATGTTTATACTTTTCCAGATGTTCCTAGAGATAAATCAATAGAAGTTCCTTTGTATAATATTAGAGATGGCGGCTCCAAGAATATAGACGAGATACGGATTAGCTGGAGTGCCGCCGGCTTTGCGAGTGCTCCTGAAATTGAATGGTCATTTCTCAGCTGGGACCAGAACATGGGCAATCTTGAGCTTGAGCCCGGTCCTAGGGGAGTTCGGGTCAGGCGTGGAAAAAACCAAGCGTCACCTATTATTTTTCAGGCTGGTGTGCAGGGGTCTCCAATAAAAGATGAGAGCAGGAGCTACATTTTAAGATTCAAACATATAAATGGGGATAATAAAAACTTAAGCATTACGGTCACGGCATTGAAGGATGGAGGAGCAGTGCCTCTCGATGTGCAAAAACAGGTTCGATCGACAGGTACGGTTTCCGATAATATCAGCCGTGCTGTGGAAGTCAAGATGATGCCAAAAAGGACGGCGTATGATGTTTTTGATTATGTGATATTTAGCGATAGTGAGTTGGAGAAGTAGTTATCAAAAAAACGATCCCGCTGTGGCGGAATCGATATTCGAATTTCGAATTTATTAAAATTATATAGCGACGTCCTCGATTTTCTTGTACTCATCACGGTGAGTATTTTTATACACGTCAACTTTGATATAATGATAATCCGGATCAAAACCAAATTGCGGAGACGAGCCGGCGCCTCCGGATATCGTCACGGGTACGTTTTCCAAGTCATAGGTTAAATAGCCGTGGAAATGTCCGGAGTATATTTCCTCAACTTTGTACTCATTGACAATTTCCGTGAATTTTCTGTTTTGCTGTTTCAGAAGTTCGGATTGTTCGCCAAGGGTGATCTCCGACATTGGAGCGTTTATTGGAACATGCATAAAGATGAAGTTTCTCTTGGAAGTATTTTTTTTCAAATCTTTCTTAAGCCAATCGAGTTCCTCGTCGGCGAAGCTGTCTTTTTGATCCGTGCTTTCAAAAACTATAAAGTGCGCGCCTTTGTGATCAAAAGAGTAAGATTTTTTTCCAAAGACTTCTTCGAAAGCCTTGCTTGTTCTCTTGCTTCCTTCGAGAATATAATCGTTGTCTCCGATTGCGGTGTAGTATTTTTTCTCCAATTTTTTTTCCAAAAAATTTTTCACGTCTTGAAGCTCTTTCTTGTTTTTTCCGTCACTACTGTCTCCGAGGCCCACGACAAAATCGGCATCGCTTTTATTAGCCTCTGAAATAATTTTTTCAAAAACAGGATTGATATTTCCGTTATCGCCGTAAACGATGAATGAAAACTCAACATCGCCTTCCGGCTCTTTCAGGGTTTCCATTGTTGAATTTGTCACATTTTGTGTTGATGATGTGTTGTTTGAAACAACGCAGGATGTGAAAGCCAGCGCGGGCAGCGTTATTAGAATTATGAATAATATCTTTATTTCCATGTGTTTTTCGGATATAATTATACTATAAAAAGCAAAAAGCACCAAGCTCTAAGCACTAAGCTTTCTTGATGGTAGAGCTTAGCTTAATTAATGATTATGACCAAAGATCAAATCAAAAACAGAATACAGAAGCTCAAAAAAGAGATAAACCATCATCGTTATCTTTACCATGTTTTGGATAGGCAGGAAATCTCTGACGCGGCGATGGATTCTTTGAAAGAGGAACTTGCTGATTTGGAAAAAGCATATCCGGAGTTTTTCACGCCAGATTCTCCATCTCGAAGAGTTTCTGGAGAAATTTTGGATAAGTTTGAAAAGGTGAGACATTCGGTGCCGATACTTTCGCTCGAGGATGCTTTTTCGAAAGAAGATATCAAAGATTGGGAAGAAAAAATTTCAAAATTAGTTAAGGGTAAAAAATTTGAATATTTTGTCGAATTAAAATTAGATGGACTCACTTCAGTTTTAACTTACAAAAACGGTGTTTTTGCCCGTGGAGCGACAAGGGGAGACGGAATCTACGGGGAAGACGTCACGCGGAATTTTAGGACGATAGAAAGTATTCCGTTGAAACTGGAAGTTATTGAAAAAAAATATGGGGTTTCTGAAAAAGTTTTTAAAAAATGTTTGAATGGGAATTTTGAGGTGCGCGGGGAAGTCATGATGACAAAGAGAGAATTTGAAAAATTGAACAAGAGCCGTGAGAAAAGGGGGGAAGCGCTTTTCGCGAATCCGAGAAACATCGCGGCGGGAAGTGTCAGACAGTTGAATCCGAAAATTACCGCTTCGAGAAATTTGATATGCATGGCTTATGAAATTTTGACCGATATCGGGCAAAAGACTCACGGGGAAGTCCACGATATTTTGAACGCGCTTGGATTTCGCGTGAATAATTATTCAAAACATTGTAAAAATATTGAGGAAGTTATGAATTTTATGACTTCATGGGAAAAAAAGAGGAAAAAATTGCCGGTTGAAAGCGATGGCATGGTTGTCGTCGTAAATCCCGTTGCCCTTGAAAAAAAGATGGGCAATGTCGGAAAAGCACAGCGTTGGATGGTCGCGTACAAGTTCAAGGCGGAGGAGGCGGAAACCGTTGTTGAGGATATACTTGTCCAAGTTGGGCGTCTTGGTACGCTCACTCCCGTTGCCAAACTTCGTCCCGTCAGAGTCGCCGGAAGTACGGTGTCGCGGGCGACTTTGCACAACGAGGATCAAGTCAAAAAGATTGGCGTGAGAATCGGCGACACGGTCATCGTGCATAAGTCTGGCGACGTGATACCGCAGATTGTGAAGGTGTTCAAGCGCCTTCGTCCTAGGGGTGCGAGGGAATTTCGTATGCTCAAAAAGTGTCCAATCTGCGGGAGCAAGGTCGTTCGCGTGCGAGGCGAGTCCGCGCATAGATGTTCGAACAAACATTGTTTTGCGATTCAGAGGGAAAAGCTGGTCCACTTTGCTTCAAAAAAAAGCTTTGATATTGATGGCGTTGGTCCCCGAATCATTGAACAGCTTATTGAAAATAATCTAATTCGTGATTCATCGGATCTGTTCGATCTCACCATTGGAGATTTGGAGCCGCTCGAACGCTTTGCAGAAAAATCCGCGCGGAACATCGTTGCATCAATAGCTATCAGCAGAGAGATTTCACTCGAAAAGTTCATAAACTCTCTCGGCATTCGTCACGTTGGAGAGGAAACTTCGGAACTGCTTTCCCAAACTTTGATTAAAAAAACTCAAAAATTGAAGACTGTTAAAGATATTGTTAATGTTTTGAAAAAATTATCTTTGGAAGAATTAAATTTTATAAAAGGCATCGGCGACAAAGTTGCGAAGAGTATTTGCGATTATTTCAAAGATGAAAAAAATCTTGAGTTTTTGGGAAAACTTTTTAAAAAAGATATTAAAATAAAGGTAAAGAAAGCGAAAATCGGCAATAAACTGGCGGGAATTGTATTTGTGTTGACTGGAGAGCTGGAAAATTTCACGCGCGGCGAAGCAAAGAAAAAAATAAAATCCCTCGGCGGGAATGTGTCAGATTCCGTCAGCAAAAGGACGGACTATGTTGTGGCTGGCGAGAATCCTGGATCGAAGCTTGATAGGGCGAGAAAGCTTAAAATTAAAATTATTGGGGAAAGAGAATTTGAGAAGATGGTCAAATAGAAGGTATTTCCTGTTCGCAAAAACCCGTGAGACTTGGGCTGGGAAAGATGTTTAAAATTGTTATAATTGTAGGGACGGGATAGTATTCTGTCCACGGCTCGCGGTTGGAGAAATTGTGTCCGTCTTGGCTACATCGTGCCAGACGAAAATTATATGGGCAAACGGCGTTTGCTCGTAGCAAGATTGTTTTGTGGAGGAGGAAGGGGGAGAAGGTTAGAGTTTTGTTTTTAAAAATGGTGACTCGATTTCTTTGCTTGATTCTTGCGATATATGCTCTATGTCAAAGTGTTTTAGGTACACACATTTTGCACTCTGATTAAAGCCTCATTTGGGGTGAGGCC
>CAYMJO010000016.1:0-17744 GCA_964391305.1 uncultured Candidatus Saccharibacteria bacterium | reverse complement strand
CTCCACTCTAACTGTTCTAAATGTTCTAATTGTTGCTTTTGAAAAACTCAACTAGAACATCTAGAATAATTAGAATAATTAAATTTATGCCCCAAGAAAATCTTATAAAATTACAGTGTACCGTTTGCAGGAACATTAATTATTATTCCAAAAAGAATAAAAAAACAATTAAGGCAAAGTTGGAATTGAAGAAATATTGCAAGAAGTGCGGTAAAAGAACGGTACATAAGGAAATGAAGAAATAATTGCTTGTCGGCAGGACAGGGTTGCTTAATTTTTTTGCTCAATTGCATTGAGCTTTAACGATGTTTGTCGCGCGGGTTTGAAGATATTCGAGTTATGCGAATGAAGCGGTTTAGCTTGCCTGCCGGGAGTCGGACAATGAAAAGATTTTCAGTATTTCAAATATTTGGATGGGAGTGTAGTTCAGCGGTAGAATGCCGGTCTCCAAAACCGGTGACGGGGGTTCGATTCCCTCCACTCCCGCCAGATTTAGTTTTCAGTCGTCAGTTTTTAATTGAACTCATTTAGGGTTTTTATCTTTTGGCCAAGAAAATAATTATTTTCTTGGCTAAAGTATAAGAAAAATAGAGAAAACTTTTAATGAGTTAGTTATTAAATTTAGGTGAACGAAGTTCTAATCTAAAAATTAGCGGCTAATAATCAAAAAAATGAGAGATATAGTCATAATCGGCACAGGCGCCGCTGGGATGACCGCGGCGATATACGCGGCGAGGTACAATCTCAAAGCCGTCTTGCTCATTGGCGAAAAGCGAGGCGGAACAGCCACAGAGGCAAGCGAGATAGAGAACTATCCAGGTTTTAAGAAAATCACAGGACTTGAGCTTATGGAAAAGTTCCGCGAGCATGTCCAAAATTTTGATATAAAAATTATAGATCAAAAAGTTTCCAAGGTTCAAAAAAAGGATTCGGGTTTTTTGGTTGAAGTCGGCGATGATAAATTCGAAGCAAGGACTTTAGTTTTGGCGCTTGGCACCAATCGTCGCAGGCTTGGCGTTCCCGGCGAGGCGGAGTTTACAAACAAGGGAGTTGCGTATTGCGCGACCTGCGACGCGCCGTTTTTCAAGGGAAAGACCGTTGCCGTTGTCGGCGGCGGAAATTCGGCAACAATGTCTGCAACTTTGCTTACACAGTATTGTCCCAAAGTTTATATGATAATTCGGGGAGACAAGCTTCGGGGAGAGCCTATTTGGATTGATCGCGTAAACAGCAACGAGAGAGTCGAAATTATTTACAACACAAACGTGAAAAAGATTTCCGGAACATCGAGGATAGAAAAGCTCGAGCTCGATAATCCCTATAATGGAAACAAAGATTTTCCAATTGATGGCCTTTTTATAGAAATCGGTTCTCTTCCGGCGAACGAGCTTGCGAGGCAGCTTGGTATAAAATTAAACAAGCAAGGAAGGATTATCGTTGATTCAAGACAAATGACGAGTCTCGAAGGCGTGTTCGCCGCTGGCGATATCACGGACAAAACCGGTGATTTCGAACAAGTTGTGAACTCATGCGCTCAAGGCGCAAAGGCGTCGTATGAAGCGTTTCAGTTTTTACAAGATAAGGGTTGAATGAAGTGGATATTTTTTGCATAGAAAAGTTATTTTTTTATTCTTTTGAAATCTCTTTTTCCAAGTAGTTTGATGTGCAATTTTTGAATAAGTTTATTAAAAATGAAAAATAACCATGGAAGCTGTAAAAGAATTAGAAAAGTTTCGCGAAAAAGTGAATAAAAAACTGAATTTTTTTTTCAACAAAAAAATCAAAAAAGCGGCAAAAGTTGATCCTTTCGCAGAAAAAGTTGCCAAGAAGTTGAGAGAGTTTACGCTTCGTGCGGGGAAGAGAATTCGTCCCACGATGATGCGGTATGGATATATTGCTTCAGGAGGAAAGAAGCTGAAAGATATCGAGGAGACTTGCATAGCTTTGGAAATAATCCACACGTGGCTTTTGATTCATGATGACATAATAGATGATGATGACATGCGCCACGGAGGCATGGCTTTTCATAAAATGTTTTCCGAAGTAAAAAATAGACATCGTACCAAAACGGCAAAGCATGGAGACTTCGGAATTTCTGTAACAATCGCGACGGGCGATATGGCTGCGGCGCTCGGATATGAAATTCTTGCTAAATCTGATTTTCCCAGCGACAGAAAAGTTGAAGCTATAAAAGGATTGAGCGATGTTTTAATAAAAGTTGGTCAGGGAGAATTTTTGGATGTATTGCTTGAGAGAAAGGAAAATGTCAAGGATGAAGATATTTTTAAAGTTTACTTTTTAAAAACTGGTTGTTACACGATGTCAGGCCCCTTGCGACTCGGGGCTATGCTCGCGGGAGCTTCTGATAAAATTTTAAAAGGGTTTGAACACTATGGTTATAATCTAGGTGTTGGATTTCAGATTCAAGATGATATTTTGGGCATGTTTGGCGATGAGAAAAAGCTTGGAAAACCTTCAGACTCTGATATAAAAGAAGGCAAGAGAACATTGCTTGTGACCCATGCTTTAAAAGATGGTACAAAAGCGCAGCAAAGGAAAATTCGTTCCGTTTTAGGAAATGCCAAAGCCACAAAAAAAGACATCGATGAAGTCAGAAAAATTTTTATAGAAACAGGTTCTTTGGAATATTCTAAAAATCTGGCGAAAGAATTTGCTAAGAAATCAAGAAGCATTGCAGGTGGCATGGAGATTAAAAAAGAAGGGAAAGATTTTTTGGAAGGGATTGCGGATTATATTGTGGAGAGAGAATATTAGCGAGAATGTCAAATTTCAAAATCCAAATATCAAAAGTTTGATATTTGCAGTTTGATGTTTGTTCCTTTGAAAATGGCGAAAATAGGAGGTGGAAAAGTGTGTTGACAAAGATTAGGTTGAATTGTATATTAATTCCATTAATCTGTTTATCAGATTTATCAAGGGCAGAACCTAGGAATACTATATTTTGGTCATGTACTGTGTGCAGGGGAACATCTTTTTCATAATGTCTTCATTTCCGTTGAAATCTCAAATACAAGCTCAAGCTTTAGCCCTTGAGCATAAAGCGGTCGATATGACCGCTAGTTTGGTTATTCCAAAGCATATTGGCATCATCATGGATGGCAACAGGCGATGGGCGAATCAACGCGGGTTGAAACGATCCAAGGGGCATGAAGTTGGTGCGGATGCCTTGGAAAAAACGGTTAAGCGCTGTGCTGATCTTGGAGTTGAAGTTTTGACCGTTTATGCTTTTTCCTCTGAAAACTGGAAAAAAAGAACGCAAGAGGAATTACGGGAGATTTTTTCATTGCTCATTATAGTCTGTAAGCGAAAGCTCAAAGCTTTGAAAGAAAATGGCGTTGTCCTTGGCTTGCTTGGAGAGGTGAACAGGTTTCCTTTGAGTGTTAGAAAAGTTTTATACTACACCGCGAAGGTTTTGAAAAAAAATAATCGTATAAAGTTAAATTTAGCCTTGAATTACGGCGGTCGTGATGAGATACTTCGCGCCTTCAAAAAAATTATGGGCAAAAAAGTTTCCGCGAAAGAGGTGAATGAGGAGCTTGTGAGTAAGAATTTGGACACCAACGGCATGCCGGAGCCAGAGCTGATTATACGCACCGGCGGGCATCGCAGGTTGAGCAATTTTCTTGTTTGGCAATGCACTTATAGCGAGCTTTATTTCACAGATGTTCTCTGGCCTGATTTCGATGCCGACAATCTCGATGAGGCGATTGCGCATTACAGTAAGTGCCAGAGGAATTTCGGGAAATAATAGGTTAAAATTGGATTTGAAAGCAATTTTTAAGGACTTCTTGTTTCCTTAAATTAATCAAAAATTGTTTTCGCGTCCTTTTTTTATTTTTAGAATATTGAACTCACTGTGATTTTTTATAGAAAAGTGCTTACGTTTTACCGTAGTTTTTTTGTGGATTGGCCAAACATTGATTTTAATTTTTGGATTTGGATTTTATATGTTAGAATGTTCGTATGGAAAAGCTGATCAAAAACATGATAGGCCGTGGAGTTTTGAAAACGGATCGGATTATACGGGCTTTTCTAAACGTGGACAGAATGAAGTTTGTTCCGGCTGATCAGTGTGAAAATGCGTATATTGACTATCCGTTGCCTATAGGATTTAACCAGACTATTTCACAACCCAGTACGGTTGCTTTTGTTTTGGAAACTTTGGCGCCTGCGCTTGGAGATAAAATTCTTGATTTGGGATCGGGTTCTGGATGGCAGACTGCGCTTTTGTGCGAGCTTGTTGGTGAGAAGGGAGAAATTTATGCGGTTGAAATAATTCCTGAATTGAAGGAATTAGGGGGAAAAAATGTTTTGAAGTACGGATATAAAAACGCAAAGTTTTTCCTTGCGGGGGAAAAGCTGGGGTTACCGCAGTTTGCTCCTTTTGATAAAATTGTTGCCGCTGCCTCTGCGAAAGAGCCTCCCGTAAAATTGCTTGAGCAGCTCAAGGTTGGCGGCACTGCCGTTTTACCCGTTAAGGAAAGTATTTTCAAATACGAGAGGTTGAACAAAAAAAATTTTTCATCAAAAGAATTTCCAGGATTTGTGTTTGTGCCGTTAGTCTGATTTTATTTATAAATTAGCCGGGATTTTTGAGGTTAATTATGAAAATAATTATTTTTTCGGGAGGCGTTGGTACTCGGCTTTGGCCATTGAGCCGAAAAAAAAGTCCCAAACAGTTTGAAAAAATTTTTGGAGGAAAATCCACTTTGGAGTTGGCGCTTGAGAGAGTTAAGCCGATTTTTGATTGGGAAGATATTTTTGTGCAGACATCCGTCGATTACTCTGGAATTGTTCGAAGACAGCTTCCTAATCTTCTGAAACAAAATTTGTTCTTGGAGCCGGCGCGCAGGGATCTCGCCGCGGCAGTCGGATTCGCGATGATCAGGCTTAAAAAATTTGGCAATGAACCTATCGCGATAAGCTGGAGCGATCATTTGATGAAAAGGCCGTCTTCTTTTAGGCGCGCGCTTCAAGTCGGCGAAAAACTGATTCTGAAAAATCCAGACCGCTTCGTATATTTTGGAGAAAAACCGGTTTTTCCAAATTATAATCTGGGTTGGATTCGCTTTGGGAGAAAACTGGATAGATTGAAAGACGTGGATGTGGCGGCTTTCAAGGAGTGGCGCTACAGACCTTCGGTTGAAACGTGCGAAAAGATGTTCGCTTCCGGCAAGTGGCTGATCAATTCTGGTTACTGGGTTACGTC
Organism: uncultured Candidatus Saccharibacteria bacterium; assembly: GCA_964391305.1. Classification (GTDB taxonomy): domain Bacteria; phylum Patescibacteriota; class CALEFQ01; order CALEFQ01; family CALEFQ01; genus CAYMJO01. The sequence continues at coordinate 12,514 of CAYMJO010000016.1, read as the reverse complement.
TCCTGAATTTGTTTTGAAAAAATACCAAGAGAAAGCCCCGTCAATTTTTAAAAAATTGTTGAAAATTGAAAAAGTTATTGGAACCAAAAAAGAAAAGGAAGTTGTGAAAAAAGTTTACTCGAGCATTAAAAAAATTAATTTTGATAAGGCTATTCTTGAAAAGCTTGTTTCTGGAAGCAGTGTTGTATTGAAGCTTGACATGGGCTGGAGCGATCCCGGAACGCTCTATACGCTGAAGGAAGCTTTGCAGAAAAGCAAGAAGGCTAATGTGATCGAAGGAAATGTCGTGACTTACAAAACCAAAGACAGCCTTGTTTACAATTGCGACAAACATAAGCTTGTCAGCACTGTTGGACTGGACGGCATGATGGTTGTGGTTACTGATGATGTGGTCTTGGTCGTTCACAAGGAAAATATGAATGAGGTGGGAAAGCTGGTTGAGAAGCTTTCGAAAAAGGCGAAGTATGAGAAGTACACATAGATGTCAAAATCCAAAGCTTAAAGAAATTTCAAAACTCAAAGTCCAGACGTCAAAAATGCCAAAGTCAAAAAAATGATATTTATGTTTTGGATTAGGAATTTTGGAATTATTTATAACGCGATATAAGTTGATTTATACGCAATTGGGCATAAAATTTTCATGGACTTTTTATATGAGCTTAATAACCGGTCGGATGCTTCTTTAAAAAAGAGGTTGTTTGTTTTTATTGGTATTATTGCCATCTTGGTTTTGGTTTTTGCAATTTCTTACGTTTGGTTGAATTATATTGTCAATGAGCCGATGGATCAGCTTGCTGAAAATTATTATGATTTTGTTGTAGAAGAAGGTCATGGAGTTTCAGATATCGCGGAGAATCTCGAAAAAATGGGATTGATTCGCGGGGATTTTTATTTCAAATATTATGTTTGGAAAATTGGGAACAAGAATGGCTTTAAAGCCGGAAAATACGAGATCAGCAAAAGCATGTCAATACCTCAAATCGTTTCTGTGCTTGTCGAGGATCGGTCTGGCGAGGCGCAGTTGACATTTCTTGAGGGATGGACCAACGTTGAATTTGCGGGATATGTTGCCGAAGAGGTCTCAAAAAACAGGTTTGGCGTTTCTTTGTCCAAAAGCGCGCGGGATAAGATCAACGAAGAGTTTCTCAATGCGGCGGACAAAAATTACGATTTTTCTTTTCTGAAAGATAAGCCGCAGGAAGCTTCACTTGAGGGCTATCTTTTTCCGGATACTTATAGAATTTACAGGAGTGCGAGCATGGAGGGCATTGTGCAAAAGATGCTTGCCAATTTCGATAGCAAGCTTACGGATGATCTGCGTTCTGAAATTGAAAAGCAGGGATGGAAGATCTACGACATTGTAATCTTGGCAAGCATTGTGCAGAAGGAAGTTAGGGAAGAGGATATGTCGAAAGTCGCCGGGATTTTTATAAACAGATTAAGAGAAGATAGGAAGCTCGAGTCAGATGCAACGGTAAATTATGTTACAGGTAAGCACGAGTCGCGGGCATCTCTCGCGGACATTAAAATTGAATCTCCATACAACACGTATCTTTACAAGGGGCTTCCCCTTGGTCCGATAGGGAATCCGGGGCTCGCCGCGATAAAAGCTGTGGTTTATCCAGAGTTTACGGATTATAGATTCTTTCTGACAACGGAGGAAGGTGATATAATATATGGCAAGACTTTCGAGGAACATATTGCGAATCAGGAGAAATATTTATGATGAATTCAGATACAAATTTTAGAAAAAATCATACAGTTTTAATCGTAGTCGCGCTTATTGTTGTTGGTATCGTTTGTTTTTTGGCGGCGTCTTATTTGACTCACGGCGGGAATTTTCTGAAGACTTTTTTGGGAGGGATATTGTATTAAATAATGCCGGCATGATAAGAATATCGAAATGTCAGAGCTATGACATCTTGAAAGCGGCGATTCCGAGATAAATTGTTTGACATATTTTTTGTAAAGTATATAATTGATTTAAAGCTGAATATTGTCCACAGATAGCGGGCGCTCTGTTTTGGGGCTTAATTTCCCGCCGAGGTCATGCCTTGTTGAATTGAGTTGATTAAGATAATAAGTTGTGCTAATATTAATCGACTTAATCAGTTTTAAAATGCCTGTGGACGCGGGTATTTTTTGTAAAATTTTTTTAAAAAAATGGCTATATCACGTTCCAAAAAAGAAAAGGTTGTGAAAGAGCTTGTGGACGGCTTTGACAATGCTAAGTCGGTCGTCTTTATCGATTATGAAACCATGCCTGTTGGAGATTTTGAAACATTGCGAAAAGAGCTAAGGAAGGAAAAGGCAAAAATGATGGTTGTAAAGCAAACACTGGTAAGTCTCGCGTTGGGCAAATCCAAACGTAAGAATATAAAGCTTGATAAGTTTAGTGTGCCGATGGCTTTGGTTTTTTCGGGAGAAGATGAAATTGCACCCGCTAGGATTCTGTACAATTTTGCGCGAGAGCATAGAAGGCCCGCATTTCTGAAAGGCATTTTGGAGAACGATTTATTGGAGAAAGACAAAGTCAAAGAGCTTGCCGTGCTTCCAAGCAGGGAAGAACTTCTTGGGAAGTTTGTCTATGTATTGCAGTCGCCGGTGAGGGGATTTGCGAGTGTTTTGGCTGGAAACTTGCGGGGGCTTGTTAATGTCTTATCTGCAATTAAAGACGCTAAATAAAATTGTTGTAAGATTATTTAATTAACTTAATGAATTTAAAAACAATGTCAGAAGATTCAAAAACTCCAACTAAAGCGACAGAGGTGAAAAAATCTGTAACTAAGTCTAAAGCCAAGAATAAAGTTGAAGAAAAAAAGGATGGAAAGAAGAACGTTGAAGTGCCTGCGAAGTTTAAAAAACTTGTTGAAGAAGTTGAAAAAATGAGCGCGCTCGAGTTGTCCGAGCTTGTCAAAGTTCTCGAGGACAGATTTGGCGTGTCTGCCGCGGCGCCAATGGCGGTTGCTCCAGCCGGAGTCGCTGGTGGTGAGGGCAAAGCCGAAGAAGAAGAGAAGAGCGAATTCGCAATTGAGCTTGTGGCCGCGGGCGATCAGAAAATCCAAGTCATTAAAATTGTCCGAGAGCTTACAGGCAAGGGACTCAAGGATGCAAAAGATATGGTTGATGGCGCACCAAAAGTTTTGAAAGAGAATGTTCCGAAAAAGGAAGCCGATGAAATCAAGAAGAAGCTTGAGACAGCCGGAGGCAAAGTTAACCTGAAATAAATTTGAAGTCTTTATGGTTCATTGCTAAAACAGCGCCGATGTTCGGCGTTGTTTTAATTGCATTGCGAATGTGTGCAAAACCATTTTGTGTGTAATGAGTTGCCTGTGGATTTTTCCAAATAGTCGATTAAGGTAGGTCATAATTTTTCAAGATATTGAAGTTTTTTGACCACTTTTGTTAGAAGTGTTATAATTGTATGGTAAATTAAAGTTTTTTAATTTAAAGTAATTTAGGATAGATTAAGTTTTTTTAATAGGCATCTTTTGGCTTATTTTAAAGATCTTTTTTAAAAATGACAAAGACAACAACAATAATAGTTTCGGTGATAGTCGCCGCGGTGGTTGTGGCGGGGATTTTTGTGTACCTTTACTGGGGACAGATATTGACTATGATTAATATCATGCCCACGGGTGAGATGTTTTATGATAGTACATGGGTTTCTCTCCGAGATGGAAAAGCGGGCACAGAAGCGAAGCCGGTTACTTATAATGTTTCACAAACTCCCGAGTGCGCGGATTGGGAAGATCCCATGCCGAGCAACTGGCCGTTTAACGGCGCCAAGGCTCGCTGGGTTGAAAAAGGCACTGCGAGATGCGGCTCCATCAAAGTCGTCCTCAACGATATTCCCGAGGGAGAATATGATCTTGTTTTAAAAGTTCAGTATAAAAGTGGTCGAGCTCCACAAGATGAGCCGATTCGTGTAAGTACATCGAAGGATGCAAAGACTATTGCCGACGTTGGATTGGACAACACGCCATGGATGGATGTAAACACTACGAAAAATAATGGGACGGGAGATCCACTTAAACTTGAATTTGCAAAGGGGGATACTTTGACGGTTAGCGGTGAAGGCGGAAGTGTCGGGATTGCCGGTGTGAAAATTTCCGGTGTTGTTCCCGGTGCCAATGTTGATATGCAAGTTTCCAAGACTCCCGCTTCACAGATAGCTCGCGGCGGAGAAACGGTATCCTTTGATGTTTCTGTTGGAAACGCGGGAACAAGCACTGCGCATGATGCGATTTTTGTTGATACCTTTTCGGAAAACAAGTTTGATGAACAGGTTGAAACTGCGGTTGCTGAATTTTCGAATGGACAAACGGTCAATTTGGCAGATTTACAGGAATGTGGCGGCAACCAGACGGCGGCGTATTGCTATGTCGATATAAATAACAATGATATTAGAGATACTTTGGTAGTGTATGCATCGGAATTTCCTTCAAGGCCTCTCGAAAAAGCTTTCACATTGAAGCTGACCTTGAAACGGAATGCCTCTGCGGGAATTTATTCAAACAGAGCCGGCATTACTGTTAAGGAAATGAATCCGGAATTTCCAAACTATCCCAAAGATATTGAACAAAATTTATTTAACTGGCATTGGAAAGAGGCTAGGGGACAAGTTGAGATAAAGGAGATTTCAGAGGGAGTTGACCTATTGGTGAACAAGACTCCTTCTACACAGAGCGTTAATGTTGGCGGAACGGCAACTTTTGAAGTATCCATTGGTAATGCCGGATCGAATGCCACAAAGATATTCTTTTTCGACTCTTGGGTGAGTGATGAGTTTGATAAATATGTTGATGAGGTGAGGGTTGAAGTCGGCGGACATTCCGGTACTTTGACGAATCCCAAAGAAAACTATATAGATTGTGGAGGCACGGCAGAACTTGCGGCATGTTATGTTGATACCAATCGCAACGGCAAGGGCGATACTATCTTGGTGTATTCGGAAGGTCCTTTGCCGAATTCTTCCCTTACCAAATTTTTGAAATTGGAGCTGGATTTGAGCTCGAGTATTCCGGCAATGACTTATAAGAATAAAGCTGGAATTACTTCCAAGGAAATGAATCCGCGAGATCCGAATTATCCAAATAGCTTTGGAGTTGAACAGTGGAATTGGAAAGAGGTTTCCGCCAATGTTGAGGTTATTGGGGCATTTCCGACTCCAACTCCAACTCTGACACCGACACCGACACCGACACCAACTCCAACTCCAACTCCAACCCTAACCCCAACACTGACTCCAACTACAACAATCGTGGAGCCGGGGCCGGTGGGTTTGAAAGTTTCAAAGATTCCAAAACTTCAGAAAAAAACAGGCGGTGATGTTGCGGCATTTGAAGTGGCAATAGGGAATACGGGCAATGCCGCTTCCCAAGTTTTCTTCTACGATTCATGGGTGAAAAATCAATTTGACGATTATATTGACAAGGTCCTCGTTGGAGTTGAGGGAAGTAATCCCATAGAATTGGCGAATCCCAAAGAAAATTATATGGATTGTGAAGGCACGGTGGAGCTTGCGGCGTGCTATGTGGATTCGGACAGGGATGGCAAGGGAGATACTATTTTGGTTTATACGGAAACTTTGCCAAGCTCGCCCGTTAGAGATTTTATAAAATTAGAATTGTATCTTAGCAAGAATATCCCTACGGCTATTTATAAAAATGAAGTAGGCCTTACTTCCAAAGAGATGAATCCGCAGGATCCAAAATATCCAAATAGCTTTGGAGTTGAGGGATGGAACTGGGTTACAGACGCCGGCAGTGTAAACGTGAGCGGGTCACTCACTCAAGTACCAGGCCTTGGGCAAAACTATGATCTGTGGGTTAATAAATACGTTGACCATGGCTCTGCAAATCCCGGCGATCGTCTGGGATATGAGACGCTGGCAGGTAATAAGGGCGGTGTCGAGGCCACGAATATTTTGTTTATGGACTCTTTGTTATTCAAGGGTGAGGCGTCAGTCGCTGGTTTGAAGAATGCCCTAAAGGGAATAGGCACTAATCCCTCGACAGAAGAGTTGAAGAAAGCCCTGCAGAGCGCTTTCGGCGCATCCAATGGAAATAATCTTCCCGAAGACAATTACGTTACGGGGCTTGATGTTCCAACATTGGAGGATGGCGTCGATATTTTGGATGTTGACGATGATAAGATAAACGATACGGCGGTATATTTCAAAAATGCGGCATGGGAAGGAAGGAATAGCGGTCTGATAGGGGCGAATGCGGTCGGTCATGCTTATGCCTTTGTAAAAAGCGGTTTACCCATTGGCAATTACAAAATAACCAATTACGGAATTGTAGTTAAGTCTTTTAGCAGTGAGGGCGGAGTTATTAAAGACCCCGAAGTGTTTTATGATGATGCGAGTACCGTCGTTGATGTTGCCGAGCAGCCGCCAACCGTGTTTGCAAAGCTGGAGGTTCGCAAAGTTGTTACGGACAGCAATGAGACGAATGTAACTTCGAATACTGCATCCGCCGGAGAGACTTTGGATTATACCATCACATTCAAGAATGTAGGCACAGGTGCCGCGGTGTCTTCTTTTATAGAGGATGATTATGCCGAGGAGTTCCTGACAATTACCGATGCCGGTGGGGCAATTGATTCTGGTAATACGTTGTTGTGGCTTATTGGAGATCTTCCCGCGGGCGCAACGGAGACTAGATCTTTCAAAGCAAAGATCAATTCCGATATGCCTCCAAGGGACACGACATTTACGAACGTCGCAATGGGCGGAGCCATTGAATTAAATCATGTTTATTCAACCGTTGCTACGAAAGTTCCACAGACAACATCGTCCGGCAAAAAGCCATACATTACGTCGTCCAAATCGATTAGGGACGATAACGGAGGAAAACTTGAGGCTGGAGATCTTCTCACTTATACATTAACTCTTAAAAATAAGGGGAATGAAAAAGCAGTCAATGTTGAAGTTATAGATGACTTGCCAAGCACGGTCGAGAAACTTCAGATAATATCTATACCCAAAGGAGCTACAGATAGTTCAACCAAAACCAAGTTGCAGGTTAAGGGATTTGAGGTTGCCGTTGATGAAACAGTTCAGGTGGTTTATAAAGTTTCGGTGAAAAGCGGACTAAAGAGTGGCACCGAGGTTGCGAACAAACTCAAGGTGGCGTCTGCCGATGAAACTGGCAAGGCCGCTGGAACTACAACCGCTGGTTCCACAGGCAAAGTTGGCTCAGCGTTTACTGGTGAAGGCACGGGCAAAGTTGCAGCTGCTCTTGATGAAGCGGAATTAAAAGAAACAGCGGCAAAGACTGGTACAAATTCATTACTCATATCTGTTGTAGCGATCGTATCCGCGGTTATTACCGGCTTTGTGACTATTGTTATTAGAAAACGTTCATTCGTTTAATTATAATAATACTAAGTACCCATCACTCACTGTTCTCTCTTGGTTTTTTAAAATCTGTCTTTTATAAAAAAGAGAAAGGTGAACTGGGGACTAAGTGCCCATGTACTATTTTTATGCAAAACCAAAATCTAGATCAAAGACAAAATTTACAACCTAATTTTGAGCAAGCACCGGCTAAAAAGCCGATTCCTTTCTGGCTATGGCTTGTGTTTGTTGTTGCTATCGTTGCGGTAGCCGTTATTTTGGTTCTCTATTTTTCAAAGTTTACGGTTACGAAGATAGATGTGGAAAGCAATCTTACCGTAGGTGTTACAGGAACTCCCGTTTCGTTTGAGGATAAGGAAATTTATATTACTTCGATAAAGGACGGGGATACCGTTCCAAATCCGGTGACGATTTCCGGAAAGGGCAGAGCCTTTGAGAGCACAATCCAACTTCGGATCAAGGATACAAATGGCAATGTTCTTGGATCTGGGTTTACAACCACCGATGCCAAGGAAATGAGCGAAAAGGGAAATTTTACGTATGTTATGGCATACAGAACTCCGGCGACCGAATATGGTTTTGTCGAAGCATATGAGCAATCCGCCAAGGACGGATCCGATATAAATGTTTTTTCTGCAAAAGTTAAATTTGCGGATTACAGAAAAGCGGCTGACATCGGCAAACTTGTCTACCTTTCGGATGATTATCAGGTTTTGAATTACTATGATATTGCTCTGAAAAAGACGGAGAGAATCGGCAATATTTTTACAAAAGAAGAAAGAGGTTTTGTTGAAATCATTGACGAAGACAGAGTGATTTTTTCTTTGCCGAATAACGACGCGACCAAGGTGACTTTTAACGAAGTGGATTTGAACACGAAAAATGTAAGCAAGCTCTTTGATGTTGAGAAAGGGAATTTTGCGAAGGTTTATGTTACGAGCATGCAGGTTTCTCCAGATAGAAAAAAGTTTGCGTACACTGTTGGTTTCTATGAAGATCGAAGTGAACTTGTGTCTCCTTCTGATTTTAAGGCGTACATTTATGATTTTGCCACGAAGGATAACAGAGAATTTTATATCAAAAAGGCGACAGGCGTTTATTTTACCTCGCAAATGGGTGATTGGAGTAACAATGGTCTTATAACTTTCTATGAATTTGTAGCAGATGCTTTGGGCGGATCTTACGGAGAGACAGTTATGTATAATCTTCAAAATGAGGAAATTACCAATCTTTCCAAAAAATATGATATCAATGGTCCTTCCTACGCATCAGTTGGCGGGAAATATTTGGCTTTTGTTGTGAGGGAAGATGAATCTGTTCAGTCTGGATTTTCAATAAAAGTTTTGAATGTTGAAACGGGAGATGTTTCCAAAATTTTCGAAAACATTACGGAGGATTCGCAGGGGCCGGAGACTGTTTGGGTTGATAGAATGTTCTGGTCGTCTAACGATTCACAGTTGATATTTATCGAGGACAACTCGCTGGATCAGCCCGCGAGAGTCATTGTTCTTGATGCGAAAACGGGGAGAGAGAATGCGGATATAAAGATGGATGAAAATGGAATGCTTGTTGCGGGCAACTTTGAGCATGGAAATATAATGTATGCGCGTTTTACATCTACGGATGGGAGTAAATTTGACAAGCTTTTGGCGATTGACGTTGAGAGCGGCGATGTTCGAACACTGCTGTCGGGGACGGGAATGCTTGATCTGGTTGGATTATCTATATGAGATGTTGGGTTTTGAGCAAAACTAGAAAACAGGCGCGAGCCTGCCAATGGCAAGCGGATCTGTTTTTATTATTAAAAATCCATTAGTGCTTTTTGTAAGTGCGGGTCTCAAAGAAGTGCCCGCGATTTTATTTTCAAATCGAATTGTTTTTCAAACAAAAAATACTTATTTCCATAAGTATTTTTTTAAAAGGGAAATTAAGTGATTTATGGCTGTTTACTGGCGGACAAGTCAAGAATTGCGGGTAGCTTTTACTCATTTAACATTATTCCCAAAATTTTGGATCCGTTTAAGAGATATGCCTTGCGTTCGCTCTCGACGATTGCCATCCCCCGCAAGTCGTCGAAATTTTCTGAAGTGTATTGATCGGTCATCAAGCCTTCTTTGTCAAAGATGACCAATCGTTTATTCTCCGGATCCAAAACATATATGTGTTTTACGTTGTCACTAGTGTATATATGCGTTGGAGATTTTAGTTTTTTTGTCAGATTCCTTATTTCAAAACCAATCTTATTCCCCTGTAGATATTTCAGTATGCTGCCGTCATTTTTTAAAATATAAACTGATCCGTCTATTGTGAGATCAACGGCACCGGAAAGATTGGCTTCTTCTTTGAGCCAGTCGTTTCCTTTGGAATATCCGCCGATTGTTGCCGAGTATTTTTGTATTCTGTTGTTTGCGGGTTCAAGCGTGTATAATCTGTTTCCAAAGATGGTGATATTTGTGATTTGCTGGTCATCTGGGAATAATGTCGAAAGTTCAACGGCTTCACTGCCTTCGAATGCGTATTCCGACATGGCCGGAGCGTCACTGTAGATTACTATCTTGTTGTTTTCCTCGGCTTCGATTGCTTTTATTTTGCCGGAAACTTTTCCGTCTATCGCTTCTAATTTTTTATTTTCTATATCGTATACGAACACGCTATTTTTTTCTGGGTTATAGGATACTATCTTATTTTGAGATATCACAAGGTCTGATGGTTGCATGTCCGCGCCAAGCGAATTTATGTTTACCAATTCCTCCGGATCTTCCACCATGTTGATATGATCCGCTTTTCTGAATCCTGCTTCGACTTGTTTCATGACCGCAGCCGCTTCATCGTTCTTATATTTAGAGGTCTGTACTTGCAATGCCAAGGACTTCGATTCATCTAGGAGCTTCTTTGCTTTCTCATCATTTCCGTAGAGCAATGCCGCTTCAGCTTCCTCTTGTTTTTGTCTAGCCTCCACTGTTTTTTCTTTGTAAAAAGCTTTCCTTTCCTGAACGTCTCTGCCAGTCTTTACGGCGGCCAAGCTTGCCAAGAATGCTATCAAGAGGACCATAACCGCGATGAACAATATCTTGCTTGTTTTGGGCAATTTCAAGAACCAATTTTTGAAAGAAATCCAAATATGAAGAGCGATGTTTTTAAACATTGTCAGAATTTTTTTCCAGGCTGGTTTTGGAGTTAGGTCTTTATATTGATAAGGTTTTTTGCTCGAGATGGATTGCTTTTCTTTGATGTTGTCCAGTTTATCTCTCGTGAAAGTTTTTTTTGCTTTGTCGGCGGTTCTTCTGATGCGTTTGGATATGGTGGGAATACTGCGTGTCGCGGCCATGGTTTTTGTCGCGAGGATCTTTAGAATATTCGCCGTTTTTCTAAGAGAGCTTTTGCCTTTCGTTTTTTCACTATTTTTGTAATGTTTTTCAGATTCTTTTGTTTCGGGAATTGGAATTTTTTTTCTTTCTTCAAAAAGTTTTTGAGACATGATGCCTCTGGAATCTTTTGCGGAAGCGATCTTGATTTCTTTCTCTTCAATAGATGCTATCAGCGCCGCCATTGCTTCCTTTTCTTTAAAAGAAACAAGCCTGCTTTGCAAATGTCTCGATGCGATATCTGGAGTGAATCTTTCTACTATCTCTTTGAGTTTTTCTTGTTCAATATATTCCAAGATGGAAGATGTTACGAAGAAGTATTTGTCCGTTCTTTCAATGTTTCCACCGATTATATTTTCAAATGTTTTTAGGGGATTTGGCTCGAAAGAGACCGAAGCGTCTTTATTTAAGAGATTCAATTTTTTCCTTCTTATCAAAAATGCTTTGGCCGAGCCTGTCGACGTCAGATATATTTCCTCTGGAGTTATGGCCGTGATAATGGCGTTAAGTTTGCCGATCCAGCTGACTTCGCCCGCGGATGCCAGTGATCCGAGAATATCATTCACTTTCTTTACGGATTTTTCAAACTGTTGTTCGATTGGATACTCAGAGGACTTGTAATATACATTTTGCATTATCGATGCAATTGCCTCTGATATTTCTGGAGATTTTTTTGTTTTTGAGGATATTTCTACGAGTATCAAGAGCTTGCCATATCGTGTTTCTTCTGTGCTTTCTGGCTCGAACACAAAAGTATCCGAGAAGCTTTTCGACTGTTGCGGATTGTATACCAGAAGCTCGCTTGTTTTTGTGGATAGCTGTGACATATGCGTTAATACGAATAAATCGAATAAATTTCAAATTTCATACTTCAAAAAATTACCAATTTCAAAACATCAAAGATTGACATTTGACATTTTTCATTATTACACTTTTCCCTATATTGTGCAAGTATTGTGCAAGTTTTTGGTGAACAAATTTTCTTTACAAAGGAAAAGGCTTGATTTATACTGTGAGTAGAATATTAGTTCATTATTTTTAGTTTTTGGCTTTTGGACGCGGTTTTTGTTTGAAACTAGATAAAATTGTTTTCAATAACCAATAACTAATATCTAACAAATGAAACTTATGCTTGAACACTTATTTAGTTCCAAAGTGCGTATCAAACTTTTAGGCCAATTTTTGCTCAATCCGGATAAGGCTTGCTATGTGCGCGAGCTTACTCGGAAGCTTAAAGAAAGAATTAACTCTATTCGCAGAGAATTGGATAATTTAAGCAGGCTTGGCCTGCTTGAGGCGAAAACCGAAAACAGAAAAAAATACTATAAGGTCAATAGGAAATTTGAGCTTTATGAGGAGCTTAGATCTTTGATGCTTAAGGCGGGTGTTACCCCGCAGGACAAAATTACGAGACAGTTTCAGTGCTTGAAGGGAATTAAGCTTGGAGTGCTTACCGGGATGTTCACACAGCAGAAGATTGCAAAGACGGATTTGCTTGTTGTCGGGAGGCCGAATAAGTTTAAGCTTCAAAAAATAGTGGAAGGACTTGAGAGGGAGATGGGCAAGCCCGTGCGTTTTGCGATCATTGATGAGGATGAATATAAATATAGAATGAACATGCGGGATCGTTTCTTGGCGGATATTTTGAGTAATGAGCATGTCCGGGTTGTTGACAAAATGCCCGTTGTGAAAGCGAAAAAACAATAGGAATTTTTGTTTTGCATACGGACATTTTGCACTCTGATTAAAGCCTCATTTGGGGTGAGGCCATCTAGGGCGCAAT
>CAYMJO010000015.1:0-18839 GCA_964391305.1 uncultured Candidatus Saccharibacteria bacterium | reverse complement strand
TAGGTAATTAGTGTATTTCGTAACCAGAGAGTGTTAAAATACCCTTATGGTTACTACTCGAAATAACGTTTTCAACTGTGCAGCCAACTTTTTGAGAGGAAGAAAGTGTATTTTCTGTGGATCTTTTCAAGTTTGTAAAACTCATCGCGGCTATGTCAAATGTCGACGTGTATCTTGTGGAAAACAGAAATCTCTCCAACGTCTGCGCAAGGAAATTGGCATTATCACTGGTTTCTACCAACAACAACCGGCTTATCGTGTGGCTAGTGATCTGGCCTTGGATTATCAGGTAGTTACCCGTGTCTATCAGCGTTTGCGCGAAGCGATCTATCATGTAGCAGAGTTGGAGGCAGGCAAGTTGAAGGGAGAGATTGAGATAGACGAGGGCTATTTTGGTGGTCGCCGAAAAGGCCAACGAGGAAGAGGATCTGTCGGAAAAAGCATTGTTTTGGGCCTTTTGGAACGGGATGGACGGGTGTACACCAAAGTCGTGGAGCAAGTGACAGCCGAGGAATTGATGGTGCATATTATCACACATACCCGAAAAGGGTCGGTGTACTACACGGATACTTTCCATAGCTATAATTCTCTGAAACGCTGGGGCAAGCACCATCGTCTGAACCATGACAAGGCCTTTGCCTACCACGGTAAAAACCATATTAACGGCATTGAAGGATTTTGGAGTTACGCTAAGCATATCCTCTATAACTACCGAGGGGTTTCCAAATACCATTTTCCCATGTATCTTAAAGAGGTGGAGTATCGTTTTAATCATCGACATGATAATTTATTTAAACTATTTATAAACATCTATTTTGGTTACGTTTCGCACTAATTACCAATATCTATTCCTAAAAACAGAAATAGATATTTTAATACTTTTAAAAAAGCTCAACATTTTCAAACATTCATAGTAAAATAGCCTGTACAATTAACCGTCCTTTAACAACTTGCAAAAGAAACAGATGGCAATAGCACCATCTGTTCTAATTCAAAGGAGCACTCAATGAAACGATACATACTTAGAAAAGAAGGAGATGATGGTAAATTTTACAAATTCGACAGAGATACCGGCAGGGCGGAATTTCTAATATACCCAGATCTCACAACAATGGAACAAGACTCTGATTTCCATATCCCTCAATTATTCCCCAAACGTGCGAGAGCCGCGCCGTTCTGTGCGTGGTTCAAGCTAACTGATAAATGCAATCTGCAATGTCCTTATTGTTCGGTTCCAGCATCGGACCTAACAATGCCGACAATGAAACAGATAAACCAAATCCTCGACAACTTGGTTGCAAGCGGGGTATTCGAAGTGAGATTCACGGGCGGAGAACCAGCCATGCATCCCAAGTTCTGCGACGCCGTAAAGAGCGCTCTTGATAAAGGACTCTATGTAAGCATCAACTCAAACGGCCTCTTCAGCGAACAACAATTAGAAAAGCTTTCGACTCTCACTGTGGGAATGTACATCATCAGCCTCGATGGAACCAAAGAAGTCAACGACCAAATGCGTCCCCAAAACTCTTACGACAAAATTATAAAAACAATATACTACTTGACCAACAGAGCGAAGCCTGTGCGTGTCAACGCAACGATGTGCAAGATAAACCAAGCATGCCTATCAGAATTTGTACCAATACTACAAGGTATGAACGTCGCGGGGCTTACCCTTGTGCCGCTTCGACCAGCGGGACCAGCAAAGAAAAACTTCGAGACAATCGCGTTATCCCGCAAAGAATATGGTGCTTTGATTAAGGAAGTCACGAGACTAGAAGCATTACATAGGTTTCCTATTGGAAGAAGCTACGACACCATGACAGATTCATCTCAAATTTTCAACACGCCATCGCATTTCACGAGACGTTGCGTCGCGGGAACGGAAGCCATCTGTATAAAACCAAACGGGGACGTACACGCGTGTATCCTTCTCGGCGAACAAGAATACATAGTTGGGAACTTATTCGAAGAACAACTATCGAGAATCTGGGCAAACGATGAAAAATGGGGAAGGTTTCGGGATGAAAATTGTTACTCCGCGCGTTGCAATCAATGTACCCATTTCTCCAAATCCTGCGCAGGCATGTGTTACGTCATGGCAATACATCATGACTCACCAGAGAGGGATCCGTATTGCCAGCTCCAAAAATAAAACCTTAAAACATCGAGGAGATGGCGAAAGCTATCTCCTTTTTTTATTTCAAAAAACTTCATTGGAAAAAGGCCCTTCTGCTGATATAATTCAAACACAATTATTTTTTTATAAAAATATGCCAAAACAAAATTTCACACCAGAAGAGGCGAAAGAAATCGGAGAAAAAATAGGTATAAAATGGGACAAATTCAATATCGAACAGTTCAGACGGGGAATGGAAGTCGAGCTTGAGCATGGAACGGTTGCCCCAAACACGAACGTCACAGATGACGATCCCATCACAACCGGCAAGATCGCCCTAGCGCACCTAAACGAGTTTTTAGATTACTACGATAGACTCCAAAAAATGGAAAAGGAAGCAGAGAAACATTGGGAAAAAGAGAAACTCTAGGACTCCAATTTACATGAATATAATCCATAACTCGTTAAGATTTGGAAAAATTCAAAAAATCACAAGTTTTCCACACCTTATCCTTTGCAAAAAACAAATAAAAAGCGTTAGAATAACCTAATGCTTGAAATCTCCGAACAAAATCAGTTTTTGGGCATAATTTATACACAAGCTCGGCTTGAGTATAATTTTTAATAAGCGTGTGATTAATCACCAGCAGGACGGTTGGTGATTATCACCGTCTGTTGGTCTTCTAAAAATTTTATGTCTAAAAAAGACAAAGACCAGGAAAACAACAATTTGGAGGATGAAAAAGATCAAGAGCTCTTTGAAAAAGACGCGCTAGAGACTCAACCCTCAAGAAAGGGCAGAATTATTTCAACAATCATCGTAATCGTAGTTGCGATCATTGTCATCTGGGCATTCGCGAAGAATTCAGACGAACAGCAAAACAATAAAGAAGCCAAAGAAGAAACGACCAAAGAAACTAAGGAGGAAACGGCCGAAGAGCCAGCCAAGGAAGAATCAGAACAGGTCGCCGTTGCTGTCGAAGAAACTGAAAAAGCAGCCGAAGAACCGACAAAGCCAGCGGAAGAAAGCGCTGAAGAGACAGTACCCGCAGAAAAAAATGAAAACAAAGCAAAGACCTCACCTGCCGAAGATACAAAAGAGCCTACCATAGTTGAAGAAGACGAAGAGGAAGCACCGCTTGAAGAGCCGGAAATAGTCCCCATTGAAGAAACAGCCACAGAGACACAAGAAGTAGAAGAAGCGCCAGTCGTAGTTGAAGAGTCAACTCCGCAAACGGGAGAAGTGGCCGGAACGGAAGATACAGCCATAAAAGAAAAAACATCGCCGGTCGAGGGAACGGTTGACGCAAGTGGATACACAGAGACTGCGTCTGGAGGCGAAGGGATTACTCATTTGGCAAGAAGAGCACTCAAAACATGCATTGACGCTGGAGAATGTCCATCCGACCTGTCGAGGGAACAGAAAGTATATATAGAAGACTACTTACAAAATAGAATTGGATCGGAACACCTGAAGGAAGGCGAAACAAGGACTTTTTCGAAAGCATTGACGACAGAGGCAGTGGAAGCCGCGAAAGCACTGTCCGAAAGCCAGATCGAAAATCTTAAGCAATACACACCGCAAGTCTCTACTATATAAAAAGCGAAGTCCCGCCCCAGCGGGATTCAGAAATCCCGCAAAGGCGGGGTTTAGAAATCCCGCAAAGGCGGGATTTTTGCTTTGATTAAATGTTAAATTTATGCTACAATTACAATACAATTTTATAATAGTTTTCTCGGTACACAGTACAGAGCTTTTGGGTTTTTAAGATTCGCTTTTATGAGAAACTGATTTGAGAGACTGATTATTGAGAACCGCATATTTCGCAACTAATACCTTTTAGAACTCTCCTAAACACCATCTACATGAAAAACAAAAATAACACGCCAACCGTCCTAATCATATTAGACGGCTGGGGGATATCCGAACAAACGGAAGGCAATGCCATACGGCTCGCGAAGATTCCTTTTTTTGATTTGCTTTCTAGAAACTATCCGAACTCGAAAATCCAGACATGTTGCGAACACGTTGGAATGCCAAAGGACGTCATGGGCAACTCCGAAGTTGGGCACATGAACATGGGCGCGGGAAGAGTCTGTATTCAAGACATCACGAAAATCCGCAAGTCCATAAAAAGCGGCGCATTCTTCCATAATCCAGCCCTGCTTTCCGCCACGAACCACATCAAACAGAATAATTCCAAACTGCACATTGTCGGACTGATAAGCAACGGTCTAGTACACAGCGATATCGATTTTCTTTACGCTCTGCTCGAACTTGCAAAGAGAGAAAAGATAACCAAGGTTTACATACACGCGATCACGGACGGCATAGATGTCCCATCAAGAAGCGCGCTTCGATACATCAAGAACATAAAAGAAAATATTAAAAAATACGGAGTCGGTCAGCTCGTCACGGTAGGCGGCAGATACTACGTAATGGACCGCGCGCATAATTACGAGCGAACGGCAAAGGCATACCACGCGATGGTTCATGGTATTGGTCCCTATGAAAAAACTTCGGAGGACGCGGTGATGAGAGCATACGATTACAACCTCACCGATGACATGATAGAGCCCACCGTGCTTTCTGACTCATACATCCCGAAAGCTATCGTTGAAAAAGGCGACGCGTTCATTTTTTTCAACCTCCGATCCGATAGGACAAGACAACTTTCAAAACCTTTCGTATTAAAAAAATTCGATTTCTTCGACAGGGGACCATTGGTCAAAAATCTTTTCTTTGTCGGCATGACAAATTTTGGAGACGATCTGCCCATGTCCATCGCATTTCTTGAAGACAGAATAATAAATAATCTGCCTGAATACTTGGGAACACAGGATTTACATCAGCTCTACATCGCAGAGGAAGAAAAATTTGCGCCTGTCGCGTACTTCTTCCATGGCGGTACATCCGTACAGCAAAAAAACGAAAAGAGAATTATGATAAGATCACCAAAGGTAAAGTCATACGACCGCATCCCAGAAATGAGCGCGGAGGAAGTCACACAAGAGCTTTTAAGAGATTTAAGCGGGGATAAATCGCAGTTTATAACCGTGAACTTTGCAAACCCGGATATGCTCGGACACACCGGAAATCTCAAGGCGACGATCAGGGCGCTTGAATTTCTGGATAGCAAACTTGAGCAGATCGTGTCCCTAGTGCTACAGAAAAGCGGAACTACTATTATAACGGCAGACCACGGCAACTGCGAAGAGATGACAGATCCCAAAACAAAAAAAGTCCAACGAACTCACACCACAAATCCCGTGCCTTTTATTCTCGTCAATGATAAAATGAGAAATATAAAACTTGCAGACGGCATACTTGGAGATATTGCTCCGACAATATTAAAAATAATGGGAATTGAAAAGCCAAAGGAGATGACTGGCAAGGAACTGTTTTAATTCCCTTCCCACGCGTACGGGCTTCAACTGTTGTTTTTCAAAAAAATGACTAGCTAGACTATAGACTAGTTGCCATCTAGCTTGAAAAATTCAAACCCGCACGCGCGAGAATACAACAAGAACGGCAGAATATTATTGAAAGTCCTTTTGAAAAAAACAAAAAAAATTTACAAAATCTTATTTCCAGTCTGTTGCGAAAATAACCTCCGATTACGGGAATGTCCAAATTTTATATTCACAATAATTGGCACCATCACAATCGGAGTGATGCTTTTGACGTACTACATAACAAAAATATACACATCAATCGAAATCGTGGTCGAAAGCATGCTTGCCATTGCCACCACGATGATAATTCTTGCTTATTTCGTATCGAATGGAATTAAGAATCTCGGTGAAGCAAAACGCGCCGCAGAGTTAGAAAAACTCAAGACGGAATCAATAATCACGCATCTTGCGGACGGGCTTGTCATGCTAGGAAAGGATTGCAAGGTAATGCTGGTAAATCCAATGGCGGAAAAACTTCTAGGCGTGAGCGAAAAAAACGTATTAGGAATCGATCCAAGAAAAAAAGCAGAGAAGCAAAACCTAAATTCGTTTCACAAAGCGCTACATTGGTGCCTCTCGGAGAAAGAAATGGAAAACGGCAAAACGATCAAAGAGGAAATAAAGTTGGACTATCCGATAAAAAGAATATTGGACGTAAGAACTTCCCCCGTAAGAGACACGACGGGAAAACTGCTTGGTTTCGTAAAAACTCTTCACAACGTTACCAGGGAAAAAGAGCTAGATGATATAAAATCAGATTTTATATCCATCGCATCGCATCAACTCAAAACGCCTCTTGCCATTATGAATTGGGATCTGGAACTCTTGTTAAAAAACCGAGGGAAAAAGCAAAAATTGCTAAACGATATCACGGCATCAAATAAAGAAATGATACAAATAGTCAGCGATCTACTAGACGTCTCACGCATTGAGCAGGGAAGGGCAAAACTCAAAATTAGGCCGGCATCCATGAAAATGGTTGTAGAAAACGCCGTAAAAAAGCTTTTACAATTCGCAGATAAAAAAAATATCAAGCTTACGACAGACCTTCCCTCAAAAGATATGACGCAAATGATCGATCCCGAAGCCATTGAGCTCGTTTTGCACAACCTCTTGGATAATGCTTTAAAATATACCCAAGGACACGGAATGGTAAAGGTAACTCTAAAATATACGCCAAAGGAACGTCCAAAATATATAGAAGTCACCGTCGAAGATAACGGAATTGGAATCCCAAAACTCGATCAAAAAAAGCTTTTCACAAAATTTTACAGGGGAAAAAACATAAAAGAGATGAACGTGAAGGGAACTGGACTCGGACTTTTTATCGTAAAAAATATAGTCGATCTGCATCAAGGAAGCATAACAATACAAAGTGAAGAAAGAAAGGGTTCAAAATTCAACGTTAAAATACCATTGAAAACACACTAGTTGTTTCCAATAGATTTTTTTAAAAAAAACAAAACAATCAGTTTCAGCCAGAGACAGCGCTACCTTTGGGTGAAACGTTAAAACAACTATATGAAAGTCTTAATTATTGAAGATGAAACTGCACTATTGTATGCACTGGCGGCGGAACTAAAAACGGTCGGCGCTCAAGTGCTTACATCCGCAGATGGCAAAGAAGGGTTTGCTCAAATAAAAGAGCACAAGCCTGATTTGGTACTGCTCGATATTCTGCTCCCCGGTCTCCATGGAATAGACTTGCTTGAAAAGAAAAACAAAGACCAAGAAATAAAAGACATACCGGTAATAATCATATCCAACTCCGGATCTGACGAAACGGTTGAGAAAGCGAAAAAGCTTGGAGTGAAAGAGTACCTTATAAAGACGGATTATACTCTGGAGGAAATCATAAACAAGATCAGGGAGAATATCAAAAACTAAAAATATGAATTCCAAGCCGCCGCTTTTGAATTTTAAATTTATAACATGCCCATCGATGAAAAAAAATTAGCCAAACTCCTTGTTGAGACAAAAATTCTCACGCCAGCCAACCTCAATAAGCTTGTGGAAGAAGCCAAATCAGCGAACGCAACTTTGAAGACCGTTCTTTTGGATAAAAAAATATTAAACGAAGAAAGGTTAGCCGAACTGATCGCAAAAACGTTCGGTGTGGAATATATTAGCCTCAAAAAAATCCAGATCCCCAAAGATATTCTTTTAATTATTCCAGAGCCACTTGTAAAAAAACACAAAATCGCGGCCTTCAAGAAAACCGACACAGAGCTTTTCGTGGCAATGGTAGATCCGGATGACCTAGCAACGATTGAATCGATAAAGAAAAAAACTGGACTTGTGATAAAATCATTTTACACGACTCCTACCGATATCGAAGGAATAGTAAAGCTTTACAGACAAAGTATAAAGTCAAAATTCGATGAGATAATCAAGAACGCAAAGCTTGCAAAGCAAGACGAGACTCTGGAAAAAGCGGCGCAGGATCTGCCGGTAATTCGCATCGTTGATACATTGCTGGACGATGCAATCCTTCAGGACTCTTCAGATATTCACATGGAGCCTGCCGAGAAAGAAGTGATAGTACGTTACAGAATAGATGGGATCCTGCATGACATCATCAGCTTGCCAAAAACAATACTTCCCGCCTTAGTGGCAAGAATAAAAATTCTCACCAATCTAAAAATAGATGAGAACAGGCTCCCACAGGACGGAAGATTCAAAAAACAAACGGAAGATTATAATGTGTCGTTCCGCGTTTCGATCATACCCGTATATGATGGAGAAAAAGTGGTTATGCGTATTCTCCACGAGGGACAAAAAGTTCTCACCTTGGAACAGCTGGGATTTCAACATTCGGCGCTCGAGAAGGTAAGGAGAAACATCAAGCGCCCGCATGGCATGATACTCGCAACGGGACCGACTGGTTCCGGAAAAACCACGACTCTCTACTCGATCATGCATATATTGAACAAAGCCGAAGTCAACATAACAACGATAGAGGATCCTATAGAATACAGAATGCCCAGAATAAACCAGACTCAAATTAACACAAGAATAGGATTGACTTTTGCAAAGGGACTACGTTCACTTCTACGTCAGGATCCGGATGTAATGATGGTTGGAGAAATCCGTGATAACGAAACCGCAGAGATAGCCGTCCATGCCGCACTCACTGGACACATCGTTCTGTCAACGCTCCACACGAACAACGCCGCTGGAACTCTGCCGAGATTTTTGGATATGAAGGTTGAACCGTTTCTAGCCGCATCGACGGTGAACACCGTAATAGCCCAAAGACTTTTGAGAAAAATTTGCTCAAACTGCATCGAAAGTTTTGTTCCCGATAAAGATTTTCTTGAGATGCTGAAAAAAGAATTTAATTTGGAAAAAATTTTTAAAATTATGAAAAGGGAAAGGCTGACAAAAACAGAGCCGTCCCTGGACAATCTTAAATTTTACAAAGGAAAAGGATGCAGTCAGTGCAGCAATGAAGGGTACAAGGGTAGAATTGGAATATACGAAGTGCTGGAAATCACGGAAGAAATCCAGGACTTGGTAGTCAAAAACTCATCGAGCGACACGATTCAAAAAAAAGCCGTTGAGCTTGGAATGATCACAATGGAACAAGACGGATTCATAAAAGCCGCAACCGGAGTCACAACAATAGAAGAAGTATTGAGAGTCACCAAGGAATAAAAGTTTAAACTGCTACTTTTAAAAAAGCAACCACTACCATTATAGTCACTAGAAAATTACTTATGCCTCTATACCAATACAAAGCCCGTTCAAAATCCGGTGGCATCAAAACGGGAGAAATGACTGCCCCAGATGACCATGCCTTGGCGATTCTGCTTAGAGAGCAGGGGCTTTTACTCACGGAAAGTATCATAAAAAATTCAGCGGCGACAGAGAAAAAAGGACTGCGCATGGAAATAGGGGGAGTACCGAGCTTTCAAAAAATCTTGTTTACACGGCATTTATCCGTCATGCTCGATGCCGGTCTTTCTTTGACAAAGGCATTAAACGCTCTCTCCGCACAATCGCAGAGTAACTACTTTTCAAGAATAATATCGAACGTCAAATTGAATGTTGAAAAGGGAACAAGCTTCACGGATGCTTTAAAACAATATCCAAAAGTTTTTTCTAAAATGTACATCAGCATGGTACACCTTGGAGAAACATCAGGAAATCTTAGCATCGTATTAAAACAGTTATCCATTCAGATGAAAAAAAATTACGACCTTAGCCGAAAAGTCAGGGGAGCGATGTACTATCCAGCGGTAATCTTATTGACCATGATCGGCATAGGAATTCTCATGATAGTTTATGTGCTTCCAAAACTTATCGCGGTATTTGAAGATATCAATGCGCAACTTCCCCTCATGACAAGATTATTGATAAAAATAAGCAAATTCGCCAACGCAAATTGGATATACATACTTATAGGAATGGGCGTACTAGTGGCAATTCTATCTTTACTCAGAAAATCCGAAGGCGGAAAAAGGACGCTTTCAAACTTTGCGCTCAAGATCCCCAAAATCGGTTCTGTTATAAAAAAAATAAACATCGCAAGATTCTGCAGAACATTCAGCTCTCTCTTAAAAAGCGGCGTGCCAGTGGTCGACTCTCTAAAAATTCTATCGGATACTTTGGGTAATGAAAGATACAGAGAAGCAGTGCTCGAAGCTTCCCAAAAAGTCAAAACCGGCACATCTATCAGCAAAGCGCTCGGCTCTTATAACGATATTTTTTGGCCAATAGTGATACAGATTATCATCGTTGGGGAAGAGACCGGCAAATTGGACGAAGTACTCTCAAGCCTTGCGGGTTTTTATGAAGAAGACGTTGATCAGGAAATGTCGAACATCTCGTCTATCATCGAACCAATACTGATGCTCGTCCTCGGTAGCGGAGTCGCAATCCTCGCAGTCTCAATAATATCTCCCATATACTCACTGTCTGGACAAATGAAATGAAATTTTTTTCAAAAAAAGAAAAAGGATTCACGATTATCGAAGCGGTTATAGCCGTCGCGGTTTTCGCAGTCATAGCTACCGCGTTTTATTTTTCAATAAATATGGTCATTGACGCGGCGGAAATAAGCAGAAGGAGAACAGCGGCAACAAATATCGCAAACGAGATAATGGAAGAATATAGAAATTTTTCATACGGTGAAATAAACATCGGAGTTACCAACAGCTACAAAACAATAGACAATATAAAATATAAAATAACTACCTTTATATCTTTCGTGGACGATCCGTATGACGGATTAATACCGGCGGATCCAGCTCCCGGAGATTACAAAAGAGTTAGAATAGAAGTGTGCTGGGAAAGTCAGCCAACGTGCGTAAATCCACCAACATTCATCAGCAACTTTAGCACGAATCAAATAGAAACAGGGGAAGGAATGGGAGTTATAAAAGCAAACGTGATCGACGCGGAATCAAACCCTCTCACGGGAGCCAGCGTGACAATAACAAGAACAAATCCTCCAGAAAACATAACAGGATTCACAGATGCAGAAGGAACATTCTTCGCATACAACGTCAACGTAAGCCAAATTGACAATGACTATCATGTAGAAGTGACAAAGGAAGACCCAATATATTCCTATAGCACCGATTACACCGTATCGCCAATAACTGTGCCACAGCCCAGCACCCCAAATCCCACAGTGAACGAGGGAGCAATAACAGAGCTTAGCCTTTCCGTGGACAAAGTAAGCTCGCTTGCCGTGAACACATTAAACTCGTCAAATCCTGAAGAACATATTGGAAACGTTTCCTTCAAAATAACAGGACTGCAAAAACTACTTGGGTATGATGCTGAAAATAATCCAATTTACAAATACATAGAAACGCACGCTACAGATGTGGGAGGCGTGCTGAATTTTTCGAACAATCTGGAATGGAATGTCTTTCAATTTGAGCTGGAAGGAGAATCCGCGAACCTTTACAGTATAACCGGATTCGATATGCCCTCAACGGGAAACTATCCTCCGACATCCATAGATGTCCCGCCAGCCACTTCACAAACCCTCAATATCTACCTTGATGAGAAAACGGATTACAACGTTCTGTTTCATGTGACGGATAGCACTAATAACCCTATTTCCGACGCAAACATACATCTGACAGCCGCGGGATACGATGAAAACAGGACAACCACGAACTTTGGGCAAGCTTTTTTCAGAGATTTATCTCCTACAACTTACAATATAGAAATCACAAAAGCTGAATATCTGCCATATTCGGGAACGCTAGCAGTAATGGGACAAGAAGTATTAAAAGTGCAATTAGACCAACCAATATAAGCATTTCATGTATGAAAAAGATTTTGAATAATTACACGCGCGGCATCACGCTGATAGAGCTTGTTGTAACAATTGGCATAATTGTTATAATTGGAACTGCGCTCGCTATTTTCATGGTAGATAATTTCAAGTTTCACAGAATGGCAATGGAAGAAGGATCAAGCATGGGAGAAGCGCAAAAAATAGTCGACAACATGAAAAAGGAAATCAGGAGCGCCACTGAATCAGAGAACGGCTCATTTCCAATCGAAAGCGCGGGAAACCAAACTTTGGTATTTTACTCCGATTACGACAAAGACGAGATCGCAGAGAGAATTAGATACCAATTGAGCGGACAGAATTTAGAAAGAGGAACAATAGAACCAACATCTGGAGAAACTCCAGAGTATTTACCGGAAAACGAGCAAACCGTCCTGATAAACACCCATGTTGTAAACGAAGCCGTTCCTATTTTTTATTACTATGATGAAAACTACACGGGAACTCAATCTCCAATGAATCCCATAGTAGAGTTAGACATAAGAGTAATAGGAATACACTTAATAGTGGATACGGCGCCTGCAACGTCTGCAGGAAGATACATTTTGGACACAGAGGTAAGACCTAGAAATCTGTAACAAACAAATAATTACAAACCAAATATGAAAAACAAAGGAAGCATACTAATTCAGGCAATAGTGTTTACCGCCATATTTCTCATCATAGTGGCGGGGCTTCTGCAATATGTGACAATTCTCAATAAATCCGCAACGAACGAACAAAATAGAGAAAAAGCTTTCGAGATAGCGGAGTCTGGAATAGATTACTATCAATGGGTCCTGACGCATGATAAAGAAGATTACTGCGATGGACATACGCCATGCGATAAAAGCCCCGGCACGGAGCGTGGACCTTACGAGCATGAGTTTAAAGATCCGATGGGAAGCGTTATAGGACACTATCAAATATGGATCACGGAGCCGGAGATTGGCGGAGTAGTAGTTACAGTCAAATCAGAAGGATACCTCGATTCAAACCCTTCCTACAAAAGAAAGGTCCAGGCAAAACTTGGAATTCCTACAATCGCAGACTATATGTTCCTCTGCAACAGCAATATGTCATTTTCAAGCACATCGGAAGTTTTTGGAAAGGTTCATTCAAACGGAGGCATCAATTTCAACGGAATAAATCATTCAGCGGTTGCAAGCGCAAGGGAAACCTACGAATACACACCGGGACGTACGGAGCCGGGAGTATGGGGAAACGGCGGTCCGCAAGAGCTTTGGGAATTTCCGGTAGATTGGATTGAATTCAGCAACTTCCAAGCAAACCTGACTAATCTAAAAAACGAAGCCATCGCAAATGGGATATTTCTGGACAGCATAACAGATGACGGATACCATCTCACATTTCAAAACACGGGAACAATAGTAATAAATAAAGTAACCAGATCATCAACAATCATCGGCATCATGAGAGAAACATATTATAACACAGTGCCAATGCCGGCAAACGGACTGATCTTCGTGCAAGACGATGTTTGGGTCGATGGGACAGTCAACGGAAGAGCTACGATAGCCGCCGGAAAATTTTCCTCGATGGAAAAAGCAAATATAAAAATAAATGGAAACATCACATACAACACCGGAATGGGCACCGACGTGCTTGGACTTTTGGCGGAAAAGGATGTAGAAATCGGCGTATGGTGTCCAGACCACACCATTATATACGCAGCCATGCTGGCGCAGGAAGGAAGAATATACAGAAATCTCCAAAACAACAGCGTAAAAGACAGGATAGACATTTATGGAAGCATGATCTTCAATTTGGAAGGATGGGTAAAGGGAACATACCACGGCAGGTTTACGGGATATAGAGAAACATCATATAATTACGACAGTAATTTGCTGCAAAACCCTCCGCCATTTTTCCCGAGCCCAACATTGGAAAACTATGAAATACTCTCGTGGCAGGAAATATAGATTTTGAAATTTCCGCAAATATCAGTACGAAAATCAACGCGCGGCGATTATTACGCAACATATTTAATGCGTTCAAGTCTTAAAAAAATAAAAATTAGAATTCAACGTTCACATGAGTCTCTTTACAAAAAAACACATACACGCATTCGGCATAGACATCAGTGACTCCTCCGTAAAGGTCATGTTATTAAAATCGGACGGAAAAAAAATCCGGCCGCAATCTTTTAATGCAAACATTTTTCCGAGGGGCATCGTGGTCAAAGATGTCATAGAAAACGAAGAAAAACTTACAGAAATAATCAAAAAAACTCTATCAACGGCCAAGCCGCACCCAATTACCATTCCTTATGTAATAGCTTCGCTTCCTGAATCAAAATCTTTTATAAGAACGGTCGATCTTCCTCCCATGCAAAAACCGGAAATCGAAAACGCGGTGAAATGGGAAGCAGAACAGCACATCCCATTATCCATAGATCAGGTTTACTTGGATTGGAAAATCTTGAATGGTCAAGAAAAGCAAAACAAGCCTTCCTTTTTTTCAAAAAAAGAAAATGAAAACGAAAAGCCGCACAAGGTTTTTCTAACGGCATCGCCAAAGGTAACCGTGGACCCAATAGTAAAAGTTCTGAAAAAATGCAGACTGCAACCGATTGCCCTAGAGGTCGAATCGCTATCAACGACAAGGAGCGTCATCTCGAAAGATTTAGAAAACAAAACGGTGATGATCGCAGACCTTGGGACAAATAAAACAAGCTTTATACTTTTCGAAAATTCTATTCTAAAATTCACATCGAGCACTTCGACCGCGGGAGTTGATATAACACGCAATATCATGAAAAGAACGGGGCTTAATTTCGACGATGCGGAGAAGGCAAAGATAGAAACTGGATTTTCCAGTGAGCAAAAACCTGAAATATTCGAAGCGGAGATCGAAGTCCTGAAAAAAATCACGGATGAAATAAAAAACACTATAAAGTTTTACAAAGAGTACGACAACGGCAAAAAAGACATTGACAGAATTCTCCTCTGCGGCGGCTCCGCACGCCTTGAGGGATTAACATCAATTCTTGCAAAAGAGTTCGGGGAAAAAATATCACTCGCAAACCCATGGGGAAATATATACGAACCAAACGCAAAAGAAATACCGCCGATATCAAGCTCCGACTCGCTTAGTTTCACGACTGTCATCGGTCTTGCAATGAGAGGTATTAAAATAACAATATAATGCCCCAAATAAACACAAACCTGCTTCCAGATTATGAAAAAAAAATTCTCCAGCTGGAGAAAAATTTTAAGATTGCGATTTGGAGCCTTGTATTTGCGATTCTCGGAGTTCTAACGATTGGAGGTTTTTTATACGGAGTAAAAATTATTGTAAACGAAAATCTAAACGGCTTGGAAAAACAAATAGAAATTCTACATGGCAAAGAAAGCGAAAGCGAAGAGGGACAAATCAGGACAAGGATACAACATTTTAACGAAGACTTGAACTTTTTAGAAAAAATAACCAAGGAACATCCCGAATGGACCAATGTAATCGCAAAAATCATACAGCTGACACCGGACGAGATCAGATTAAAGACGCTTGAAGCAAGCACGAAAAATATCGAGGACGCTAGAGGTAAAAAGGGGGAAGAAATCAAAAAAGATTCCCTGAAAATCACGGGAACCGCAAAGACAAGGGATCATCTCCTGAATTTTCAAAAATCTCTAGAAAGTTCAGACTTAATAAAAAAAGTCGAAGCCCCTCTCTCTAATATAATAAAAAAAGAAGAGGTTGAATTTGAAATAACGATCGAGGTAAACCCGGACTATCTCTATTCGTACGCGAAAAAATGATGGAAGACAAAAAAAAATCAATTATCACCATAGTGATGATCACATCTGCAATTGTGGGAGTTGCGGTATACTTTTGGATTTTTCCAGACGTAAACAAAATTGAGCGTAAAACTTTGGATGTCCAAAAGCAAAGGGCGCAACTGGAACAGTTTCAAAAAAAAGACAGTTTGTCATTGCAAGAAAATTATAAAAAAATAGAAAGTGACATACCAGCCATAGAGTCCGCACTCGTAGAAAAAGAAAATATCATCCGATTGATAGAAATACTGGAAAGAATCGCGTCAGACACCAGCGTAGCGCAGGACATAGCCATGGAAGAAAAAAATCCAACGAAAACAACGCCCGATGTGGAAACCGAAGAATCCAAAAAATTGGAAGAGCAGGAAAACAACGTTTATTTTAGAATAGTAGCCTCTGGAACATTTTCAAATGTTTTGAACTATTTGAACAAAGTTGAAAACATGGAAATAATCATCGATATCGAAACGATAAAAATTCAAACTCAAGAACAAAAAATGGACACAAAAAACCCAGAAGAAGAAGCCGAAACTACAAAAGAAAGTATCTCGGCGACACTCAACATAAAAGTGCCCATTGAGAAATAAAAAACGCGGGTCATCACGCCAATTAATTCCAAATACCAATGCAGCTATCATTTTCAAGGCCTAAATTCAAGTTCACGTCAAGAATCACCAAATTTATCCAATGGACAGTGTTTTTGGCTTTCGCCATAGCATCCGCATGGTGTCTTTGGTTTTATTTTGACATCGATAAAAAACTAAAGGCAAAAACTGAAGCACCACAAACCGAGACAAGCGTAAATAAAAATCTTTTAGATAAAATAAAAAATACGCTCAACGAGCGCAGTGAAAAATTTTCAGAAACACTATCCGTACCACGAGACCCATTCAGGTAAGAGTTTTTTTGAATTATCCGTTCATTTAAGCAGAGGAACTTTTGAAATCGGGATTTCGACATTTAGAATTTGGCATGGAACATTAGTCTCACACCGTTCCTTCCGCAGGCGCTTCCTTATCGACTTTCTTGTTCTTCTCAACCGTCTTCTTATTTGACTTAATCCCGCCAGATCCCAAGTCCGTCTTTGCAATTTTTTTTACCAAACTTTCTTTTTTCCCAACTCCCATAAGCCTGTCAAAATCTTCTTTCTCGATCGTCTCTTTTTTAATCAAAGCTTCAGCAAGCTTTTTTAATTTTGCTTTGTTTTTATCCAAAATTTCATTCGCCTTTATAAATGCCTCGCCCATAAATTTACTTACCTCTTTATCGATTTTCGCCGCGAGCTCCTCGCTGTATTCTCTCGCCTCGCCGAATTCTCTGCCCAAAAATATAAGCTCATCGCGATTCGCATAAGAGATGGGACCAAGCTCTTCGCTCATCCCGTATTCCACGACAAGCTTTCTTGCAATTTTTGTCGCGCGCTTCAGATCATTGCCCGCGCCTGTCGTAACATCTTTGAAAATTTTCTTCTCGGTGGCATAACCCGCAAGCAAAGTGGCAAGTTCATCTTTGAAATCAAGTTTTGAATAAAGATGTTTATCCTCAATAGGCAAGTTCATTGTATATCCAGCCGCCTTTCCGCGAGACACGATGGAAACCTTATGCACGGGATCCGCATTTGGCAGAATGTGTGAAACCAAAGCATGTCCAGCCTCATGATAAGCGGTAATCTTTTTTTCCTTTTTAGTCAAAATGTGGCTCTTGCGCTCCGGGCCAAGCATGACCTTCTCAATCGCTTCCCGCAGATCTTTCATATAAATTTGTTTTTCATTTCTCCTCGCGGCAAGTATCGCCGCCTCGTTCAACACGCTCTCCAAATCCGCTCCGGAAAATCCGGGGGTTCTTTGTGCGATCTGTTTCATGTTAACACCCCTCACCAAAGGCTTTTTTCTAGAATGTATGTTCAAAATCTGCTCTCTATCCTTTATATCCGGCTCGTCAAGAACCATTCTACGATCAAATCTGCCCTGACGAAGAAGCGCAGGATCTAAAACATCGGGTCTGTTTGTCGCCGCCATTACTATAACATTCGTGTCCGTATCGAAGCCATCCATTTCAACGAGGATCTGGTTTAGCGTCTGCTCACGCTCATCGTGCGATCCCCCAAGCCCAGCACCACGCTGACGTCCGACCGCATCTATCTCATCTATAAAAACTATGGAAGGCGATTCTTTTTTCGCTTTTTTAAAAAGGTCTCTGACTCGGCTTGCTCCAACTCCGACAAACATTTCTACAAACTCGGATCCAGAAATATGAAAGAAAGGAACATTTGCCTCGCCAGCAACGGCGCGGGCAAGCAAAGTCTTTCCAGTTCCCGGAGGTCCCATGAGCAAAACTCCGTGGGGGATCTTCGCTCCGAGCTTCGCGAACTTCGCAGGTTCCCTAAGAAACTCAACCACTTCTAAAAGTTCCTGTTTTGCCTCCTTAACGCCCGCAACATCTTTGAAGGTGATCTTGCGCTTTTTATCCTTTACATCCGTCTTTCTGGCAGAGGACTGTCCGAACGACATTGCTTTGTTGTTTCCCCCTTGGACGGAGCGCACCATAAACCATATCAAGCCTATAAAAAGCAGAACCGGCAACAAAAATGGAAGTATAGTGCCCACGAAAAATTCTCCCCCGGAAACATCCTTTATAGTTATATCAACTCTCTCTATTTTTTCCGGAGTGGCGCCAGCCTCTCTCAATGCTTCAGAAAGACTAATCCCAGATTCTTTCACCGCAACCTCTCGCTTTTCCTCATCTCTTAACTTCACCGAAACCTTGTCTTTTTCAACATCTATACTTTCAACTTTTTCCCCATTAACTTGATCCACTACAGTGCTGAATGACACCCTTTCCCCTTGCCGCGACATCGGATCGTTCAGCATGGCAAAAACACCCGCGATCACAAGAAATACTATAATCGCGATCAAGACACTCCTCATTATATTGCCTTTTGGCCTCGGTTCTCTCGAAGGCCTTAAATCATTTGGCATAAAATGCTGGAATTACTTTAGTTATTCCAACTGTTCTAATTATCTTCCCGCTCCAACCAAAGTACGCAGACATACGATTTGAACAGTTTGAAGACTGTATATATATGTATATTGCATCAAATTTTAAAAAAAATCAAGCTTTTGTAATGGTTCAATAGCTTTGCATCACCATGGTGTATACTATGGTTATGCCA
>CAYMJO010000014.1:0-19595 GCA_964391305.1 uncultured Candidatus Saccharibacteria bacterium | reverse complement strand
GTTTCTGTATCTAAGCTCCGACGCGATCTCCGGCCGAGCAACAATGCCAGTCTTATCCTCGAGCATATATCCTCCGATCATACATGCATGATGCGCGGTCCCGCAGGCGACAAGCATAACATTTCTCACATCCCGCAAACGATCTTTATAATCTCTCAAACCGCCGAGAACCGCCAAACCATCTTTGGGAAGAAGCCTTCCTCTTATGGTATTTTCAACGGCATCCGGCTGTTCGAATATTTCTTTCAACATAAAATGTTTGAAGCCTCCGCGTTGAGCCTTGTCTATATCCCAATCTATTTTTTGAGCTTTTTTCAAAACTACTTTGTTATCGGAAGAAACAACTTTATGCTTATTCTGTTTTAGAATCGCCATTTCTCCATCATCTAGATAAATGACCTCCTTGGAATACAAAGCCACGGGCACAGCATCAGAAGCAACTACGCATTCCTCATCAGTCACGCCGATGCAGACGGGACTGCCGCATCTCGCGACCAAAATCTTGTCAGGCTCTCTCTTAGAAAAAACCAAAATCCCGTAAGTGCCTGTAATTTGAGATAGAGCGGATCTAAACGCGCTTTCTAGATTATCTTCATATTCTTCCTCAATAAGATGGGCAATGACTTCCGTATCCGTGTCAGATTTGAATTTATGCCCCTTGCTTTCGAGCATTTTTTTCAGAGGCCCGAAATTTTCAACAATGCCGTTGTGGACCAAATAAATCTCTTTTTTACAGTCCCAGTGGGGATGCGCGTTGGTTTTGTTCGGCACTCCATGTGTCGCCCATCTGGTATGCGCGATGCCAAGTCTCGCCTTGCCATCGAAATCGCCTCTGTAAACTTTGCGCAGATCATTGATAGCCGATCTGTCAGCTTCCCTCTTTAATTTTCTACAAACCACAGAGCCGTCCTCTCTCAACACGGCAATGCCGGCAGAATCATATCCTCTGTATTCCAGCTTTTTGATGCCTTCCAATATTTTGAACGCCGTTTCTTGGGACGGACGACTTATATAACCTACTATGCCGCACATGCGATTATTCCTTTAATTTTTATTCAATCTTACGAATTCGAACGAACTACAAGTTTATAATCCAACAAAATTTGATCAAAATTCAAAAATTATAAAGCCTGCCAAAGTCTCTTGAAAATCATTTTCTGTGTTTCGGCGCTTGCCCTATCTTCGATGATCACACCGACCGGCGTACCCTGCTTATCAAGCGTGACAAAAGAAATTTTGCTCGCGTAGATCACCATATAGCTTGAATTCACCGGCTCTTTCTTCGAAAGCCACTTGCGCTCGTCAAGTCCGCGAAGCTCTCCGCCTCCACCGATCGCAATCGCCTTCACCTTGATTCCCGCCTTGATCCTCTGCTTCGAAAAATCCGGAAAGTCTTCATAGATAATCTGGCGTTTTCCCTTCGTGGAATAAACGTAATACTCCTTGTTCTTTTCCTTTGAAACCGCGTTAAGAACGTCGCACAGCATATCGCTGGCTTCTTTTGAGCCTTCGAAATACTTTACAATCGGCTTGCGGCTGTAAGAAGAATAGACAGATTTAAGCTCCGGGATAATCTTCTCAACGGCTTTTTGCTGATTCAAAATCGCATCCTTTTTCTTTTTTAAAAAATTTTTCAAAATTGCAGGATCCTCCGCCGCGAAAAATTTTCCCTTGCCCTTATGGTAATAACTCGCGATCCCTTCCGATATAAATTTTTTGAGAATATTAAAAACAGTCCCTCTGCCAATGCCTGAATCTTCCGCCAAGCTTCTAACCGACGTGGGACTTTTTTCTAAAAGTTTTATGTAAATTTTTACTTCGTTATCATCGAAGCCGATTTGTTTGAGAATTTTTTCAATCATGAAGATTTTAATAAAAAGCGAAAGAGAGCAGCGGTAGATAGGTGTGAGTGTGAGTGTGAGTGTGAGTGTGAGTGTGAGTGTGAGTGTGAGTGTGGATGCGGGTGTGAACGTGGGCATTGTGCTCTCTATTTTTCTGGAAGTTTGGGATTTTTTTCGAAAGATTCTTTTCAAAAATGTTTTTGAAAAATTTTTTCGATTTGAATCACTTTCCTTCCAGAATACCCTCTGCGTTGAATTTCTTTAGAAGTTTTCACTTCTTAGAATTTATCCGCAATGGGTCTATATTTTTCCTCCTTTTTCTCTCCTATTTTCAGGTTACACTATATAAAAAATATTGTCAAGTAATTTTTTGACAATTTCCTTGACTTAAAAATGGCTTTAATAAGCCATTTTTTATTACAGATATATTCTCTGTCAAAAAAATAAGAGAAGCTATCCACAGTTAATTAAGGGATAACAACCAAGTTCACAAGCTTCCCCGCCACATAAATCTCTTTAACAATTTTTTTGCCATCAAGCCACTTCTGAATTCTTTCACTTTCCTTTGCTATTTTAATCGCGTTCTCACAAGAAATATCAACGTTTGCCCTTATTTTATCCCTAAGCTTGCCATTGATTTGGACAATCATCTCAAATTCCTTTTCCTTCACTAAATCAGGATCGAAAATGGGCCATTTTTCTTTAAATATGCTTGCTTTGTGTCCGAGTTTCTCCCAAAGCTCTTCTGCCATATGAGGTGCAAAAGGAGAAAGCAATATTAAAAACTTTTCTAAAGCTTCGAAATCAAATTGCTTATTTTCAAACTCCCCCTTTCTATTAAATTTACCGCGCCAGTCAGGTTTGCTATTCAACCCATCAAATTGAATCATCAATTTTGCAATCGCAGTATTGAATTTCATACTTTCAATATCTTCCGAAACTTCCTTTACAGTTCTATGAATCAATTGAGATTTTCCCGAAATATCAATAAACTCATTTCTATCTTCAATAGCTTTGTTTACTACTTTCCAAATTCTTTTTGTTAAAAAGCGCTTAACTCCCGAAATTTTCTCCATACTCCAAGGCTTATCATCTTCTAATGGCCCCATAAACATTTCATATAAACGAAGCACATCTGCGCCATGTTCTTTTACAATCTCGTCTGGACTTATCACATTTCCGCGGGATTTTGACATTTTCACGCCGTCCTCTCCCAAAATCATGCCTTGATTGCGAAGCTTTATAAAAGGCTCTGGGTGATCGACGATGCCCTCATCATACAAAACCTTGTGCCAGAATCTGGCATATAGCAAATGCAAAACCGCGTGCTCCGCTCCGCCAATGTAGACGTCAACAGGAGACCAAAACCTCATCTTCTTTTTATCAAAAATTTCCCCGCTGTTTCTGGGATCGATGTACCGCAGATAATACCAAGAAGACCCTGCCCATTGCGGCATTGTGTTTGTCTCGCGCTTTGCTACGCCTCTACATTCAGGACAAGTCGTGTTTACCCAATCTTTTATATTCGCCAAAGGAGACTCGCCGGTGCCCGTTGGCTCGTACTTTTCAACGTCAGGCAATTCAACTGGCAAATCCTTTTCTGGAACGGGAACAACGCCGCATGATTCGCAATGAACGACAGGAATCGGCTCGCCCCAGTATCGCTGTCTTGAGAAAACCCAATCTCGGAGCTTGTAGTTGACAGCTTTCTTCCCTCCGACATATTTAGCAATTTTTTCGCGTGCCTCAAGAAAATCCGTTCCATCAAATTCGCAGGAATTCACAAGTTTGCCTCCGCCAACATAAGCCTCTTCCAAATTTTCGCGGGGTTTTCCATCTTCAGAAATAACTTCCGTAATCGGCAAGTCATGTCTTTTAGCAAACTCAAAATCCCTCTCATCATGCGCGGGCACTGCCATAATCGCCCCAGAGCCATAGTTCATCATCACATAGTCCGATACCCAAATCGGGATTTTTTCTCCGCTCGCCGGATTTATCGCGTACGCTCCGGTAAACACGCCCGTTTTCTCTTTTTCCAAAGCTTCTCTTTCAAGATCGGATTTTTGTTTTGATCGCTTAATATATTTTTCGACTTCGGTTTTTTGCTCTGATGTTACAATTTTCTTCAAAAATGGATGCTCCGGCGCCAAAACCATAAATGTCGCGCCAAACAAAGTGTCCGCTCGCGTCGTAAAGACTTTCAAGATTTCCTCATGCCCATTTATTTTAAAATTTATCTCATATCCTTCGCTCCTTCCTATCCAATTCTTCTGCATTTCGACGATCTTGTCAGGCCAGTCAAGCAAATTCAGGTCATTCACAAGCCTATCGGCGTATTCCGTGATCCTCAAAAGCCATTGCTTCATGTCGCGGCACTCAACCTTCGTGTGACAGCGCTCGCATTCGCCGTTCACCACTTCTTCATTCGCAATGCCGGTTTTACAGCTCGGACACCAATTGATCGGAACTATATCTTCATACGCCAATCCCTTTTTAAAAATTTTTAAAAAAATCCATTGGGTCCATTTATAATATTTCGGGTCAGTGGTATTAATCTGCCTCGACCAATCATAACTTAAGCCAACACTTCTTATCTGCCTCTCATAATTTTTTATATTATCAAGATTGGCTTTTTGTGGATGAACGCCTTTCTTTATGGCATAATTTTCCGCCGGCAGACCAAACGCGTCCCAGCCAATCGGAAAAAGGACATTATAGCCATTCGCGCGAAGATACCTGCAATAAATATCAGCCGCCGTGTAGCTTTCCACATGTCCGATATGCAAGCCCTCCGCAGAAGGATAAGGAAACATTGTCAATGTATAAAATTTTCCCTTGGGAAATTTTTTGGCATCGCAAAAATCCTCTGCTTTATACAGATCTTGTTTTCCCCATTTTTTTTGCCATTTGGGCTCTATCTTTTGAGGATTATAGGTTTCCATTTTTATAAAAATTCGAAATCCAAACATCGATCCCGCCACGGCGGGATCGTACTTCGATTTTTTTAATCTAGTTTAAAAAAAATCTCCGCATTTTCTGTTGTTCTTTTTGCAACCTCTTCAAAAGAAACATCTTTTATCTCGGCAATCTTTTCTGCGATGCGTTTCACGTGCGCCGGCTCCGCGCGACTCCCTCGATGCGGTTCTGGCGCGAGGAACGGGCAATCTGTTTCGATCATTACGCTATCCAGAGAAACTTTTTCAACCACTTTTACAAGCTTATCCGTCTTCGCGAATGTGATAATGCCCGTGAATGAAATCATAAACCCAAGATTGAGAAATTTTTCCGCCTGTTTCAAATCTCCGGAAAAACAGTGCAAAACGGCCTTCAGCTTTTTATCTTTAACAATCTCATAAACATCGGCATAGGAGTCTCTGGCGTGCAGGATGACCGGAAGTCCGAGCTTCTCGGCAAGCTCAAGCTGGGGAATAAAAAGCTCTTTTTGCTCTTCTTTTATATTAGCCATCTCAAAATAATCGAGACCGATTTCACCTATTGCAACGACTTTGTCATTATCCGCAAGCTCTTCAAGCTTTGAAATGTAATTGAGATTTTTTTTGGCATACGCGGTCTCGTGCGGATGCAATCCGACTGCCGCGAAAACTTGCGGGTATTTCTCCGAAAGTTCAACACTGGCCAAAGAACCTTCCCAAGCGGATCCGCAGTTGATCATTTTCTCAACGCCCGTGTCTTTCGCCCTCGCGAGAACTTCCTCACGGTCGTCATTGAAGCTTTGAAAATCAAGATGTGTGTGAGTGTCAATTAACATTTATTTTTCAACCCTCGGAAATAAAATTTCGATCTTCGAAATCTTTTTGCCAGATTTCAGGGGCTTATCGATATCTGCAAACTTGATTGTTTCCAAACCCAAAGCCTTCGCAATTTTCAAGGAAGCCTCTGGAATAAATGGATGCAAAATTATCAAAAGCTTTTTCAAAGAAAAAAGCAAATCGTACATGACTTCAGAAAGCTCGATATCTTTTCCTTGCTTTGCCAAATTCCACGGTTCATTCTTATCAACGTAAGTGTTCGCCGCGTCGATAAATCTCCATATGTGATTCAGCGCCTCGTATAAATCCAAGTCTTCGTTAAGCCTCTCTCTCACCTTTGGAAAAATCATATTCCAACAATTTTCGACATAACCGCTTGACTGCAAAGGAAGCCTGTCGATGCTTTTACGAATTTTAGGAACTTTGTATCCAAAAAATTTGCCGGTCATGGCAATTGTCCGACTGACAAGATTTCCAAGCTTGTTCGCAAGATCGGCATTATACTTCTCGGCAAATCGGTCTTCCTGCACATCGCCGTCAACGCCGAATGGAAACTGCGTAAGCAGAAGATACCTCGTACCGTCCGCGCCAAATTTCCCGACCATCTCATTTGGATCGATAACATTGCCGATGGTTTTACTCATCTTCTCTCCATTGATCGTAAAAAAACCATGCGCGAAAATGCTTCTTGGCATCTCAAATCCAGCGGCAAGAAGCATTGCTGGCCAGAAAATGCAGTGAAACTTTATAATCTCCTTCGCCATCAAATGCAAATTCACCGGCCAAAACTTTTTAAACAATTTCCCATCATGTTCAAAATCTAGGGCATTCAAATAATTGGTCAAAGCCTCAATCCAAACATACGTAATTTGATTTTTATCAAAAGGAAGGGGAACTCCCCATTTAACTTTTTCACGGGAAACGGAAAAATCATCAAGCTCGTCAAACAAGCCTAAAACTTCGTTTTTTCTCGCCTTTGGAAGAATTTCAATTTCATCTTCAATAATCAAATCCCTGACTTTTTTGGAATAATCCGAAAGTTTGAAGAACCAGTTTTCCTCTTCCACCTTTTCCGGAAATTTTTTATGATCTGGACACTTTCCATTCACCAACTCTTTGCCAGTAATAAATTTTTCACAACCGACACAGTATAATCCACTATACTTGCCTTTGTATAAAACATTCTTGTCCTTCAAAATTTGAAGAAATTTTTGCGCGCCAGTTTTATGGCGCCTTTCAGTCGTTCTTATAAAGTCATCGTTTGAAATATTCAAATTCTGCCAAGCTTTTTTGAAAAACACAGCTTGCTCGTCAACGAAATCATTTACATCCTTCCCAAGTTTGTCCGCAGAGGCAGGAACTTTCGATCCATGTTCATCAAGACCAGTGAGAAACCAGACATCTTCACCTCGAAGCTTATGATAGCGCGCCAAAACATCAGCGGCTATAGTCGTGTACGCATGACCAATATGCGGCTTGTCGTTGGCGTAGTATATAGGAGTTGTAACGTAATACTTGTTCATGGGGACCAGTCTGCCTTCAATTTAAAATGTCAAAATCTGACACTTGTCATTTGATACTACTTTGACTTTTGTAATTGATCATTTGGCATTTTTATAAAAAATGACAACAATTTCTCCTTTAATTTTTTTTAAATTTTTAAAAAAATTAAAAATTCCATCAATATTCCCTCGAGTGATTTCCTCAAATTTTTTCGTGAGTTCTCTAAAAACAATTATGTCAAAATTTGCTTTCATGTTTTCTCTCAAATCGCCCAGTGTTCTCAATATCCTATGCGGAGACTCATAGAAAAGAACGGTCTTGTCCTCGGAAAGCATTTTTTCAATGATCTTCACTCGTCCTTTTTTGACGGGAAGAAATCCATAAAACGCAAACTTGTCAACGGGAAGACCGGACACGCTTGCCGCCGCTGTAACGGCTGAAGCGCCGGGAATCGGGACAACATCTATACCTGACTTAACGGCTTCCGCGACGAGAACTGTGCCGGGATCGGAGATTGAGGGCGTTCCCGCTTCGGAAACAAGCGCGACGTCCTTGCCATTTTTTATCTGCTCAACAATGAATCTGGCTTTTGAAGGCCTCGAATGCTGGAAGTAGCTTACAAGCTTTGTCTTAATCTCATATCGAGACAACAACTTCATAGTTGTCCTCGTATCTTCACAGGCAATAAGATCAACAGATCTCAAAATCCTTAGCGCGCGCAAAGTTACATCCTCCAGATTTCCTATTGGCGTAGCAACAACATAAAGCTTTGCCATAGTTTATAATACCAAATTCTAAATTATCAATATACAGTTACAACGAAGCTGAATATAAAAAAACTGGGAGCCGGGAGCTGATAACTGTTAACCTTCAAAAATCAGCTCTCATTCCTCAATACCAGAATTTATCTCGCCATTTCTCCCACGTATTTTTTCAAGAGTTTCTTGGTCTTTCTCTTTTTTATAATCATAAAAGTCTTTTATAAAAACTGCCAAGGCCGTTGCGGCAGGAACGGAGAGAATAACACCAAGAATTCCCGCCAATTCATAACCAATAAGCAAAGCCAATATGACAAATACGGGATTAAGTCCGACGGCTTTCTGCATTACTTTTGGAACAAGAATATGGTTTTCGACTTGCTGGATGACAATGTAGAGAATAACGACAAAAATAGTGAGTATTGGAGACTGCGTAAGTGAAATGATAATCGCAGGAACTATAGCGATCGGAATCCCAATAATAGGAATGATCTCTAAAAGTCCAGCGAGAATGGCGAGGAGCAAAGCGTAATCAACTCCCATGAGAGTTAAGCCAATGTAAGTAAGTCCTCCGACTATCAGCATCAAAACCAGCTGACCACGAAGCCATTGTCCCATTTTGAATTGTATGCGATTCACAAGATCAACAATGTATGGCCTGTATTTGAGCGGAGTCACAGCTTTTACAAAACGTTTTATGCCGTTCTCCTGCACAACAAGATAAGCAGAAAGAACTATAATCGTAATAATAGTAATCAAGCCGCTAAAAGCGCCAGTTACCTTGGTAACCGCTCCTTGTGCAACATTGCCAAGTCTAGTCGCTATCGCGTTCAAAAGACTTTGAGAGTTGTCAATAAGATCGTATTTTACAGCAAGATCTTTTATATTTTGGAATTGGTCAAAAACAGCCGGGATATTATTGGTTAATTGATCTATCTGATTTTTCACGGGAGGAATCATCAAGAAAATTATTAGGGCAATCAATCCCAGCAACATTATCAAAATAATCAAAACGCTCACCCATCTGGGAATTCTTTTCTTTTGCAAATTATCGACAATGGGATCAAAAGAAGACGCAAGCACGACAGATATAAACAAAACAACTATGACATTTCTAATAACGTAAAGCAGGGCGATTATCCCAATTATAATTACAACCTTAAAAATCGCCTTTATTGACACGTTATGTTCAATTATACGCCTCGAAATCATTATATTTTCTTAATGCAAAATAATCTCTAACACATCGAGATTATATCATGCTTTTGCCGAAAGTCAAAGTTAAAAGCGCAAAAAAAACATTTTTTAAAATCAAAATTCTTTAATTTTAATTTGTATTTTTGATTTGCAACGCTACAAAATACCAATGTCTCCACTTTTTAATTAAACAGCTTCTTCAATTTCTCTTCATCTATAAGTGGCCCGATCACAGCTACGTTTAATTTCTTAAAATTAATAACATCCTTCGCGACACGTTTTACGTCACCGACGCTCACCGCATCTATTTTGCTAAACTTTTCTTCCAACGTCATCATTTTCCCATTAAAAAGCTGTTGTCTTAAAAGCCAGTTGGCAAGATTTTCAGAATCCTCAAGCTGTACTATAAGTCTGCCTTTCATAAAATCTTTCGCTTTTTTCAATTCCGCTTGAGAAACATTTTTGGATCGCATTTTTCTAAGCTCTTCCATTATTAGTCCCACTGTCTTCTCCAATTTCCTATTGTCCAGACCGGCTTGCACCATCATCACTCCAGTATCTTGATATTGCCCCGCATAAGAACGGACTTGATAGGCCAAACCGTGCTTTTCCCGAACTTTTACAAAAAGCCTTGAACTCATATTCCCGCCAAAAATCACGTCCATAATCTTCAGAGCAACAATATCCCGATGAGTATATCGATAAGCTGGAAAGCCCATCGCCAATTGAGTCTGCTCACTTTTTTTGTATTCCAAGCTAACTCTGTTTCTAATTTTTCCCAAATCCACTTTCCTAGGCGCTTTTTTAGAGCCTTTTTTCAATTTTCCAAAAAATCTCCCGGCAAGTTTTTTAACCAAGCTGGCGTTCACGCATCCCGCAAATCCCAAAAGCGCGTTCCCAGAAGTATAATAATTATTAACATAACTTATAAAATCCTCTCTTTTCATGCCCCGAATAGATTCGCGAGTACCATATACATACATTCCCAATTGTTGATTCCCAAAAAGCGTATTTTCAAAAAGATCATCAATGCGTATAAGCGGATTATCCTCAAACATATTTATCTCTTCAATAATGACGCCCTTTTCCTTATTTATTTCTTTCTCTTCAAATTTAGAATGCAATATCATATCGGAAAGAATCTCTGTCGCTTTTTCGAGATGATCGCTATTCACTTTTATATAGTATCCCGTAAAATCCTTTCCAGTG
The DNA here is from genome assembly GCA_964391305.1 of uncultured Candidatus Saccharibacteria bacterium. Taxonomy (GTDB): domain Bacteria; phylum Patescibacteriota; class CALEFQ01; order CALEFQ01; family CALEFQ01; genus CAYMJO01. Next base: position 9,317 of record CAYMJO010000014.1, on the reverse strand, counting down.
AAAGCATTGAACTCCGCTCCGAGACTTTCTATAGATTGTGAAATTTTTAGAGCTGTGGGCCTTTTTTTCGTCCCCTTAAAAAACATATGTTCGATGAAATGGGAGACTCCTAGATTGTTCTGTTTTTCATATCTGGATCCAACACCAAAGAAAAGCAAAATAGTCACCACTTTTGTCTCTTTAAGCGGCGCGACTACAACGTTAAGCGAATTTTTTAGTTTGAATTTATGAAACATACTAGGAACAGATTAAATGCTAAATTTTAAACAGCAAACCTTCCTTCAAAATACTCTTCCAAATTATCAATTTTGACTCTTTCCTGCTTCATCGTGTCTCGATCACGGACGGTAACGTCCCCTTTTTCAAGACTGTCGAAATCAACCGTAACGCAATACAAAGTACCAATCTCATCCTGTCTTCGATATCGCTTGCCTATATTCCCATTGTCATCGAATTCGCACATGTAACGCGTCTTTAGATCATCAAATATCTTTTTTGCCTTGTCAACCAAGTCCGGCTTGTTTTTGAGCAGAGGAAACACGGCGATTTTGATCGGCGCTACTTTTTTGTCAAATCTGAGAACCGTACGCGTCCCATCTTTTATTTTTTCCTCTGTGTAAACCTCGGAAAGCAACGCGAGTAAAATTCTTCCAACACCCGCTGAAGATTCTACAATATGAGGAACATATATCTCTTCGGTAATAGGATCTCTGTACGACAAATCTTTTCCAGAAAATTTCGCATGCTGGCTCAAGTCGTAATCCCCGCGAGCATGCACGCCCTCGAGCTCGCTGAACCCAAAAGGATATTTATACTCGATATCGTAAGCTTCCTTGGCATAGAACGCCAAATTCTCATGCTTCAGCCATCGCAAATTCTCCTCTTTTATTCCCAAATCCAGATAAAACTTCCATCGGAATTCCCGAAGCTTGTTATATTCTTTTATCTCTTCTTTGGGATGCGTGAAATACTGCAATTCCATCTGTTCAAATTCCCTAGTTCTAAAAAGAAACTGCCGCGCGGTGATTTCATTTCTGAATGCCTTGCCAATCTGCGCGATGCCGAATGGAATTCTAACCCGCGTTGAATCCAAAACATTTTTGTAATTCACGTAAATCCCCTGACAAGTTTCTCCCCTCAAATAAACGGGCTTTTTATTCCAGTCTTCCGTAAAATTACCCAAATTCGATTTCACTAAAAGATTGAATTTTTTTATGCCTGTAAAATTGCTTTTTCCACAGTTTGGGCATTTCAATCTTTCTTTGTTCTCTTCGAAAATCCTGCCGATTTCTGCTTCTGACATTTTTTCATCGGCTTTGACGCCTATCTCATCAAGCAAATGATCCGCGCGAAATCTATTGTGGCAATCTTTGCATTCTACCAAGGGATCGGCAAATCCGCCAACATGACCGCTGGCTTTCCAAATTTCCGGATGCATAAAAATAGACGAATCCAAGCCAACTATATTCTCACGCACCTGCACAACAGCTTTCCACCATTCTTTTTTTATCAGACTCGCAAGCTCAACCCCGTAAGGACCCAAATCATAGACAGCCGCAAAACCCCCATATATTTCGGAAGAGGGAAAAACAAACCCCCGCCTTTTGGCAAGAGAGACAATTTTTTGCATTTTATCGTTCATAGTTTTAGTCACCAAGCACTAAGCTTTCTATAAGAAAGCTTAGCACTTAGAACTTAGCACTTAGTGCTTATTTTAGCAAACCTTTGCAAATTTTGCAAAAAAACCGTCCACGCGGTTTTTTCACTCTTGCCTCTTTGTAGAATAGACCTGCAGGCAAGCACAAGCCTGTTATCCATATAGACATTTCAATCATTTAATTCAACACCAATCTTCTCCAATCCCTTTTTTATCCCGAAATTAATCCTCTCAACGATTTCCGCCTTACCTTTCTGGCTTTTTACAAAATAACTCACAGAAATCACAGGACCTTTTTCAGAAATTTCTGAAAAACTCACACAATATTTATCTTCAATCATCTCCAAATTTTCATTCAGGGCAGATTTGATAATATCAATCGCCTTTTGAATTTTCTCGCTTGAAACCGTTTGTTTCAAAAAAATCGCAAACTCCTTGTGCTTACCCTCTCTCTCAGAAACATTTTCAACGATCATCGTGGTGAGCTTCGTGTTTGGAATAATGATTCGTGTTCCCATGCCCGTTTTGATTCGCGTACTTCGCAGTCCGACTTCTTCAACGTTCCCCTCGAATTTTTCTATCCTAATTTTATCTCCAACTTTGAAAGGCTGATCCGTCAAAACGGTGACCGAGCCAAACAAATTCGCAAGCGTGTCCCTTGCCGCAAGCGCAACGGCAAGTCCGCCAAGTCCAAGACCCGCGATCAATGAAGTGACGTTCAGCTCAAGAATATCGAATATCACAAGCGCCGCAACGATGACAACGACGACCTTTATTATTTTTTGGACCGCCGGAAGAGACTTGCCAGCGCCGGAAACCAATGCCCTTTGCCTCAAATACTCTACAATCCAACCATCGGAAAGCCTCACGACAAAGAAGGCAACCGTAAGAATGATTAAAATCTTTAAAATATTGTAAACAATTTTTTCAGCGCTGTCCGGAATCTCTATGACAGAAAATCCGTACCAAAGACCGCCGAGGAAAACCAAAAACACCATAGGTTCTTCGACAACATCAACAAGCACATCATCAAAGACCGTTTTTGTCCGTATGGTTGCCCTTCGCACAATCAGCTTGAAGAAGCTGTATAAAACTCGGCCGATGATAATAGACGCGATCACAATCACAAAAAACAGCAGGTAGCTCTGCGCTTTGTCGGACAAATATAAATTCCCAAATATTTCAGACATAATTTTATTACATTATAGCACAAAAAATGATTTTTGAAAAATAAAAAAGTTATTTTGTCTCCCGCAGTCCCGGCAAAGACAGTACAAAGACCGCGCAAGGAGATTCTTTTGGAGCAAGTAATTTTTCCAGGGCAATTACGTTTATATATAAAGAACAAAAAAAAAGCTGTATCACACAGCCTTGGGTTTTGTTTTGGCAGAAAAAAATTGGTGTCTTTGTCTATGCGGGCAAAGGCAAAACAAGCATACCTCAGATTAGCTCCTTTGAAATCGGCTCCACGAAGATCAGACCGTTTGAGATTCGCGCCTTCGAGATTGGCTCCTCTGAATACGACTTTTCCAAGTTCAAGCATCTCGAGATCGTATCCCGAAAGATCTATCCCACTAAGATCAGCTTGTTCCCCACTTTTCCCTCTCGTAGAAACCCATCGCCCATGAGCAATTTTAATATCGAGAATTTTCCTGCCCATGTGCTCGAGAACATGTATCGGCCTGTTTTTCACGATGTTCCTCCTTGTCAAAAAAACATGCAATTGTCAAGCACCCCTGCGAAGACTATCTAATAAAGGTCCTTGAAAAGAAGGCTTCTTCTCGCTTATTTAGGACCCCCTCTCTCTATAATTAAACGTTGAAACCAAAGATAACCGAAAAGACAAAAAAAAGTCAAAACAATTTCAAAATTTCCCCGTTGAGCCCAATTTTCCGTTCCCACGCTTGGTTTCCGAAAGCTTTTCAAATCTTTCAAATTCCATTTCCTCATATTTCTGTAAGATAACCTGCGCGATGCGCTCGCCTTTCTCAATTATAACAGGGGCTTTCAAACTCAAATTGCGCAGTGGAACAAAAAGCTCGCCACGATAGTCGCTATCAACAATTCCCACAGAATGCGGCATGTCAAGATTTTTCTTCATAACCATTGATCCCCTCGGACAAACTTTTAGGTAATACCCCTTTGGAATTTCAAAAGCCAATCCAGTTTTGATCAAAACTGACTCGAGGGGCTTTATCTCAATTTCTTCAAGCGAGCAAATGTCATAACCGGCCGCTTCATCAGAACCCCTCTTTGGCATCCTCGCCTCACTTGATGTGAGCTTGATTTTAATTTTCATAATTTTTTTAAAAAATCATAAAAAAGATTTTGATATTATTTTACTGATCTTTTTTCTTATTTTTGAAAAAAAGATCTATCTGTCTAAACATTTCTGGCAGAATTTTGTCCTTGGGGACTTCGTATTTTTTTGTCTTGTCGAGAGGATAGATTTCCCCAGAATTGATCTTCAGCATAACGCCCACATCGGCATCCTTGGCCTCTCCCAGACCATTCACACTGCATCCCATGACGGCAACTTTTATATATCTTTTTTCATTTTTCAAAGCTTCCTTGAGTTCTTTGGAAATTTTTATGAGATCCATAGTTTCCTTCTGACCAGAATACCTTCTTCCGCAAGTTGGACAACTTATAAAGTCAACTCCCTCTTTCCGAAGCCTCAAGCAACGAAGCATGTCGAGTCCAACTTCAACTTCCTCGGCAACGGGAGCAGTCAGAGATACTCGAATGGTATCGCCTATTCCCTCAAGCAAGAGAACTCCTATGCCTATCGAAGATTTGACAATCCCTGAAGGGGGAAGACCGGTCTCGGTGATTCCGACATGAAAGGGATAATCGACAACTTTGGCAAGCTCTCTATATGCCTCAACGGTCATCCCAACATCGCTCGCCTTCATCGCGATTATGATATCGCCGAATCCATGCCGCTCCAAAGCTTTGATCTCCTCCAAAGCCGAATGAACCATCGCTTCAGCCGTCCTTCCGTACTTCTCTTCCATCTTCGGATCGAGAGAGCCCATGTTCACGCCTATTCTTATTGGAATCTTTTTCTTCTTCGCGATATCCGCGATCTCTTTTATTATTTTCTCCCTAACTCTCTTGGACTCGTTTTGCTTTCGACCGACATTGCCAGGATTGATTCTCAGTTTGTCAATGCCAAACTTTGCCGCTTTTATCGCAAGTAAATGGGAAAAATGGATATCTGCTATGATGGGAATATTGGTTCTTTTCTTGATCGCAGAAATTGCCTCCGCAGATTTCTGGTTGTCCACGGCGATTCTGATTAGATCACACCCTGCTCTTTCCGCAGACAAAATCTGCTTCACCGTCGCTTTCACATCGCTGGTATTCGTATTTGTCATCGTCTGCACGGAAACAGGCGCAGGCGGATTTCCTCCAACCTCAAGATATCCAATCTTAATTTTCTTTGTTTTCCTGCGTTTTATCATGGTTTGAAAATTAATGACAAATGTTCGACGACGGACTTTGATATTTGTCATTTGATATTTTTCCGAATTTAACAATATCAACTCATCTCCTCCAAGACTCCAACAACATCATCAACCTCTTCAATCCTCGTCGATGCCCCGGCAGTAACTCCAACACTCTCTGCGTCCTCAAACCAAATGGGATCAAGCTCATCTTTCGTCAGCACCATTTTCGTTTTGGGATTGTTCTCTTCCGATATCATCTTCAAACGTCCGGTGTTGGCGGAACGCTTTGAGCCGATTACAATCATTACATCATTTTCTTTAGAAAGCCTTGCCGCTTCCCTCTGGCGAGTTTTCGTGGAATTGCAAACGGTATTGCTGGCAACGGCTTCATCCGCTTTCTTTTTTAAAATATCAACAATCTCTGAAACATCTCTTTCATATTGCGTTGATTGCGAAACAATTCCCAGCTTCATCCCTTCAACTCGAGCTTTCTCTGCGCTTTTTTTGTCGGAAATTATTATTGGGGATTCCACTTCTCCGGCAATTCCTATCACCTCATCGTGACCTCTATCTCCAACGATCACGACTCTATAGCCTTTTCTATCAAAAGAAACAACAGCTCCATGGATTTTTTGAACCATTGGGCAAGTCGCGTCTATAATAACAAGATTTTTTTTCTTAGCCATTTTGAAAGTATCGGGAGGAACTCCGTGAGCCCGCACAAGAAAAATGTCGCCGTTCGGTATATCCTCCAGCCTATCGACCTTCTTTATTCCCTTCCCCTTCAACATTTCTATGACGATTTCGTTGTTTATAATATCGCCGAGCATATACACACGGCCTTCGTACTTATTCGATGCTTCTATTGCCGTTTTCACTGCGCGCGCCACGCCGAAACAAAATCCAATTTCTTTTGAAACTGAAATTTTCATGGTTTATAAAAAATTTTTGAAAAAATTATTAACTGTTTCATCAAAATCTTTTGAACCATTTTTACAAATGCAAAAAGCATCTTGGCATAAACTTCACGTCCTACGCAATCCTTTAATTCGGGACTAAAAAACGTCCTGTTTTATACTATTTCGTATCTTCTCCATCAACTTTATATAAAATCTTAAATTATGTAAAGTCGCAAGGCGAATGTATAGAGGTTCTTCGCAGACGAGCAAGTGTCGCAGATAAGATTTCGTATATCCGGCTTTGCACGTCGGACAATCGCAACTCTCATCCAAAACAGAAAAATCATCTTTGTATTTTTCATTTTTTATATGAATCACATTATAAAAATTCTCTTTATCAATCTCTCGCAAATTAACAAATATTGTACCGTGCCTCGCGTTTCTCGTCGGTATAACACAATCAAACATATCAATGCCGCGCTTTACGGACTCAACGATTTGCTCGGGATAACCGACGCCCATGAGGTAACGAGGTTTGTCCTTTGGCAACTCCGGCACCGTGTAATCCAAAGTCTCATACATCTTTTCAACCGGCTCGCCGACGGCAAGACCTCCAACCGCATATCCGTCAAAATCCAACGCAACTAAATCTTTCGCACTTTGCAATCGCAAATCTTTATAAGTTGAACCTTGGACTATGCCGAACATCAATTGATTAGAATGTTCGATCTTGCTGGATATTTCAGCCCAACGACTTGTTCTCTCAACTGCCAATTTCGCATCATCACGCCCACATGGATACGGCGCACACTCGTCAAGAACCATCATAATGTCCGAGCCGAGAGCCTGCTGAATTTCAATCGCTTTTTCAGGCGTAAGAAATTTTTTCTCGCCATTTATGTGAGACTGGAACTTGACTCCATCCCGACTTATTTTTCTCATCTTCGCCAAACTAAAAACCTGATAGCCGCCGCTATCGGTCAAAATAAGCTTGTCCCATTTCATAAACTCATGTAAACCGCCGGCATTTTTCACAATATCTTCTCCTGGACGCAGCCAGAGATGATAAGTGTTCGAAAGTAGGATCTGCACACCGAGCATATCCAATTCCTCCACCGTTAAACCCTTGATCGACGCCTTGGTCGCAATCGGCATAAAAAAAGGAGTTTCGATAACCCCATGATTCGTTGTCAACTCGCCGAGCCTAGCGGATGACTTTGATGATTTTGTAATTAATTTAAACATTGTCTTACAAATCCTTACCAAATTTTATTTAATTTTATCAAATTACAAATCAGCTAGAGCTAATAATTCACAATTATTTAGAATTCGGTACAATGCGCAAATAAGCTATTTCTCAACATTTCCTTTGCCCTCGGCAAATTTGTCATCGGGAAGTTCAGTCGAGACATCGCCATCGCTACTATCCAACTTTTGTTCCGTAAAAGTATCTTCGCCGACAATTTTTGTTGTGACAATAAGCGGAGCCGTCTTCCCAATTCTATCCTCGCCCGGTGTTATGCTTATATCAAAACTCGCAATCATTTTTTCGGAAAAAGTGCCGGTGTTTGCGGGGACTCTGCCGACTTTCCACAAAACTTCGCCCGTCTTTGAATTGTGATCCAACTTTTCCCCATGCGACACGCTATCATTCCATTCCCACTTGATGCCCGGCGCAAGCTGGCACTTCACAACTACTTCCGCAACATCATTTGAAAGATTGGTCATATTCAAGAAAACTTTATACGTCGTCTTCTGTCCAACCTTTGGAGGCATTGGACCATTTCCCAATGGCTCTCCCGTGAATTGATCGTAATAAAAAGCCTGCGCATCTACACCGATAAACGTATTGAGCTTCACAATTGAGGGAGCCGCCTCTACTTTTTTCTCAGCGCTGATAGAAACGGCTATATCATCACTGGAAATAGAGGCTCTCGAAGTAATCTGAAAATTCTTGTCAGATATAGAACTTATCGGGAGTTCTTCTTTCTTTTTGACACCCGCGGAAAATTCGAGTCTTCCCTCTTGAGAAGGCTGTATCAAAGCAAGCTCGGAAACACCGGAGCTATTCCAAACAATTTTGCCGTTTTCAAGAGCTCCGCCCTTTGCATTAAACGTAGACATATCCAAAATCTCCGTGTTTATCTCATTTTCCACAACTACATTTCGCAAACCTATTCCCCCTTCATTTTTGTACTCAATAACATAATCCAAAGTTGTACCCGCATCAACAAAGGTTTCGGATTTGCCATTTACCGTTTCGGTAATCAATATCCCCGCTTCGACTATTCTCGTTGAATCTTCTTTTTTGATCTGCGTGAAAAACTTTCCATTGCTGTCAACGGTGCCAATCTCCGCCTCAACCCTTTTGGACTCGCCGTCACCTCCTGAAAGAGCCCCCAAAACCTTGATCTTCTTTCTTTCCCCGCTTTTCAAAGAAGGAATATCCCAAGTTCTATTTCCATTGGACGGACTCGGCTCCGCTTTGGAAAAACTGAAACCATCAGGATAATTCACCCTCACCTGCAGATTGGTTTTGGCATTTTTCCCCTTGTTCTCATAGTTGACTATATATTCTATCTGATTTCCGCTCGTCGTGGTCTGCGGAGCATCCACGGACAGAGAAATGTCGCTGGACGCAATAATGGTGTCCCCTTCGGCCTCTTTGAAAAATTCCGAGCTGATGCCGGAGGGTTTGAAACGCAAAGTGCCCTTTAACACCTTGAGTGAATCTCCCACTCCGCTTAAGACACCGCTTACTTCGAGATCTCCCGAATAATTCTTTTTTATCTTGCCAAGCTTCCAAATATTTTTTGAAGAATCTTTTCTTTCCAAGCTAGCAGATAAAAATTCAAAGCCATCTGGAAAAATCAGTTCAACCTCTGCCTCTTCAATATCAACTTCCTCTTTATTTATAGTTTTTATAACATAAGTCATTTCACCGCCGCTTGTAACAGAATCAGGCGCATCTATTTCAAAAAAAACTTTATCTCCGCTAAAAGATCCTTTTCCATTCTTGACAAAAATCAAAACAAGCGCCACAACGACAATAACGACTGCAATACCTATCAAAAGAAGCCTCTTGTTTGCAAAAAGTTTTTGAAAAAAGGATTTTTTTTCTTCTTGATGAAAAGGATCCTCGAAATGCTCCGCGCCATACTCTTTGGGCTCTTCAGAATTCCCTTTGTAAATGTCTTCTAAACGCTGTGGCATGATTTCAATGTTTTAATCTTAATATTCTTAATATTTTAGTAAGCTACCATCCTCCAGATGCGCCACCTCCGCCAGACGATCCGCCTCCACCGGAAA
>CAYMJO010000013.1:0-19865 GCA_964391305.1 uncultured Candidatus Saccharibacteria bacterium | reverse complement strand
GGGGTGGGAGCGTTTCCGTAATTCCTGCGTCAGCAGGAAAGCAAAACAGAAAAATTTTCATTTCCTTAATTGAAAAAAATTGGGGGGCGCGCGAATAAAAAATTGTAAAGAAAATTTTTCTGTTTTGCTCGCCGTCAGGCGGGCGGAAACGCTGGGCGGGAATCAATCCGCAAAATCCTCTGGATTTTGCTCAAAGAAGGTTCGGATTTCGTCCAATAGACACCACCAAAAAGTATATATTTCAATTTTTTTCAAAAAAACATGTCAGTTCTAACAAAAGAAGAAATTTTTAAAGAAATAGATAAAGGCAATATAAAAATTGAGCCTTTTTCCGCCGAAAATGTAGGTCCCGGCTCGATTGATTTGACTTTGGGAAACATGTTTAGGGTTTTCAAAAAATCCGATAAGATTTACGATGTCGGCGATAATCCAGATTACAAGAAAATCACGAAACTTGTTGAGACAGATTCAATTGTCGTCAATCCGCAGGAAACAGTTTTGGGGATAACAAGGGAAAATATAGCTTTGCCTTCGAACATCTGCGGCTGGCTTGAAGGCAGAAGCAGGTTCGCGCGGCTTGGGCTGATGGTGCACATATCGGCGTCTTTCATGCAGCCGGGCGTGGACAATCGCCAGGTTCTTGAAATAAGCAATATGGGACATGTCCCATTGAAACTGCACGCGGGGACAAAAATATGCCAGTTTATTTTTCAAAAGACTGTCGGAGAGGCGAAGTATAGTGGGAAATTTGTCGGACAAGTGGAGCCTTAGAATAATTTTATGGAAAAGCGATTCGCGTCTCGTGCGGGGGAGAAGCTTCAATTTGCTTTGGAGCATTTTAAGCTTGATGTGAAAAATTTTATTTGCGCGGATCTCGGATCGGACAGAGGCGGATTTACGGATTGTCTTTTGAAAAATGGCGCGAAGAAAATTTACGCGGTAGAGAAAGGATATGGTTTGCTTGATTGGAATCTGCGCAACGATTCTCGTGTCGAAGTAATGGAGCGCACTAATGCTCTTTATGCCAAGTTGCCGGAAAAAGTAGATATTGTTACAATAGATGTAGGCTGGACAAAGCAAGGACTTATTATTCCGAAGGCTCTGGAAATGCTGAAGATTGATGGCAAAATTGTTTCTCTGATCAAGCCTCAATATGAAGCAAAGAAAAATCAAATTAGAAAAGGCAAAGTCATCGAGGAATTTTTACCGGAAATTTTGAAAAAGGTTCAGAAAGACATCGGTTGCGGCGAAAAACTTGATTGCAGAATAATAAAATCCCCGATTATTGGAAAAAGGGGAGAAAATATAGAATATCTTGCGCTTGTAGAGTTTTTAAAAGCAGTTTGAATAATCGGCAGTTGCGACAATATGAATTTCCGTCTGCGAAAGCAGAAGCAAAATAATTGTCTAAAAGGCGCGATTTTGTAAAAGCGCCGTTATCCCGTATTTGATAACAGGCAAATATATGAGCGGTTTCGCGATATTTATAATAATAATTTTTTTGCTGTTGCTTGCCGCGTTTTTTGTTAGAAATCCGGCTTCTTTTGATAATCCCCAAAATTTTTCGGCAACGGTTGAGGAAAGCGTTAATTAAGTTTTTGTATCGATAGATCACGCTCTATCAAGACAAAAAAATCTATATTTCAATATAGGTTTTTTTATTTTATGCACGTCTATTTTTATTTGCGTTGCATCCAATGATTTGTATGAATGACCTGCGAGCGTATGCGGATTCTTTACGCGCGCAAGTTTGCGGGGATTCGTGTAGATTCGCAATGCTTATTTCAAAATCTTCCCCGTCTCCAAACACCACAAATACAAATCCAGCTCTGCCAAAGTTAATTTGGATTTCTCTGCCAATTTTTTGAGAGAATTTTCTATCTCTAGATATTTCTTCTTCGTCAAAGTTTTTGGTCTTTGGATTAATTTGTGTTTTGCCAAAATATCTATTATATGAAAATCTATGATCGCCGAGTTTTTGAAGCCGATATTGCGAAGAAAATGGCTGGCTTCTTTCATGCCGAGTCCATTTACGTTTTTTATAAGCCATTCTCGGATTTCTGATTCTTGTAATTTTTTTAAATTATTTTTTAAAGAATTTTTATGCTTTCTCGCCTCTAGAATGTATTTTGCCCTCGCGTTAGGAAAACGATGCCCGAGCTCTTTCAATTTTTTTAAAAGCTTTTGCTTCGTGAAATTTGAGAAACCATCTTTTATGTTCTCTTGGATTTTGATGCTTCTTTCCGCGTTGAAATTTGCCGTCAAAAGACAAAAACAAAGTTCGTTGAAGATTTTTTTGTCCGTTTTTTTATTTTCAAATTCTTTTATTCTAAAATCCACCAGTTTTTTTACTTTGCTTTTTTTTAAGGTTTCAATTGATTGTAGAAGCTGTTTCATTTAGCGGGGAGTTGCCTTTTTCTTTTTAAACTGGTAATATTTAAGGGAAGTTGTGCTTGGAATTTAGCATATAACAAGTTAATGGTCAAAAGTTTTTGAGTTCTTTTTTCTACTTTTTACTTTTGGCTTGCCAGTCCGAAGCCGGTTAATTTTTATTTTTTATGAAAATAACAGCTAACAACATTTCAGGCTATTCGCTAAGCAAATTCATGCGTAAGTTTGGATATATTGAGCATAGAGATCCCCGAAACGGGCGCAACAGCTTTATTCGCAGAGCAAAGCCCGGAGGGACTTTTTATCCGCGTTTCCATGCGTATGTCAAAGAGATTGGTGATCATTTGGAGATTAATTTACATTACGACTGGCGAAGGCCGTTGCACAAGAAGGTCGCGCGATCTGCCGAGGATTCGGGAGATGTTGTGGAAAGAGAGGCTAAGCGAATAAATGACATTGTTGAGAAAGACGGGGATTAATTCAGTACGCGGTACCCATTTTTTTTGTTTGCACTTGATTTAAAAAGAAAATCTGTCAATAAAAAGAAGCTGGATTCTGTGTATTGAGAATTCTCAACTAAAGTATTATGTACAGAACTCACACTTGCGGACAATTGACAAACAAAGATAAAGACAGCGATGTCGTGTTGTCCGGCTGGCTTGACGGGAGACGCGATCATGGCGGTCTTATATTTTTAGATTTGCGGGATCGATATGGGATCACGCAGTGTGTCTTCGATCCTAAAAATAAAAAAGCTTTTGATATTGCTGACAAGTGCCGCTTGGAGTACGTTGTGAAGATTGCGGGCGAGGTTATATCAAGGCCTGCTGAAATGGTGAATAAAAAAATAAAGACTGGCGAGATTGAGATTGAAGCGTCTGAAATTGAGATTTTATCGAAGGCAGAGACTCTGCCATTTGAGATCGCTGACAAAAAACGTGCTTCTGTGAATGAGGAGCTTCGCTTGAGATATCGTTATTTGGATTTGCGACACAAATATTATCAAGAAATGATGAAACTTAGAGATGATATCATTAGATATGTCAGGAATTATTTTAATGAAAAAGATTTTATCGATGTTCAAACTCCGATACTTGCGAACTCAAGCCCTGAAGGCGCTCGTGACTATCTTGTCCCTTCGAGGCTTTATCATGGAAAATTTTACGCCCTTCCTCAAGCCCCGCAGCAGTTCAAGCAGCTTTTGATGGTCGCGGGCATTGACAAGTATTTTCAGATAGCTCCTTGCTTTCGGGATGAAGATCCAAGGGCGGACAGGCATCCAGGCAGTTTTTATCAGATTGATTTTGAAATGAGCTTTGTTGAAAGAGAGGAAATAATGAAGCTGGTGGAAAAATTGCTTATTGAGCTCACGGAAAAGTTTAGTTCCAAAAAAGTTATGCAGAAACCTTTCCCGAGATTTTCATGGACTGAAGCGATGGATAAATATGGTTCAGATAAGCCCGATTTGCGTTTTAATCTTGAGTTTGTTGATGTATCGGATATTTTTACAAACACGAAATTTGAAATTTTTTCAAAAGTTATCAAAAGTGGCGGCGTTATAAAATCGTTGCGAATTGAAGGCAAAGCTCAAATGTCCCGCGGAGAAATAAACGAATTGACAGAAATCGCGAAAAAATCAGGGCTTGGCGGACTTGCGTATGCTGTTTTCAAAGATGAATTGCAATCACCGATTTTGAAATTCATTTCAAAAGATGAGCGGGAAAAATTGATTTCCGCACTCGATATGAAAAAAGGCGATATCGCTTTCTTCGCGGCCGATAAATGGGAGCTTGCCACGAAGGCTCTTGGCGCTGTCAGAAGTGAGCTTGGCAAGCGTTTGAAATTGGCTGATCGTAATTCCATCGCGTGGGCTTGGGTTTCTGATTTTCCGATGTACTCGGTGAGCGATATCACCGGCAATCTCGATTTTGAGCACAATCCATTCAGCATGCCTATCGGAATAGAAAATCTTTCTGACTTTGAAAAGAAAGATCCCTCGAAAATATTTTCTTCCCAATTTGATATTGTCGCGAATGGCTATGAAGCCGGTTCTGGCGCTATGAGAAATCACAAACCGGAACTTCTTTACAAGGCTTTTGAAATAGCGGGCTACGGCAAAAAAGAGGTTGATGAAAAATTTGGCCATATGGTGGATGCCATGAAATATGGCGCTCCTCCGCACGGAGGCATGGCGCCTGGGCTTGATAGAATTATGATGTTGCTCGCGGGAACGGAGAATATCAGAGATATATACGCGTTCCCTCTTGCCGGCAATGCCAAGGATATGATGACTGGCGCGCCAAGCGAAGTGAGCGAGGAGCAATTGAAAGAGCTTGGAATTAAGAAGGCGCGGAGTTGATATTAGTATTTAGCGCTGTATACTGAAACAATGCCTAAAGAATTTTTACATCTAGTTAAAAAAAGACGTTGTAGCATTGAAAACGGCTTTGTGGAGAAATACCGTTTCAGGCTCAAAGACGGCGAGCATATTGAATCCGCGCTTCGCGTGAGAGGAAAAGACGCCGAGCTTTATCTTTCATGCCAAGTCGGTTGCGGCATTGGCTGTCAATTTTGCGAGTGTTCCGTGGAATGGCTCATTCGTGATCTCTCTTGGAAAGAGATTTTTGCTCAAGTTGATAAAATTTTCGGTGAAAAGTGTAATAATTCTCTTCGAATTACGTTTAATGGTATAGGGGAGCCGACTAATAACGAGAAAGAGGTGACAAAAGCGATATCCAAGATTTTGAAAAAATATCCGCAATCAAATATCAAAATCACCACAACGGGCGCAAATCACAAGGCTTTAAAAAAATGGCTGAAGTTTCCCATATCGCTTCAGTTGTCTTTGCATGCGCCGACAAGTGATCTTCGTGAAAAAATCATTGAAACTATTATGGATGTTGATAAAATTATAAAAGCGGCGCGAAATTTTGCCAAAGCAAAAAGGGAAAAAGTGGCTGTGAATTTTCTTCTTCTGAAAAATTTCAACGATTCTTATGAAGTTATAGATTCTCTTTTGAAAAAATTGAACCCGCGATATTTTTCCATAATATTTTCAAAGTTGAATCCTGCCTTTGGGCAGAAATTTTCATACGAGCCTTCGGAAAAATTTGATCAAATGTCGGAGTATGTCGCAAGTCGCGGATTCGAGGTTGCGGAATTCGAAGATATCGGGCAAGAGATTGATGCCGCGTGCGGACAGCTCCGTGCTTAAAAATACCACATATTCAATTTTAGGGACTAAGTTTTTCAGAATGAATATTCTATGAAAAGATGCTTAGTGCTTAGCGCTGAATTAATTTTTTATAAAAAATATGCCAATTCTTCCAAAACTCCAAAAATTTCTCGAAGAGAGAAAGGCGAAGTACGATCTTCTTGCGCATCGTAAGGTTTACACGACTTACGATGCGGCGCAGACGCAAAAAGAAAATTTGAAGCGTATCGCCAAAACTTTGTTCGTGAAGGCGGATTCCGGTTATGTCTTTGTCGTGGTTCCGGGCGACAAGAGGTTTGACCAAGTAAAGCTCAAGAAGCTCATCAACGATGCGAGGCGTAAAGAGGCAAAAGAGAAAGGCGAGAAGCCAAAGCTTGTGAAAAAAATAAAGCTGACTTCAGAGTCAATGATCAAAAAACATGTCACGAAGAAAGTTGGAGCCCTTGCTCCTTTCGGACAGCTGTACAAGCTTGCGACTTATTATGACAAGGGGTTGGATCGCTCGAAGAAAATTTTGCTCAACGCCGGATCTTTTACGGAATCATTGGAGATGACGCCTGCGGAGTACAAACGATTGGAAGCACCAATTGTAGGGCGATTCTCGAAATAGCGCCAATTATTAAGCACCAAGCACTAAGCCTTCTTTTAAAAGTAGCTTAGTGCTTGGGGCTTGGTGCTTAGAGCTTATATTGGGAATTTTCAAAATTAAACTTCTCTAAAAATTTTGTACAAAGTCCAGCTCGAAAAATTCACAGGTCCTCTCGATCTCTTATTAAAATTGATCGAAAATGAAGAACTTGATATAACGCAGGTCAGCCTTGCGAGAGTAGCCGATCAGTACTTGGAATACATGAGACAGATTAAAAATTTGGCAGTGCAGGATATGACGGAATTTCTTGAAATTGCGGCAAGGTTGATTTTGATAAAATCTAAGGCTTTGCTCCCTCAACTTGAGCTTACGGATGAAGAAGAGTTGAGCGCTGAAGACCTTGCGCTTCGTCTGAAAGAATACAAGAAATTTAGAGAGGCAGGAAAGAAGCTCCGAGACTTGCTCGATGAAAAGCGTTATTGCTTTGACCGTCAAATTTATTTTAAAGAAGAGAGGGTTTTTGCTTCTCCTCCAAAGATTTCTGTTGGCATAATCCGTGGCGCTTTTGCGAAGGTTTTGGGAGAAGTCCCTGTATTGGAAAATTTTGGAGAGGAAGTCATGACGGAAGTTGTTTCCCTTGAAGATAAGATCGAACATATCAGGGGAACCGTTGAAAAGCGTGTGAATACCTTTTTCCATAAATTGTGTGATTCAAAAGAGAAGGTCGAGGTTATCGTAACGTTCCTCGCTATGCTTGAGCTTATGAAGCAGTGCGTGATTGACGTGAGGCAAAAGGAGTTATTTGGGGAAATAGAGCTTTATAAAGTTGATTAACATTATCTTATAGATAAGAATTATGTCTACGCTAAAGCAGAAAATTGAAGCGCTTCTATTCGTCGCGGGACGTCCCGTGAGCTTTCACGACCTCGCGAAATTTACAAAAGTGATGATTTCGCAAGTGAAGGATATTGTTCGTGAGCTTGTAAAAGATTATAAAAATTTGGAGCACGGCATGGAAATTTTTGTCAGGGGCGAGGAGGCGCAGATGGTGTCTGCTGGAGATGCAAGGATTGTCACGGAGAAATTTTTAAAAGAGGATATCGAAGGTGATCTTTCGCGGGCCGCTCTGGAGACCCTTGCAATAATTTCCTACAGACAGCCAATCACGCGTCCCGAAATTGATTTTGTCAGAGGAGTGAACAGTGCGATTATGCTAAGGAATCTTCTGGTAAGGGGACTGGTTGATCGTCGCAAGAGCAAAAAAGACGCGAGAATGTTTGAGTACGTTTTAAGTTTTGATTTCATGAAATTGCTTGGGATTTCAAGGGTTGAAGACCTCCCAGATTTTAAAAATTTGAACGAAAGCGAATCGATGAGGACGCTTGAAAAAGCAATAAACGAAATAAGCACCAAGCATTAAGCTCTAAGCTACTTTCCAAAGAAAGCTTAGTGCTTAGTGCTTCATCGTTATGTTTGCAAAAATAGCGACAATAATAGTAATACTAATCGGCCAAACTGGCATTAGCGCGAGTGTCAAGGATACACTTGCGAGTGCTTTTAGTGCTTACGTTCCGAAGGCAGAATCTGTGATTGCGCGCGCGGACGGTGAGGAAAAGGCAAGACTTGCCGATGAGGTTGTGTCTTCCCTTGCGCCTTTGCCCGGTAAAATTTCAGCCGATTCCACAATTTTTGTAGATGCGAAATCGGCGATAGTTTTGGATGCGGCAACCAAAGAAGTGCTCTTTGAGTCGAATGGCAATGAAAAGCTTCCGATGGCGAGTATAACGAAAGTAATGACTTGTCTGCTTGCGATTGAGCGCGGCAATCTTGAAGATGTAGTGGCTATTAAGCAGGAAGATGTGATTGAAACTGGTTCGGACATCGATTTGCGTTCCGGCGAGGAAATCCGTCTTGATGATCTTGTGAAAGCGGCGCTTATAAAATCTGCGAACGATGCCGCGCAAGCGGTCGCGCGTCAAGTTGGAGGGGATTCCAAAGAGGCATTCGTTGTCATGATGAACGAAAAGGCGAAAGAGCTTGGACTTCGGAATACGCATTATGTGAATTCTCATGGTTTTGACGAGGAAGGGCATTACTCGAGCGCTTATGATATTGCTTTGTTGATGTCTTATGCCATGGAAAATGAAACTTTTCGCACGATCACGCGCATGAAATCGCATGAAGCTCATGTGCTTAATTTCGATCAGCGCGTTATACCTATTTCCGCGACGAACAAGCTTCTTATTCAAGATGATTCTCTAATTGAAGGCGGAAAAACTGGATTCACAGATGAAGCTGGAGAGTCGCTTGTCACGGTTGCCAAAAACCCCAATGGTCATCGCATTATCATAGTGCTTCTCGATAGTCCAAATGCCAACAGATTCCCAGAAACCAAAAGATTGATAGACTGGATTTATCAGAAGTATGATTGGTAGATAGCTATGGTCTTTAGGTCCAAAAGGACAATAGGTTTGTTCGAATTTTTCTTAAAAAACTCCGGCGAAGTGCTGTTTTTTATAAAAAAAAACCACTGGCACTTTGCTGTTTTTTTTGTAGGGATAGATCGCGACCTGTTTCTACAAAAAAATCTATTAGACACAATATCCGTTTTATGCTATTTTGTTTATAGATAAAAATCCTAATTTTAATTAGGAAAGTTTGATGTAATGCGAGAATTTCAAGATCCAATTCTTGTTAACAATGTAATTTGGATGCTGGCGCTCGCCGCCGGTGCTTTTGTGCTTGCCATGGCTTTGACGCCTGTTCTTACGCACTTTTTATACAAATACAAATTCTGGAAAGTCCCGCAAAGAAAGTCTGCGGTCACGGGAGACAAAACTCCGATAATCAGCAAACTCCACGCGGCAAAACACAGACGTAACCTTCCGACAATGGCGGGAGTCTTGATAGTATTCGTTGTAGTTATCATAACTTTGATATTTAACCTTGAAAGATCACAGACCTATCTTCCGCTTTTCACCATTATTAGCTTTGCCATAATTGGAATTATCAACGATTACGTCAATGTTCGTAGGATAGGATCGATGGCGGGATTTGGCTCCAAGCTAAAGGTAATCCTGCTTCTGACTCTCTCCGCTTTCGGTGCTTGGTGGTTTTATTACAAACTTGGTTGGGACACCATACACATTCCGGCATTTGGCGATTATTCGATCGGTTGGTGGTACATTCCTTTATTCATGCTTGTCATTGTCGCTACATCAAACGCCGTTAACATCACGGATGGGCTTGACGGGCTTTCTGGAGGATTGACTGCGATGGCCTTTGGGGCTTTTGCAATGATTGCTTTTTCGAGAGGACAGATCGGGCTTGCCGCGTTCTGCGGCACTGTAATGGGCGCGGTTCTTGCGTATACTTGGTTTAATATATATCCCGCGCGTTTTATCATGGGAGATACGGGTTCGCTGGCGCTTGGAGCCACACTGGGAGTTGTTGCAATGCTTACTAATTCTGTTCTTGTGCTTCCAATCATTGGATTTATCTTTGTGATTGATACAGGATCTTCCATGTTGCAGATTTTGTCAAAAAGAATTTTTAAGAAAAAGATTTGGCAGATTGCTCCGTTGCATCATTATTTTGAATACAAAGGCTGGCCGGAGACCAAAGTCACCATGCGATTTTGGGTGATTGGCGCCGTCTTTGCGATCATTGGCCTTGCCATCGGACTTATTGGAAGGGGATGAATACTGTTCTAGCTGTTCTAATTGTTCTATGATCTTTGGCGTTATAAGTCATATCGTTGGACATAAAAACCATGCCATCATTAAAAGAAACAATTAGAACATTTAGAATAGCTGGAACAATTAGAGCAGTAATAGTTTGTTTCTAAAAAAGCGTAAAATCAAAACCGGCAAGGCCGCGTTGATCGGCTTTGTAATAATCATGGTTATTGGTCTTGGAATGTATGTTTATCAAAAATTTGATAGGCTTCCGGATGATCCCAAGGCGGCTTTGAAAGTGGTTTTAAAAGAGATGAAGGGGCTTAATTCTGTTCATGTGGTTGTGTCGAAAAGTATAGAAACTTCAGAAAATATTTCTACGAGTTATAATTTGAAAATGCTATCGGAGGGAGATATTGCTTTGCCGGATTCATATAAAGTTTTTTTAAAAATAGATGGAAGTGAGGAGATTTTTGAAAACAAAGAGTTTCCGAGAGAAATGGGCATGATGTTTGTAAATGGAACGTATTTTACAAGTAACGATTTGTCCCAAAATATTTGGCAGGATCAGTCTGAAATAAAAGATTTTCAGCCTGTTTCTTTGTTCAATCCTTTTGATCTTTTGGAGTTTTCTTTGGAAAAGGCTCAGATTGTACGTGAAAAAGATGATATAATAGACGGAGTGGAATATGCGCATTATTCTTTTTCTTATTCTGATGAAAATAAAAGCCAAATCATCAAGCCTTTTTCCCTGATGGTTCCGGAAATTCCAGACGATTCTAATGTGAGAGCTTCTGTTTGGGTTAGTAAGTCTAAGAAACTTGTTTATAAACAAAAGGCTGAAGTGGTAATCGGGGGACTCGGAAAAGAAATTGTTGAAACCACTTTTTCTAATTATAACTGGCCAGTCAATATTCAGATGTCTGGCGAGACTGTAAAGGCGAAGCCTCCTTCAGAAGAAGAACTTAACCAAGAGGCTAAATCGGATGAAATAGAGAAGAGGAACGACCAACGCAAGCAGGATCTTTTGGCGATGAAGGAAGCGCTTGAAATGTATTATGGCGATAATCATACATATCCGGAATCTCTGGAAGTGTCAAAGGTGAATGATGAGAATTCGGAAGTTTTCAAAGCGATCAGCCATTATTTAAAAGAAGTTCCAAAAGATCCTTCGGGAGATTTGTATTTTTATGGGTATAAATGTGAAGGTGGAGAGCAATATGAGCTGACGGGCGTTGAAGAAAGCGTTGATGGTGGAGCACCTAAGGTTATAACATTGACGCAGAGAAAAGAATATTTTTAAGATGTTCAAAATGTTTGAATCGCATGAGTAGACATGCGGCTCGAGCTTTTCAAGTATATGTTTGACGTAATCATAAAATCTGGCAAGATTATTGACGGCACGAACAAGAAAATGTATGCCGGTGATATTGGAATAGAGAAAGGGAAAATAAAAAAGATAGGCAGTCTGTCGAATGATTCGGCCGATGTTGTGGTTGATGCGGATGAAAAATTTGTTGTGCCTGGATTTATCGATATACATAACCATAGCGATGGCTACTGGACTTTGTTCAATTATCGCACATGCGATAGTATGGTGCGTCAGGGCGTTACAACGATTATTGGCGGCGGGAGCGGAACAAGCCTTGCCCCGCTTGCAA
The DNA here is from genome assembly GCA_964391305.1 of uncultured Candidatus Saccharibacteria bacterium. Classification (GTDB taxonomy): domain Bacteria; phylum Patescibacteriota; class CALEFQ01; order CALEFQ01; family CALEFQ01; genus CAYMJO01. The sequence continues at coordinate 8,333 of CAYMJO010000013.1, read as the reverse complement.
ATCCCGAAAATATTTATGCGATAAAGCGATGGACGAATATCGAGGAGATCACTGTGAATTGGCTTACAGTTGAAGGGTTGCTTAACGAGCTTGAGAAGCTGAAAATTTCGGTCAACTTTGGGACTTTGGTTGGGCATATTACTCTCAAAAGAGGTTTTGTCAAAGATACCGTGCGCGATTTTACGGAAGAAGAGGCAAGAACCGCGGATGGCATGCTCGATCGGGCCATGAAAGAAGGCGCGTTCGGACTTTCGACGGGGCTTAGCTATTCGCACGCCAAGTATGCGAAGGCGGAAGAGATCGTGCGTCTCGCGAACGTTGTATCTCGTTATAAGGGCTTGTATACCAATGCCCTTCGTGATGAGGGAAGCGGACTTATTGAATCCATCAAGGAGACGATCAGAATAGGCAAGGAATCCAATGTTTCCATCGAAATTACTCAGTTCAAAGCAAAGGGAAAAAATAACTGGAAGCTTTTTGATGAAGCAGTTGATCTTATTTCGAAGGCCCATGAAGAAAGGTTGAAGATAAATTTTGATTTGTATCCCTATTCGACAACAGGCACTGTTTTGTATACTTATCTTCCTGATTGGGCGACAAAAGGGGGAAGGGCTAAACTGCTCGATCGTTTGAAAAATCCGAATCTTCGTCCAAAAATAATTTCCGAGATGAGGGAAGACGAACATGATTATGAAAATCTTGTAATAGCGATGAGCTCAAATCCTTCCTATGTTGGAAAAAAGGTCGTGCGGATAGGTGAAGAAGAAAAATTGTCCAGTGAGGAGGCTATTGTGAATACCCTCATTGCAAGCGACGGCAAAGCCATCTGCTTCGATGCGTCTTTGTCTGAAAACAATGTTAAGAATGGACTTGCCCATCCTTTGTCTATGGTTTCTTCAGATGGCTCTGGCTACTCGGACGTGTATGCCCGTACGGGCAATCTCGTTCATCCGAGATGCTTTGGAACATTCCCAAGATTTCTCGGGAAATATGTTCGAGGCGAAAAGCTCATGAGCTGGGAGGAAGCGATATACAAAATATCCGGTATGCAGGCGAGGAAACTTGGTTTGAAAGACAGGGGCTTTGTTCAGGAGGGACTAGCTGCGGATTTGGTTGTGTTTGATCCTGAAGAGATTATTGACAGAGCCACTTTTGAAAATCCATATAGGTATCCGGAAGGTATAGATTATGTTTTTGTGAACGGTGAAGCCGTTGTGTCGAAGGGAAATCATACGGGCAAAATGCCTGGGAAGATGTTAAGATATTGAGATCTAAAGTCTCGCGGCATCGGGAAAAATATAAAATCTAAGCTTTGGCGTCTAATTGAATGTTCACATCAAAGCTTCTTTCAAAATACGGAGAACTGGCGCAAGGAATTTCAGTAAAAGAAGATGGCGGAATGGTTTTCTCAAGATTGGCAAAAGACAATAGAAGAGTTTTTTTAAAAAAATTGGTATAGACGTGAAATCATCAGTTTCGATGGAACAGGTGCACAAAGCTAAGATTGCCGTTGTCGGGCGTGGTTGAAAGGAACAAAGAGATCCATGGTGTGGATGGCTTAATCACGAACACCAAGGGTGTTTTTTTGGTAGCGAAAGTTGCCGATTGTCAGGCGGTCATGTTATATGATCCCACAAAGAGCGTTACAGGTATGATGCATGTTGGTTGGGGAAGCAGTGTTGCCGGCATAATTTCCGGCGCAAATGATAGAACATTTATAAAAATTTCATGATAGGTGTTTTTGATTCAGGAATTGGCGGATTGACAATATTAAAGGAAATTAAAAAAATTTTGCCAAAGCAGAATCTGGTTTATTTTGCGGATGTTGCCAACAATCCATACGGGACGAAAAAAGGGCATGAGATCGCGGAATTTTCCATGCGCGTAGCTGAATTTTTACTTTCAAAAGGCGCAAATATAATAGTTGTCGCATGCAACACGGCAACTGCCGCGGCGATAGATTCACTTCGTGAAAAAGTCTCCATTCCTTTTGTCGGCACGGAGCCTGCTGTTAAACCTGCCGTTGAGGAAAGCCAAAATAAGAGAATTGGTGTTCTTGTAACGCCTATGACTTCCATAAGTGATCGTTTTTATTCTCTGATTGAAAAATATGGAGATGACGCGGAAATTTTCATAAAGCCTTGCCCAAAACTTGTCGAAATTGTTGAACAAGGAAAGTGGTCAAGCTTGAACACGAAATTGTTAATCCGAGATTATCTTTCTGTGCTTCTCGATGAAAAAGAAGTTGATTCAATCGTTCTCGGCTGTACGCACTTTGTTTTTTTAAAGAAATTAATTGTAGAAGAGTCTGGAAAAGAGGTAAAAATTTTTGACTCAAGCGGAGGAGTCGCGAAACAAACAAGACGGGTTATCAATAAGTTGAAATTAAGCGATGAAGAAGGCAATGTTGAGATTTACGCAAGCGCTGATGAAGAAAGAGTTAAAAAACAAGCCAGAGAGTTTGGCATAACCATAACATAAAATGAATAATGTTTTCGTAGGTAGTGGTATTATGGTCGTTTTTATCAAGAGGTTAGGAAATTAATTTTTTTTTATGAAAAATTACAGAGGCGAAAAAGTTCTCATAGCGGGACTTGGCATACACGGAGGCGGAGCCGCGTCTGTAAAGTATTTTGTTGATCAAGGGGCGGAAGTTACGGTTACCGATCTAAAGACAAAAGAGGAGTTATCAAGCGATTTAAAAAAGCTTGAAGGTTTGAAAGTAAGATATGTTCTTGGAAAACATGAAATTGGTGATTTTGAAAATGCGGATCTGGTTGTTCAAAATCCTTCAATTCCAGATGATTCAAAGTATATCAAAGCCGCCAAAGAAAATGGGGTTGAGGTTGATTTTGATTTTGGAATTTTTATAGAAAGAATGAATTTGGAAAATCTGTTTGGTGTAACTGGCACGAAAGGCAAAACAACAACGACTAGCCTTTTTTTTCAGATGGTCAAAAAGAAAAATTCAAATGCGGTTATTGGCGGAGGTGTTGATAGCGGCCCTCTTGATATCATAAAAGAAGTGAAAAGAGATACAATTGTTGTCATGGAAATGTCAAATCTGCGTTTGAAGGCTCTTTTTAAGCATAAAAAAAGCCCGCGCATGGCAATTTTTACAAATATTTTCAGGGATCATCTGGATAAGCATGTTGATATGCGGGATTACATTGAAACGAAAAAGAATATTTTTAAGTATCAAAACGAAGGTGATTTTGTTATATTGAATTATGATGATCCGATTGTTGCTGGATTTGCGGATGAGGCAATCGGGAAAGTTTGTTTTTTTTCTACAAAAAGCAAAATCAAACAGGGCGCTTTTATTAAAGATGGGAAGATGGTTGTAAATTTTAATAATGAGGAAAATGCCATTTTAGATATTGGCAAAATCAAGCTTCGGGGAAAACACAATGTCGCGAATGTTCTTGCCGCTGGCATGGCCGCGTATGTATTCGGAGTTGAACCACGGGATATTGCCGATGTCACCCGCAATTTTTCCGGGCTCGCGCATCGAATTGAATTTGTGCGGGAAATTGGCGGAGTGAAATATTTCAACGATACAACCGCGACTGTTCCAGAAGCTACGATCGCCGCTATGGATTCTTTTGAAGAGCCGATCGTTCTCATCGCGGGCGGATCTGAAAAGCATTGTGATTACGATGGTCTTGGCAAAATTATTTCTAAAAAAGTAAAATTTTTGATTTTATTTGATGATAAGGCTTCGAAAAGAATTGAACAATCTGTCAAAAAGTTTAATCCAGAATTTTCGATTTCCTATGCGAAATCTATGAGTCAAGCACTTGATTTGGCGAGGCAATTTTCTGTGCATGGAGATATTATTCTTCTGTCCCCCGCCGCCGCGAGCTTCGGATTATTTAATGATGAATTTGATCGAGGCAATCAGTTTGTAAAATTGGTTAAGCTTATTGAAAATTGAAAGTTAAAGTTATTTTTCTTTTGATAAACTTTTTAAAGCAATGTTTCTTGAATTAGATTAAGCTTTGCGAATCAAGTCTCACAAACCAGATTATCTTGTAAACATACTTGTCTTTATTCTAGTTGTTTTTGGGTTAGTCATGGTTTCATCCGCGAGCGTTGTCCAGTCTTTTGAAAATACCGGCGACACGTATTACTATTTTAAACATCAGTTGATTTGGGGCGTGATATTTGGTTTGATTGCCATGTTTGCGGCGTCTCGTGTATATTACGGTTACTGGCGCAAGGTCGGAGCACTGCTTCTTGTTATAATGTTTATATTGCTCATTGCCGTTTTGATTTTGGGAAGGGAAATGGGTGGATCTCGTAGCTGGATTGTTTTGGGGTCTCTTTCTTTTCAGCCGGCGGAGTTTGTGAAACTGATGTTTGTGATATATCTTGCCGTGTGGTTTGAGAAAAGAAGGAAAAAACTGAAGAGCTTTCAAGAGGGATTTGTGCCGTTTTTGTTTCTCTTGGTGGCTGTTGCCGTTCTGATAGTCCTCCAGCCTGATTTGGGAACGCTTTCTGTCATTTTGCTCACGGCCGTTGTTGTTTTCTATGTTTCTGGCGCCAAAATCGGGCATATCGGAACAATACTTGGCGCAAGCATTCTCGGTCTGTTCGCTCTCATGAAAATATTTCCTCATGCCGCGACAAGGTTCACCGCATTTATGCATCCCGAACTTGATCCACAAGGCATTGGCTATCAGATAAACCAAGCTTTACTTGCGATAGGGTCTGGCGGCGTATTTGGACTTGGGCTTGGAAACAGCAGACAAAAATTCAATTATCTTCCCGAGGCTTCTGGCGATTCGATTTTCGCGATTGTGGGAGAAGAACTTGGATTTATCTGGGCAATTTTGCTGATCGTTATTTTTGTCGTAATCGCGTATAAAGGCTTTCAAATAGCGAAGAGATCATCGGATGTATTCGGCAAATTAATAGCGGTCGGCATAACTACATGGATTGTTTTTCAAGCTTTTATAAATATTGCGGGAATTCTCAATCTAATTCCGTTCACCGGAATTCCCCTGCCGTTTATCAGCTATGGAGGATCATCCATGTTTGCGACGCTTTTGGCTATGGGTGTTTTGTCGAATATTTCGCGTTATACGAAGCAAGATAGAGTTAGAACTGGGGTTTGATGATTTTTCAAATTTGAAATTCTAAACAAATTTCAAGTTCTTAACATGAATGTTTGAACGCATCGTTTCTAATTTAGCGTACTAAATTTTTTTTAATATAAAATACTTAGCTATGGAGTTTATGGGAAAGATCAAGATATTGCTTACAGGCGGCGGCACCGCCGGTCATCTTATGCCTGTCATTGCCGTTGTAAATGAGCTTAGAGCTAAGAGCAAAGAGCTTGGTTTTAGAATTGAGTTTTTGCACATTGGCTCAAACGAAAAGATGGAGCGTGAAATTATTGAGGACGCAGGCATAAAATACAAAAGCATTCCCGCGGGAAAACTCCGCCGCTATATTTCTTTGAAAAATTTGATTGATATTTTTAAAATTCCGATTGGAGTTTTAGAGGCGTATTTTATTGTGAGAAAATTTAATCCCGATGTTGTCTTTGGAAAAGGCGGATATGCGAGTGTTCCTGCGGTGATTGCTTCGGCTTGGTTGAAAAAGCCGATTGTAATCCATGATTCCGACGCGACGCCTGGACTCGCCAATCGCAAGATGGCGAGGCATGCTGCGAAGGTTGCCGTGTCTTTTGAGAATGCCAAGAAATTTTTTTCGAATGAAAAAGTTGTGCTTACGGGGAATCCGATTATAGAAAATTTTTTAAATGGTAATAAGAAGCGTGCTCGAACGTTATATAAATTGAGAGATGACAAACCTGTAATTTTTGTTACTGGCGGAAGTTTTGGCGCGCGCACGATAAATCGTACGCTGGTTTTGTCGTGTGGAAATTTGAGGAATTTTCAAATTATTCATCAATGCGGAAAGGGGAAAAATCTGGAGAGCACTTTGGATTTGTTTGAAAAAACTCATGGTGTGAGTTTGCTTTCGAAAAAAGTTGCAAATTCTTCTTTTGAAATGTATTCTTATAAAAACTACAGACTCGTTCCTTTTTTGAAGAAAGAAATGGCGGATGCGTATGCTTGTGCCGAGCTTGTCGTGTCACGTGCGGGTGCATCCAATATTTCCGAGATTGCGGCTCTTGGAAAACCGTCTATCCTTGTTCCGCTTCCGCTTTCCGCGAGCCGCGGAGAACAGATTGTAAATGCGCGGATTTTCGAAAATGCGGGAGCGTCCGTTGTGATTCAGAATGACGATTTCACGCATGAGAACTTGGTTAGCGTCGTCCGGGATTTGTTTTCGAACGGGGAAAAACTTTCTCAAATGGGCGAGAAAGCGAGGAAACTTGCGAGACCGGACGCCGCTGCCAAAATAGCGGATGCTATTTTAAGTTTATTAATCTGATGAATTTCATCAATTTAAAGACAGCTCATTTCATAGGCATCAAGGGTGTCCAGATGTCTGCTTTGGCTATTCTGATGAAGCAAAGGGGAATGACGGTTACTGGATCAGACGTTGCGGAGGAATTTATAACCGATAAGAATTTGAAAAAACACAATATTCCCTTCGTGGAAAAATTTGATCCGAAGAATCTCGATTATAATCCTGATCTTGTTGTCATGACTCCGGCTTGCGAGGACAATGTTGAAGCACGCGAAGCAAAAAAGAGGGGACTAAAGATTATTTACGGTGCGGAATTGCTTGGACTTCTGATGGACGAGTTCGAAGGGATCGTCATTTGCGGAACGCATGGAAAAACAACGACGACCGCGATGCTTTCTTATGTTTTGGAAAAATGCGGCGAAGATCCATCTTTTTTGATCGGCACGGCGGATATTTTTGGGCTTGGCGCGAGCGCAAAGCTCGGCAAGGGAAGATATTTCGTTGCCGAAGGGGACGAATACAAGATCAGCGGCAAAGATAAGCGCTCTAAATTTTTGGCTATGCGTCCGAAGCTTGCAATCATTACGAGCATTGAAATGGATCATCCAGATATGTTTTCCTCCATTCAGGAGGTCGTTTCTGCTTTTGAACTTTTTTTTAAAAATAATTTTAAAAAAAATGGATTTGTCGCCGCTTGCGGAGACGATGCCGAAGTTAAAAAAGTTTTAAAAAATGTTGAAAACATTGAAATTGAAAATTATGGTTTTGCAGAAAATAACGATTGGCAAGCGCAGGATTGCGATTACAAAGAAGAGAGCACGGACTTTGATGTTTTTTATAAGAAGAAAAAAATTGGAAAGTTCACCACTCAATTGGCGGGCGAGCACAGTGTAAAAAACACTCTTGCGGTTATCGCTATTTGTAATAAAATTGGTTTGGATCTTGAAAAGGTTAAAAATGTCTTGAATGAATTCGTCGGAAGCGAACGGAGGCTTGAGGCTAAAGGGTATATCAATGGCGCTTTGGCTTTCGACGACTACGCGCATCATCCGACAGCGATCGCGACGACGCTTGATGGTCTGAAAAAAAAGTTTCCAAAACGCAAGATATGGTGCGTGTTCCAGCCGCATACTTTTTCCAGGACGAAGCTTTTGCTGAATGATTTCGCGAATGCGTTTGACGCGGCGGATCATGTTTTAATCTGTGATATTTTTGGCTCCGCGCGTGAAACAATCGGGGACGTTCATGCCAAAGATATTGTCAGGATTGGAGAAAAAGTTCATCCAGACATGCGGTATGTCGGAAGCTTGAAAAACGCCAAGAGAGTTTTATCGGAAAATATTATTGAAGATGATGTTGTAATCACTATGGGAGCTGGAGATGTTTATAAAATATTTGAAAAATGAGTTAATTTGGAATTTGGTTTTTCATGAAAGTAATTGAATTGATCAAAAAAGAGTTGCCGGGCGTTCTTTTCAACGAACCCTTGGCGCGCCATACCACTTTTTACGTCGGCGGTCCCGCCGAATATTTTTACGTTGCGAAAAAAACTAAAGATTTGAAGAAGTCTTCGCGGTTTGCGATTAAAAATAAAATAAAATTTTTCATTCTAGCGGGCGGAAGCAATGTCTTGTTTATGGATAAAGGATTTGACGGACTTGTCGTTTTGAACGATACTGGGAGAATGGATGTCAATGAAAGTCTTATCACCGTTGATTCTGGCTATAATTTACATGGTCTTGTTGTCTATGCCGCGAAGCATGGGTTTGGTGGACTTGAATGGGCGTCTGGCATTCCCGGAACAGCTGGCGGAGCCGTCAGAGGGAACGCCGGAGCATATGGAGGATGCATGGCGGATGTGATTTCGGGGGTTGAAGTTTTCGATGTTGAAACTGGAAAGGTAAAAAATTTTTCAAAGGATGAATGCGAATTTGAATATCGCGCGA
>CAYMJO010000012.1:0-20935 GCA_964391305.1 uncultured Candidatus Saccharibacteria bacterium | reverse complement strand
CAAGTAGGACATTTCTAAATCCTTGGAAGTAGGACATTTCTATTTCCCGTTGACAGGTATAGAAAAAGCATTGACAAAATTTTATAAACGAGTAGTATAATTAGCTGTATGAATTATTAAAGTAAACCATATATATGAAAAAACTATCAAGAAAGGCAAAAGTTGGCGTTTTTTACGCCGTCATGATTGTGGCTTTCCTTACACTTTCCCTAGCTGCCAGCGCGATGTTTTTTGAAGCGGCCACAAAGGAAGGAACCGCAGGAATAAGAGGGGAAAACGAAGAGCTTTCCATGTATGGACGTCATACGAACAACCATACTCCTCTTCATACTCCGCATACGAGGCATACCCGTCAATTTCAGCCGCACACTCTAAGTAGATTTAATCCGCAAACTCTGCAGAAACTGTTCTTTTGGAAGATATAGGAAATTTGTGTATAATTGATGTTAAGCGAAACAGCCTCCGGCATGTCGGGGGCTGTTTTGGGCTAAGAATTTTATGGAATCGAATTCAAGCTTAACCAGATTTAATATGGAAATCAACCATGGTGAAAAAAGACACGGCCTTGTTTTTTATTCCTCGCTCGTGCTTCTTCTCGTCTGTCCGTTGGTATTCAATCCAGCGTCTGTTTTTTTCTATGAATTTTTTCAAGTGGTTTTTTTTAGGTCTTTGGTTTCTGTTTTGGTGCTTCTGGCGGTTCATTCGGTTTTTAAAAAAAAGAAAATTAGTTCTGTGAGAATACCTAAGTATTTTTTATACTTAGTTTTTGCATTTCTTGTTTTTTCCGGAGTAAGTACGATCCTTGCCGATTCTCCAAATATTGCTTTTTGGGGGTCGAGCCTGCGTTTTCAGGGATATGTGAATATTCTGCATTACGTTGCGTATTTTTTTATTTTGATTTTTTTAATCAGAAAGACTGAAGTAAAAATTCTCCTCAAGGCGGTTTCTCTTTCTGCGTTCCTAGTTGGACTCTATGCGATCGCGCAGCGTCTTGGAATGGATCCATGGTCTATGCCCGTGAGGGTTTTTTCCACATTTGGACATCCAAATTTTCTTGCGGCTTATCTTGCGATGACTGTTCCGATTACGCTTTATTTTATTCTTCAAAGAAAATCTAGGGCGTTTGCGGCTATTTCTTTATATGTTCAATGTACGGCGCTTTTTCTGACTTTTACGAGGTCAGCGTGGGCGGCGGCTTTTTTTGCGAGTTTGTTTGTGTTCGTATTTATAATTTTTTTATACAGGAAGGATAAGTTTTTTTTGAAAAAGATTTTTACGGTGTTTGTTTTGACGATTGCCATTGCGGCGCTCTCATTCGTTTCTGCCAGAGAGATGAACAAAGGCGCGGGTGAGGACTACATGTTTTTTGCGACGGGACAGAGAAACAGCTTTGATTTGAATGGTAATCCCCTTGATGAGCGCCTGAAGGACATGACCGAGTTTCATTCGGGGTCAGGGGCGATACGAGTTTTTATTTGGAAGGATGCGCTTGACATTATAAAGGACTATCCTTTGTTCGGAGTCGGCGCGGACAATATGCAGGAGACTTATGCCAAGCATTACCGCGACGAGCCGGATCGTCCCGAGGCATCCAGAGAAATGATAGCCGACCGCGCGCATAATGAAATTATGGACGCATGGATTTCTTACGGAATATTCGGCATGATCGCCTTTTTTGGGATTATTGTCTTTGTATTTATTGTTGGTTTTAGCGGGTTTAAAAACAGATTAAGTCATGATGGAGTCTTAATGGTAGTTCTCATGGCTGGTATTTTGGGCTATGTGGTTTTCAATCAATTTGGTTTTGCCGTTACTGCGACGTATATTCTGTTCTGGACTTTTGCCGCTTTGATTTTCAAGTTATCTTTTAAAGAAGATTTTAAAGCCGTAAAATTTTCATTTAAGAACAAAAAGTTTGTTTTTGTTCTTTCAGCGCTTGTGATTTGTTTTATTATCATTGTTGTAAATTTAATGCCTGCCGCCGCTAGCGTTTACGCGGCCGCTTATTACAAATCGAAAAATATTACCGAATGGCAGGAAAAGGATCTGAAGCGTGCTATTGCCCTTGCTCCGTATGAGCAGCACTATCATTTTCTTCTGGCATCCCTCTATAATTCGGCGGCAATTGGCGCGGAGAACGGCGTCGCGCGCGCGGAGTTTTTCAGGAAGGCCATTGATGAGTTAAATACCGCGCATGAGCTGGGGCTAGATGACCTGAATTATTACACCTCCTTGGCGGCAGTGTATGATAGATGGTCGGAATATGATGACTCGGTCGCAGACATGGAAAAATATTCTTTACAGAAGGCTAGAGAATCCGCGCCTAATTTTTCTATTTGAATTTTAAAAAAATTAAAAACGTCGTGTGTTTTTTGATTGGCTTTGGTATTTGTGATAAGCTATGTATTGAAAGCCTATGCTTTTATCGAGTATAAAACTTCAGAATTTCCGCAATTACGATGTTTTAAAGAAAACTTTCAACAAGAAAGTAGTTGTTTTTATTGGAGAAAACACCCAAGGTAAAACTAATATGATTGAGGCGATCAGATTTTTGTCTTTGTTTAAATCTTTTAGAACGAGTGCCGCTGGAAATGTAATCGGCTGGAATTGCGGATTTGCGAGGGTGGAAGGGGAAATCAAGGAGGGCAGAGTGAAGAAGTCCATTGTCGGCATGTTGCTTAAGGATGACGTATCCTCCAGCGTGAAAAGGATGACGCAGATAAATGGGACGAAGACGACCTCCTCGGATGCCGTCGGAGAATTTCTAACTGTTTTGTTTTCTCCGGAGGACATTCGTCTTGTTTCGTCATCGCCGGTCACGAGAAGAAAATACATTGATTCTGTCCTTGGCCAGGTTAGCAAAGTCTATTACAATACCCTTCTGCATTACAACAGAGCGCTTGAACAACGCAACAAGCTTATCTCAAATATGTCAAAACGGTATAGTCCCATATCCAGTCTTTTTATCTGGGACGAACAGCTTGCGGAGCAAGGAAGTCATCTTGTGAAAAAACGCTCGGAATTTTTTGAAAAAATAAATAAAAAATTAGACAATTTTTATAAAGAGATAAGCGGGGAAAACGCCAAATTGAAAGTTATTTATATTCCAAAGGTGAACCTTCCGGGAGTTGAGACGTTGATAGATAAGAAGGAACTTGGGAAATTTATAAAAAGATCCTTGAAAGCGGCACAGGCGAATGACCTTGCGAGGCAGACAACGACCATAGGACCTCACAGGGATGATTTTGCCTTTGAATTGAACGATAGGTCGCTTGCAACTTTTGGGTCGAGGGGAGAATTCAGGAGTGCGGTCTTGGCGCTGAAGCTCGCGGAGCTTTCTTTTTTAGAGGATGCGAGCGGCAAGAAGCCCGTGCTTCTGCTTGACGATGTTTTTTCGGAGCTCGACAAAAGCAGGCGCAGGTGTCTTGGAAAAGTTCTAAACGATCATCAAGTTTTTATAACTGCGACCGATGTTAATGAAATGGATGATGAATTTAAGAAAGGGGCGTTGTTTTTGAAAATAAATGGTGGAAAAATTGTAAAAATTAAGTAATATTAAGCTAAGAATTGTCATGCAAAAATTGAGCGGTATAATAAAAAAATCCATAGCTATGCATGGGATAGAAAAACAGGTCCAAGCCGCTATGGTTTGCTGTGCATGGAATAAATTGATCATTGAAAAGCTAGGAGAAAATATTGGCGGCAAATCTAGCGCGGTGTCATTTCGAAATGGCACTCTCAAGGTTGCGGCACTCGGCTCTGTTTATGCGCAGGAAATAGAGATGAACAAGTGTCGTTTTTTGCAAGAAATCAACCAACAATTTAAGATGGAATTAATAGAGAGAGTTCGGATTGTGTTAAGATAGTGTGGTACAGATTTTTTTACAAGAATACTTTGCGTGGTAGTTCACACCTGAAACATAAAGTTTTCCTCAAGCCATTCGATGCGGCTTTTTTTATTTGCGTCCCCGATTACTATGATAATGTCTGCATTTTCATGGCTGGTTGATATGTATGGGCCGGGCGCGATTTTTGCGTTGTATTCTGCCGCAAGTTTATTTATATACTCTTTATATCTTCCGTCGGAATTATCAAAAATAGTGGTCCGAATGTATGTCTTTTTTTCTGAATCAGCGGTTTTTAATATGTTGTATCCACTTGCCAAAAGTTTTTTTGAGAAATTCTTTTCTCTTCCAATTTCTTTTGTGCCGTTAAAAATTTTCACCGTGGGATTATCTTTGAAAATGTTTTTTGCCATTGCGCGTGTTTCTGAATAATCTCCGGATCTAGGCTTGAGAATATAGGCTCCGCCTGCAGATTTTTCAGAGACCAGGATATTCGAAGTGCTGTAAACTTCTTTAATGGTGTTATCGTTCGAAATGTCTCCGGTCACCGCTTTGAGCCTGCCGAGTTCTCGTATGCTTATATTTGTAAAAATATGTTTTTTATACTGCTTTGATAGAGAGCTCAACTTTGAGGGATCAAAGAGAGTATCTTTGCTGATTGCCTTGTCTTTTATCGCCATGATCAAATCTTGTTGCCTGTCCGCCCGTTGAAAATCAGAGCCTTCTCCCGCGGTTGCATACCTTGCGCGCGTGTACATGACGGCCTGTTCTCCGTTAAAATGGTTTTTTCCCTTTTTATAATTAATTTTATGGAGAGTATCGGTGAATTCCGTATCAACGTAAACATCAACGCCGTCGAGTGTTTCGACGACCTCCGAGAGACCCTCAAAGTCTATAAGAGCGTAGTAGTCTGGTTTTATATCGGTTATGTCTTTTACGTGGTTTTCAACAAGTCCGATCGCTTTCTCCTTGCCTTCTTTAGGCAGAGCTCTTGCATATACCGCGTTTATTTTGCTATCCCCGTAGCCTTTTGTATTTACCCAGAGATCTCGCGGAATAGATAGCATCGCCATCTTGTTTTCTTTTGGACGAATCATAATAAGCATGATCGTGTCGGTGAGATTTTCACCACTGTGTCCCTCTCCGCCGATACCGAGCACGAGGATATTGATCTGTCCCTTGCTTTCTCCTTTTAGTCCAGTTCCGGGCAGAGCGAATTTTGAGAAAAATAAAAAATAGCCCAAGATTGCGAAAATAACTAGGATTATTAAAATTATTATGAAAATCTTTAGACAGCCTTTGAATTTTTTTCGAGGATGTCCTTCTTCAATTTTATCCAGAGACTCTTGCAACTCTTTATTCTTCATAAATTAAAGGGGATAATAATAAGAGGTAACAAAGGAGGGAGTGATATTCTGCCTCAATTCTTTATTATCTCCTATTATCATTTTAATCAAGTGGATGTTTGAAAAATTCACTTCCCTTGCGGGATTTTTTAAATTTAAGCTAAAACGGGTCGTTTAAACGTCCCCTCAAACTTTTTTTATTTCGTCAGCTCTTGTGATAAAGATCGTTGCCCCTCCAATATTTATCTTCACCCGCTTCGTTGGCTGGGATTGTACGATGTCTTCTTGTCCAATAATAGGGATAGGCACATTATTGATCGTCATTTTCTGTTTTCGCCTACATGTTTTCTTTGTAATCTCTAAGATTTTGCTTACATTTTTATCTTCCGTTCCCAAAATCACAATATTAAATTTTTCCTTCGTAAATCCGCCAGTCGCATCAATTACCGTTACATAAAACCGTTGCTTTAAAAGTTCTCTTGTAAGGTTTGGTGTGTTTTTTTTGTGGGTTATTATTTGCAGCAGCTTCATGTGATTTAAATATTAAAGTTTTAGTATTTAGCTATAACTGGATTTTTATTTTGGGTGTTATTATATATAACGTTTGAAACCAGAAATTATTACAACAGATGAAAAGATGTGTTTATATGAGCATTTGCAGCATGGCGTTTACGCCGGTGACGGTTACGGATACTTTGGAGCTTTGTGCGTTATTATTGTTTTTGTCCGTCACGGTTGCCCATAAGTAGTGCTTTCCAGCCCGACTCGGAGTCCATGACGTTCCATAATTGCCATCGCCATCCGGCGATGAATCTCCTCCGAGAGTTGCCGTGCTACCGTCTGGATATTGCACAAAAAATTCAACCCTTAGATCAGAGTTGCCGGTTGCGTGCGCCGACACAATCACGGATTCTCCGACGGGAATGTTTGTTCCAGACGAGGGAGAGGTCATGGAAATGGATGGCTTTACATTTGTAGCTTTGAAATTTATGTTGATGCTCGCGGTTTTTGAGTTGTCTATATTGTCATAAACCTTTGCGGTTAGTTGATGGAAACCCTGTGTGATGCCGGCGGGCACGACAATTTCAACACCATACGGAGCAGAGTTGGTGTCTGCAACCCTTTTTCCATCTATAAAATATTCTACATGCTTTATTGGATTTGTTCCAGATACGTTAACGGAGGCACTGAATATGCCGGAAGTAATATTGGCGCCGTCCTCCGGTGATATGATGGATATATTTGGCCAAAATTCTGGATTATGCAGAGTATCTTCTTCCGTTGGTGGATTGTCTGTTTCTGTATTATTGTCAGAACCTCCCCTTACTGCCGCTTCCCATCTTTTGAATTGTGGATCTTCCGCTGGATTTTTTGGAGGCGGTCCATTTGGATCGTTTTTGTCGACGTAGTAAAGTATGCAGTGCGCGTTTCTTCTGAATTTCTTTTTTTCTTTCATTGAGTTGGGGCAATACTTGTTTGCAAGAAGTCCGGATGGTTTGCATATTTCAATTTCTGTTTCTTCCCCGCCGTTTATTTTTCCAAGTAAAACGGGCTTTGTGGCATTGATTGGTTTTGGTTTTACAAAGTCTTCTTTTGGGTATTTCTCTAAAACTTTTGTCATATATTCTCTCCAAATTGGCGCCGCGTTTAGTGAGCCATCCGATTGACCAGATGTCACGGAACCGTCGTTATTTCCGACCCATACGGCGGCCGCTATTTGAGGTGTGTATCCTATTGTCCATAGATTGTCTGGCTTTATTGTTTCGTTGATTTGTTTATTGCTGGTTCCGGTTTTCGCGGCGACTTGCCTGTCTTTTATATTCAAGGATTGTCTTCCCCAAGGAGCTCGCGCGTTGTTATCAGCCAACACGTCGTTTATCGTGTCCGCGATATTTTCATCGAGGACGCGTTCTCCCTTTGAAACATCCAGCTCTTCCATGACTTTGCCATCGCTGTCGATGACTTTTAATATGCCAGTGGGTGTGTGTCTCACTCCTCTATTTGCGTAAGTTACGTATGCTCCCGCATGGTCCAGCATGACTATTTCTTTTCCACCGACTGCGGTTGCAAGTCCATATTGCTTTCCTGGAATCCAGTCGTGGTATCCGAGCTTATTTGCCATAGTCGAGACATTTTCTGGTCCGGCGAGGTAATATGTTTTTATTGCGGGAATATTTAGGGAATGAGCTAGGGCAGTGCGCATACTTAACGGTCCGGAAAAGCTTCCGCTGTAGTTGCTTGGTATATAGTCTTTTCCACTTCCATCGGGGCCAAAATTGGTCTTTACATCGTATAGTATCGTGGTTGGCGGATATCCTCGTGAGAAGGCTGTTACGTATTCAACAGGCTTTATCGATGATCCCGGAGACCTTAAGCTCGTGGTAACATTTACCTGGCCATCCAGCTTTTTTCCTTCTTCTGCGAAATAATCTACAGATCCGACCATTGCCAAAATTTCTCCAGTTTTTGAGTCTAGAGATAAAAACGCCGCGTTATATGCTCCTATTTTTTCGTTTTCTTTTCTGTGTCTTGCGACCGCTCCTTCCGCTATTTTTTGTTTTTCAAGATCTAACGTGGTGTATACTTTTAATCCTCCAGTTTCGACTTTCTTGAGTCCGTACTTTTCAACCAGAACTTCTTTTGCATAGTCGACAAAATGCGGAGCGGTGATATCCGCTCTTTTTTTTACAAAGGCTAGTTTTTCAGATTTTGCCTCTATCGCCTGCTCTTTCGTGATATATCCAAGAGATCTCATTCTGTCTATGACTAGGGATTGTCTCTCTTTTGCTCTTTCGGGATGGTTTAGGGGTGAATAATATGTTGGGGCTTTTGGTAGAGCCGCAAGCATTGTTGCCTCGCCTATGGTCAGAGCCTTCGCGTCTTTTCCGAAGTAGGTCTGTGATGCCGCCTGTATACCGTAAGCGTTTGAACCATATGGAATTGCGTTAATGTAAAGCTCTAAGATTTCTTTTTTTGAAAGCTTCATCTCGAGTTCCATGGAGAGCACCAACTCTTTAAATTTTCTTGTAAAAGTTCTATCCGATGTCAGCATTGTGTTTTTTATGAGCTGTTGGGTAATTGTCGATCCTCCCTGCGAGACTTGTTGTCCAGTAACATTTTTCCATGCCGCTCTGATTATTCCCTTGACGTCAAAACCGGGATGTTTATAAAAATCATCGTCTTCTATGGCTATGGATGCCTGCGGGATATACTCTGGCAGATCCATCAGTTTGATAAGGGTTCTGTTTTCTTCACCATGCAGTTCAAAGAGAATATGTTCTCCAGTTCTGTCCAAGATTTGCGTGGCTTGCGGGACGAACCTTCCGCTGAGTATTTCTTCGCTTGACGGGAGCTGTGTTGCTCCCCACGCGAATACGCCGCCGATCGCTACAAGTAGTACGATCAGGATTATGACAAGTGTCTTGAAAATTCTTCTTGCTCTTTTTTGTTTTTTACTAAGCCTTCTGGCTGATTTTCTCTTCTTATTTTTTGACCTATACAAATCTCCCGCACTTTTTTTTGAGGTTTTTAGGTTTATTATTTTGTTATGGTTTTTTGACATGCTGTGAGTATATTTTACCAGTGAAGTTGCTAAAAGGCAATTTTTAAGGTATGGGTGCGCAACTTCGCGTCCATACTTGAGCATTTATCGTATATATTATAAAATACATGAAGTAGAGCCTCATTACATATATAACGTCTTTTTCTTGAAAATATTACATATTTTTTTAAAAAAACAATGAAAAACAGCAGAAAAATAGAAGATCTTTTGACTAGAAGCGTAGAGGAGATTATTGTTGAAAAAGATCTTCGTAAGAAGCTTGAGAGCGGTGAAAAGCTTCGGATAAAGCACGGAGTTGATCCAACCGGCAGGGATCTTCATATTGGGCATGCCGTTATTTATAACAAGCTTAAGGAATTTCAGGATATGGGACATACCGTAATTTTTTTAATAGGGGGATTTACCGCAAGATTCGGAGATCCTACGGATAAACATAAAGGGAGAAAGCTTCGGACCAAAGAAGATGTCGAGCAAAAGGCGGAGAATTACATTAATCAGGTATCAAAAATACTTGATATAAAAAAGACGGAGGTACGCTACAATTCTGAATGGTATGACAAAATGTCCGCCGAGGAGCTCTTGCGTATAATGTCGCATTTTACCGTTGCGAGAATGTTGGAAAGGGATATGTTTGTGAAGAGAAGGGAGGAAGGTTTGGACATAGGACTGCATGAGCCCGTTTATCCGATATTGCAGGCGTATGATTCTGTGATGCTTAAGTCGGATTTAACGGTGATTGGCACCGATCAAAAATTTAACGAGCTTCAGGCGAGAGCACTCCAAAGGGATTTTAAGCAAGTTCCGCAGGATGTTATGACGATGAAAATACTTGTTGGTACGGATGGAAAAAAGAAAATGAGCAAGAGTCAAGAAAATTACATCGGTATAACGGAGCCCGCCATAGAAAAATTTGGCAAAATCATGAGCATTCCGGACAGTGTCATTGTCGATTATTTTGAACTTGCAACGAAAATTTCCAGTGTGGAAATTTCTGAAATAAAAAAATCTCTCGATGGCGGAGAGAATCCGAGGGATGCGAAACTGCGTTTGGCACGAGAGATGGTCAGGCTTTATCACGGGGAAAAAGTTTCCAAAGAGGCGGAGGATGAGTTTATAAAGATTTTCAAAAATAAAGAAACGCCGAGCGATGTTCCTTTGATAAAAATTTCCAAAGAAAAAATTAATATAGTTGATTTGGTGATTGAAGCAAAGCTTGCCAAGAGCAAGGCGGAAGCGAGAAGGCTTGTCGAGCAGGGAGCGGTTAGAGTTAATGGCGAGGTTGTGAAAGATTGGCGAAAGGCGATTGAGATTAAATCAGGGATGTTGATTCAGGTTGGTAGAAGGAAATTTGTGGAAACGAAATGACAAAATCTTTTAGACTGTCCGAAGGCTCGGATTTTGAAAAATTTCGGTAATAACACTTATCCCGTTATCCGAAAGTTTTTCAAAAAATCTCAAAAAACGAAGTTTTTCGACAGTCTACAATGTCAAAATTTGACATTGATTATTTGCCATTTTTTATATTAAAAAGATATTCCAGAACAATTCTTGCCACGTTTATTGGTTTTCCATGAGTGGGGAAATGGTGTATTTGGAATCCTGGCGCATCGTTTACTTCGATGACAACGCCTTTTGTTTTTTTCAAAGGCTTTGTGATATCAGTTGTTATTACATCTGCCCCGGTGAGTTTTAGATTTAGGGCTTTTGCCGCGTCGACTACCATTTTTTGATAGTCTGGATGCACCTTGTCCGTACACTCTTCGATC
Source organism: uncultured Candidatus Saccharibacteria bacterium (assembly GCA_964391305.1). Taxonomy (GTDB): domain Bacteria; phylum Patescibacteriota; class CALEFQ01; order CALEFQ01; family CALEFQ01; genus CAYMJO01. The sequence goes on along the minus strand of CAYMJO010000012.1, from coordinate 10,416 downwards.
TCACCGCCGAGGCTTTGGTTTGCCCTGCTCTTTAGCTTTACCGCTTGGTCTTTTTTGGGGATGCTTTCAAGAGTCATGTTTTGATTTTCCAAAACTTCTTTGGTGTCTTCATCTATAAAAATTTTTTGGAGAGGCTTTTGATATTTCACGCCTCTTTTTGGGTTTTGGTTTTCTTTTTCAATTAATTGTTCTATTGTACTCTTTCCGTCTCCGAAAATTCTTGCGTTTATTCTTTTGAGTGCCGCGATGACCTTGCCGTTGAAAACGAGTAATCGGTAGTCCGTACCTTCGCAATGTTTTTCTAAAAGAATTTCTTTATCGTATTTAAAAGCGATATCTACGGCGGTTTCAAGAGTTTTCTGATCTTTTATATCAGAGGTAACTCCTTTGCCGTGAGCGCCCTTTGTCGGTTTGACCACGAGCGGAAAACCGACATCTTTGGCAATTTTCAAAGCTTCTGTCTTTGTCTTTACTTTTTTTGAGCCCGGAATTTGTATTCCCGCTCTGTCGATCAGCAGATTCGTCATTTCTTTGTCGCATGCAATACTGGATGACACCGCGCTTAAGAACGGGAAACGACTTGCTGTCGTAATAAAACTTTTTCCCGCTTTCGATAATTCAAGATAGCTTTTTTCCGCGTTGAGAATTTTGGCTTCTATTCCGATTTTTTGAGCCTCGTCGTATATAATTTTTGCGGATGGCCCAAGTTGATTATATCCATCGGATTTTATTTCCATATTTTTTAAATTTTGTTATTTTTTAAATCTTGTGCTTTTTTTTTGAGAAAAGTTTTCATTTTTTGAGCAGTTTGAAACTTTATCTTGAATATTTCAACCATTTTTTTTAAATATTGAGATATATCTTTGTTATATACATCTAGCTTGCCAATAACTTCCAGTTCGTTGATTCCAATTTTTCCTACGAATAATTTATAGAAAGTATCCTTATCTTTGTTATATAAATCAAGAACTACGCGGTCTCCTTTTGAGTATACTATGTCTTTCGTGTATAGAACACCCGGCTTTTTTCCATTTGATCCTCTGAAAACTCTCAATGTGGCGCTCAATGCCGCTTCCTGCGAAAGTTTAAGTGCCAAGGTTTCTTTTGTAGTTCTTGTTTCTTTTATTTTTTCTGCTGGTATTTTTTTGTAGTTGTATGGCTTCAAAATTTTTAGAAGCTTGTTATAGGTATCTATGAAGTTGTATCTTTCTGCTAAATTCATTGCTAACAGGCTGAAATTGTGTTCGGGGGTGTCTGATATCTCTTCTGCCAAAGCCTGCATAACATCGGATATCCCTTCTTCTGTGGCGAGATACCTTGAGGTTCCTTTTTCTAGTAGTCTGAATCTGATGAGAGGTTCTTTTTGCAGTGGTGATTTTGGGTATTCAGATGGCTGATAAAAAGCTCCTCGTCGTAGAAGGTGTATTGCTTCATGAACAAGCACGGGGAATAAATTGCTTCTTTCTTTTTGAGGGACATAGATTTTTTTCACAACATTATCAACTTCAAAAGTAGTCTTATCAGGATTTGGACTGTACTCAATAGTGTAATCACCGCCGATATTGAATATTTCTTTAAAGGCTATTTTTGTAATCTCTAAAGCTTCTTCCTTAGTGCATATAGCGGTTGGTTCTAACAGCTCAATACTCTTGACATCTTCTTCTTTCGGCCATAGGTTCGTAACGTTTTTCCCAGCGGTTTCTTCTAAAACCTCGATCGCTTCATTACATAAGTTTATTTGAGTGTTGTCGTTTCGTGTTGAACCTTCTCTTTTTATCGAAATTATTTCCTGCCTAAAGAGCTTCAAGGCTAGATTGTACTTTTCTTGATTATTATCTTTAATCTCTTTTTTAAAATTATCGATGGCTGTTTTATCGCGAAATTTCTCCCTTTGCCTGCTTAGCAAGATCACTTTTTCTGGCTCGTATATAAAATCGGATAGCATTCTAATGTGCCGATTTAGTAGGTCGATTTTGTTTTTGGAACTATTAGTGTCTTCAGCGTGATCTAATATTGGGCTTTGTTCTAACTTTATTCTTTTCTGTATCTTTTCAAGCATCAAGTACTGTGCCTTGATAAAGTTTATTTTTTCCCTGTACATATGCATCACTATTTTTGTATTTACATCCTGTTCTTTCGCTATTTCCCCCTTTATGGTTTTCTTAAAATCTTTTAGCTTCGGAATTTCTCTTTGTTTTTCTTCCAGCGTTTTGATAGAACCTTGCGTTTTTTGCAATGTTTCTTCTATTTTCTTTTTATCATACTTGATAGATGGAATTACTGTATCTCCACTGAAAAGTGTTTTTTTCTCTTTGTTTGTTATTTTTCCGGATATTACGTTAATTATTTCAAAATCAAGACCCTCCAAAATATCAAACCAGCCTTCGGGATCAATTTCTATAATCTCTTGATTTTTTGGTGCAATTTCTCTTTGTATGTTCTTTGTTTCTTCGGGCGAGTGATTTTTCATTTATTTTTTATTTAAAAAGCTTTTTCTTTTAGAAACTCGATTATTTTGCTTGCCACGTCTCTTGATTTTCCTTCCGTTGGGAGATGGTGAAAATATATTAGCGGAGTCGCGTTTACTTCATTTATGACCCCGTTTTTTTCGTCGAGGGGCTTTTTTATGTCTTTTGCCAAGATGTCAATTCCAGCAAAGTTTAAATCTAGTATTTTCGCGGCTTTTTCCGAAAGCTTTCTGGTTTGGGGATGTACAATATCTGTTGCGTCTTTTGTAGATCCTCCAAGTGCATGGTTTGCCCGGAAGCGCAGTTGTATATGGTCGGATTTTTTTGGGATTGAATCTAAAGAAAGTCCGGCTTCTTCGAGTTTTCTTTTTATTTCTTCATCAAGATAAATTGTTTTTAAAGGTTTTGAATAGTCTTTTGCCCTATAATCTTTTTTATTCTCAATTTCTATAAGCTTTTTTATAGTGTGTTTTCCGTCCGCGGTGATGGAGGCTGGAATTCTTTGCAATGCCGCGGCATATTTGCCGTTGACGATCAGTATTCTGAAATCGTCGCCATCTATCCAGTTTTGTATAATGGCTTCTTCTGAATTTGCGAGTATGTTTTTGAGAGTGTTTCTGATATCCTCGGAATTTTTTATATGGGCCGTTATATTTTTTCCTCCGGATCCGACAATGGGCTTTATGACCCAAGGCGACGGTATTTTGTCGGCAATTTTGATTCCTTCTTCCACGCTGTTTACAACTTTGCTTTTTGGTATATGGATGCCGGCTCTTTTGAGGAAATAATAGGTGACCGCTTTATCATCTGCCATCGAGCGTGCGACACTTGATGTCGTTGGAAATTTGGTGGCTTTTATCAATATGCTTTTCCCATTAAGGCTTAGTCTGATGAGACTTTTTTTGGGCATTAGAACTTCGACATCCAATCCATTTTTTTGGGCAGTTTTTGTTAAAATAACCATGTCTTGTTCAAGACATTCGAACCAGTCTATATTTTTATTCTTGGTTGGCATTTCTTATTTTATTTAAAAAGCATTTGTACTATTTTTTCGGATGGGTTGTAGCTTTTACCTTTCGTTGGAAACAGAAATCCGTTGAAGCCGGGATTATCATTTATTTCTATAATTTTTCCATTGTTTTGAGACAGAGGTTTTGAAATATCTTGCGATATAATATCAATGCCGACTATATTGAGATTGACGGCTACCGCTATTTTTTTGCACATCTGTATGGTTTCGTTTGGTACCGTGTCTGTAATCTCGTTGGTCTCTCCGCCGGTTGTTAGGTTTGCGTTTTTTCTTAAAAAGACTGTTTCTTTGCTCGATGGCACGGAATCAAAAGTCAATTCCTTTTTTGCCAGAGTTCTTTTCACCTCGTCATTCATTTTTATTTTGAACATTGGAAAGGAATAACTGTCTCCACGGCGGGGATCCTGATTTTTTCTCAATAACAATTCTTTCACGGTCGATTTTCCATCTCCGACTACATGCGCGGGAATTCTTTTGATGATCTTCACGTCCTTGAAATTTATGACCAGCGCTCTGAAGTCTTCCCCGTCTACCAGTTCTTCTATTAAAATTCCCGATTTATGCGTCGCTGCGATTTTTTTGACAATGGAATAATGTTTTTTTAACTCGCTGTAATTTTCTATGTTCGTAAAAACTCCCTTTCCGCCTGAAGTTCCTTCGGCGGGCTTTATCACCACGGGGAATTTTAGAGGCAATCTTTGAGGAAGGGGTTCGTTGAATTCCAGATAAACGTATTGTGGTGTAGGCACGTCGTTTTTTTTAAGTAATGTACGGGAGCTTTCTTTGTTGCTTGCAATACGGATTCCAACGGGATCGGTGAGGGAAGTCGTCGATGTATAAAATCGTCTTATCACTCCACCTTTTTCCAATTGTATATTTTTATCACGATCAAGAATTTCCACATTGATATTTCGTCTTAAAGCCTCGTCGATTATCGAGCGTGTTGTTAGATATGAAGTTTTGTATTTTTCAAAATCCTCGATGGAAAAGTATTCTTTCGGGTTATTTTTCATAATGCTGTAAATTAAGAAAATGTCATTGGCTATTTTTTATCCTTTAGCCAATCGGGCAGATATTTTGCCTTTTTTATTCCTTCCATTTTGGATACGCCGACGAGGTCGCCAATGCCTATTTTGCCGATGTAAAGTTTTCTCAAATCCCCGCCATTTTTTATAAATTCGTCTATCATTAATTTCCCTTTCAGATAAATATAATTTTTGGTGAACGCGCCTGCTTTCGAGGTGTCTGAAAGCCCACGCTTGGTTTTGTATGTGATGCCAAAAGCTGTCTTTGGAAGAACGCCAAGTTTTCTTAAATTTTTGTAAACATCGCAGAAGGATTCCGTGAGGGCATCTTTTATGGCTAGCACGTTCAGAGCTTTTGTGTCGAACTTTCTTGGATTTTTGTAATTGCGTTCTTTGTTGTAAACTGCCAGTCCTTCTTCCGTCGTCTGGTATTCTGCGAATCCCTCCGAGAATATTTTGTACGGCTGTAATTTACCATTTTCATGTCTGAAAAGATGCGTGTCTATTTCGTGAGCCAGCGTGCCCAAAAGATCGTTTTTTTTAAACTTTACATCGTTTCTTATGTTTATTAGGGTGATTTTTTCTGTTGTTGTTATTTTTATTCTTGCGGGCAATTCGTTTGCTGTAACAAGCTTGTATTTTATTCCTGTATCATCCAGCTTGTTTTTTATTATTTTCAAAGTCTCTCCAAATGACAGAAAGGATTCTACTTTTTTTGATATGTTTTTGTTTTCAAAGTTCCCACTTGCGTATTCTATGAGCTCGTCGGACGGCTCGCCGTGGAGCGCAATCGATTTTTTTGTAAAGTCCTCTTTGCCAATTGATTGTATAAGCTCGATTTTTTTTTGGACCTCGCTCTTTTTTTTATCAAAAATTTTTCCAAGGACAGAATTGTCAAGCTTGATTTTTTCCAGACGAGTTCTTAGCAAATCCAGATCGTTCGCGAATGGAGCTTCGTATGTAAATTGCGGATTATAATTTTTTTCTTTGAAAAATTTTTTCCGTTCCTCGTTGAAATTTATTGGGACAAGGTGCGAAAGATGGGGAAGCTTTTTATTCGTGTTTGTGATAATCTCGTCGATTTTTTTATAATCGATTTTCTTATTCTTTGTCGTTGTGGGCTCTTCTTTTTTTGAAGGATCAATGAGGAAATTTTTAGTGTCTCTCCGGCCGAGAATTACGGGATATTTCGCCTGATCTCTTTCGATAAGCGATGCCTTGGTCGCGATTTTTTCTCCCCCTACGCTAAATGTCAGCTCTACGAGAGGTCTTTTTGTTTTCCCAGTAGGTTTTTTGATAGTTATGCTCTCGTTCATTTTTTTCAGCCCGAGTTTTTCTGAAAGGTCAGTGTAAATAGAGGAGAGTCCCGCGCCAGTATCGATTTTTGCGAGGACCCTGCTGCGGGATCCGTCAGGAGAAATTATATCAATTTGTTCAGTCGTGCCTATAACCGTTTTTCTTGAAATGTCTTCCTCTCTTTTTTTGAATCGTCCTCCAAAAAGCTCTTTGGCGAGACGAACTCCTTTCTCCACCGAATTGACTTCAAGCCCTTCGACTCTTCTTAGCCGAGTTGCTAGCGGGGCTCGGTTTACATTTTGGATTTCAAGTCCCGGTCTTGCGTTCAGCTCGAATATCATTGGCCCGTTTTTTTCATCTATGGCGACATCAACTCCAAGATAACCAATGCCGGTGATCTTCTGGCAACGTATGGATGTTTCCAATATTTCATCCCAATATGGAACTTCAAAACCCTCAAGATCTTGAGCGGTGTCTGGATGTTTGCTGATAAATTTTCTGATAGGTTTTTTAATAGATGAGGATGTTGTAACCCCGCTTGCCATATCTATGCCGACACCGACTGCTCCCTGCATCATATTGGCTTTTCCAGAGGACCATTTGGTGGGAAGACGAACCATAGCCATTATTGGTATATTGTTGTAAACGATAACCCTAATGTCAGGAACGCCTTTATAGGTGAACTTTCTAAAAGATTTATGTATGAGCAGTTTCTTTTCAAAGAAGGCTATGTCGGGCGTGTTGTGCAGGGAAAAGTTTCCATCCAAAATATTCATGATATGTTTTTTGAAACTTTCCTTGGTCCATTTCTGTCCGTCCGTATCAAGCCATATCGCCTCTCCTGTTTCATCTTGACTCTTTTTGGTTATAACGACTATTCCTTCTCCGCCCATGCCGCCGTTTGGTTTGAGTGCGAAACTTTCCGGGAGGCTTTGCCAGTCAAATTTCTCGAGTTGTTTTGTATTTTTAATAACCCCCAAAAGTTTTGGGGTTGGGATATCTGCGTTCTCGAGCACAAGTTTTGTCTTGAGCTTCGAATCCGCAATTCTTATGGCACGACGTTTGTTTGAGGGATGAATGTACAATAGGTTGCGTGCATTCATCCCGAGAATTTGGCTAGACATGAGCTTATGGATTAGAGCTGGAACATAAAGTTTAGAGTGAATTGGCTTAGGCTCTATGCTCTATGTTTTTTTCGCAGTTCTTTGAATCTAAAGTATTCGAAAACGCGTAGTCCGGTCCATTTGCCGAGGAAATAATTTATAGCGAGCGTTAGGAGAATTGTTTCGGGATAGCTTAAAAAGAACGTTCTTAAATCTTCCCAGCTGACTAGATAGTAACAGAGCACAGAAATTATGAGGGTTTCTATCGCGAGTTGAATCGCGGAGGAGAGGCCTTTTTCAATCTGGGCTTTTACAAATTCTTCCGCCAAGATTGTTATTATAATGATTGGAAATATTGATATTGCGATAAATCCGGTTCGCATTGTCATTGCGCCGAATGCGAACATCGCAAGGATTGTGAATGCCAGAACCGTCAACATTATTGCCATGCGCGGCAGATAGAGAATTTTCAGATATTTCATCAAAAATCTTATAAGTGTGGCTACAACAAGGACTATTATGAATATCGCAAGCCCGTATTTTATTCCTGTTACGAGAAGAGCTAATGTAATAATTGAGGGGATATAGATACCAAAAGCTTTGATGCCTATCACTTGGCGGGCGAATGCGACTATTGTCGCGATAACCGGTATCATCAGTATCAGGAGAATTGTGTTTATGGGTACTCCCTTGTTTACCATGAAATTTATGGCGTACGAGAGAAAATTTGTCCAGCCAAGCTTTTTGATGCTGCGTTCGCTGTGAATTCCGATCAGCTTGTAGTCTATAAAAGATGTTCTGACTTCTTTTAAGACATTCTCGGATGTTTTGGCCGTAATGATGGGATGCAGCGCGGAGTCTCCGGTGAGCAGAATGTATTCAGGTTTAAGAATATCAAATGTTTGTTGCGCGATTCTGGATGTTACCGAAGGTTTGTTTGTTATGGAGACTATCACCTTGTGAGTGAAATCAAGCTCTTCTATTTTTTCTGCTTTCTGCGCGAATTTTGTCAGAGCATTCAGACCGACGCTTCCGCTAGTCCAGTCTATGATAATACCTGATTTTTGCAGGTTGGTCTTTTCTTCCGCGAGCTTCTTTGCGAATTCTTCCACAGCGATGTAGTCTGGTTGACCGCTTAAGTCCTGAATTCGTATTATCAAAACTCCCTCTCTTGCCGCGAAATGTTCTATCTCTCGGAGTTTTTCTTCGTCGGGAGTTTTGTCTGTGATTAATATAACAAGGTTTTCATATACCGACACGATGAGTTCGTCGGTGTTTTGCTCCTCTCCATTATTGACAGTCAGGAGCACCTTATAAGTTCCCGGCTCATTGTAAATATGCAGTTCGTTTACTCCCTCAACTATGGTTCCATCTCCAAAATCCCATGTGTATTTAAGTTCTCCATCCTTTGAATTTACCGACTTTGATCCGTCGAAGATTACCTTGCTTCCGACTGGTACGTTTTGGTCTTCGCCGGCTACGGCTTCAAGGAGGCGTTTCGGCAGTTCCTCCGTTCCCTCCGGCGCTGGTTTTTCTATTTCCTGCGCTATTGCAGGCACGACGAAACAGGCTGTCAAAATAATAGCTGTTATAGATAATAATATTGTCAGGAATCGTTTATTCATATAAGTACTAAGCTCTAAGCTTTCTTTTTAAAAGTAGCTTAGTGCTTGGTGCTATTAAGATGGCACAGTGCGATGGCTATTGCGTCCGCGGCATCATCCGGTTTTGGAATGCGGTCTAGTTTTAAGATGGACTTTACCATGTGTTGCATCTGGTGTTTTGTCGCTCGCCCGTAACCGGTGACAGCCTGTTTTGTCTGAAGCGGCGTGTATTCGAAAATTTTTAATTTTTTTTCGCGCGCGGTTAAGAGTATCGCTCCTCTCGCGTGTCCGACGGAAATCGCCGTCTTGGCGTTTTTTGCGAAGAAGATTTCCTCGACCGCGATTTCTTTTGGTTTGTGTTTCGAGATGATTTTTTTTAAATCTTTGGAAATGATTAAAAGTCTTTCGGGAAGTTTAAGCCGTGCGTTTGTTTTAATACATCCATACTCGATAAGCGTTGGTTCTTTTTTAAAAATTTTTAAGACGGCGTATCCAGTTGTCGCGGTGCCAGGATCTATTCCAAGAATTGTTCTCATTAGTTTGTGGTGCTATATATTTCATTCACATCTTCATGGTTTCCAAGCTCTTCAAATAGCTTTTCTATCTTTGCTTTGTCTGCCGGTGAAAGCTCCACGCGATTCTTCGGAACCAGTTCGATCTCCGCACTGTCTATTTTAACATTTTTTAAATTATTTTTCACGCCTTCGAGTTCTTCAGGCTTTGTAAAAATTTCAATTGTTTCATCACTGCTTTTCAAATCGCTTGCTCCCGCGTCGATTGCCGCGAGCTCGATCTCTTCTTTTTTGGCGAGTTCGATTTTGTCCGAGATTCTTATTATTCCAATCTTGTCAAACTGGAACGCGACGCTTCCTGATTCCGCCATCTTGCCTCCGTGTCTTGTGATGATATTTCTGATTTCACCAAGCGTTCTGTTCTTGTTGTCCGTGATTGCCTCGACGATAAAAGCGGCTCCTCCCGCGGCGTACGCTTCTATTTTTAGTGGCTCAATCGTTGCTCCTTTGATTTCGCCCGTACCCTTTCCTATTGCCCGCGCGATGTTGTCTTTTGGCATATTGACCGATCTTGCCTTCTCGATCGCGAGCCTAAGCTTGAAATTGGATTCAGGATCGCCTCCGCCTTCTTTTGCCGCTATCGTGATCATTTTTGCCGCCTTTGTAAAAACCGCGCCGCGCTTCGCGTCGATCGCGCCTTTTTTATGCTTGATTGTCGCCCATTTGGAATGGCCGGACATATTAAAAAGCTAAAATATTTTTTAAATGTTAAGCTTGTTTACAGCCTAATTTTAGTATTTCAAAACAATTTTGTCAATTGGATGAAAACGTGGTATTATTGTATTATAGAGGCAGTTGGAGAACAGGCGCAAGCCTGCCGTGGGAAAAATATCAGTTTTTTCTTTCTGCTTCGGCAAAATTCAGAGATTTTAAATTGTTCTTTTTATAAAAAAATAGTTCATTTTTCAGGCTCCCCCATAGTTATAGAACTATGGGCGAAAAATGAACTACTAAGTAATAACTAATGGTGACTATTTTGTTCACCATTTTGTTCCGCTCTCATAAACCACTTCCTCCAGATTCTCCGCTTGCCGTGCCATTTTTCTTTCTTTCCTTCGAAGAACATTAGCTCTTCGATGACTAGTTCTGTTTCTGTATTTTGCCTTTTTTGTTCTTTTTGAGCTTCCGTTAGTATTAAAATTTGCGTTTCCATGTTTTTTTCTCTTTCTTTGGGGGTTAGCTTTGGTGAATTGGTTGAATTGAAAAGAACGGAATTAGCTTATTCTATACAAATCCAAATTTTTGTCAAGCCGTTTTTGGTGGAATGTCAACGGGAAATAGAAATGTCCTACTTCCAAGGATTTAGAAATGTCCTACT
>CAYMJO010000011.1:12855-22455 GCA_964391305.1 uncultured Candidatus Saccharibacteria bacterium | reverse complement strand
CTATATTTCATAGGCCTTCCCAGCAATTATATCATTTTTTGCTGGGCAAGACCCTAAAATAATTCAAACAATCCATTTCTGTCTCTTATCAAGCTAAAATTGCCTGTATGTCTGCAGGCATACATCTCGGACATTTTGGGTGTTTCAAACCAATATAACTTTTCTAAAAAAACAAGTCAATAAAAACAAAAACCCATATCACAAATGGCTTATTTCATCCCACTTTTTAACCGCGATTTCGCCTTTTTCCAAATCATTGATCACCATCTCCGTTAGACCGCAAAACGAAACGGCGTAATCGTCATCATCCCTCGTCCTGTCAAAACGTGTAAGATATTTCTGGGCTACTCTAATCATGCCTTCATGAGAAACAATAAGAATTGTCTTGCCCTTGTCGGTTTCAATAATTCTTTCAACAAATCCAATAACACGCTTTTCAAAATCATAGGCACTTTCCCCTTCAGAAGGCTCCAAAACAGGATCTTTCAATCTTCCAAGCTCATGAATGACTTTCTTTTTGTCCATGCCTTCAAGTTTGCCAAATCCACGCTCGACCAGTTCAGTGGACGGAATAACCCTAAGCCTATGATACTTCGCAATGACTTTTGCCGTGTCAAAAGACCGTCCAAGGCTGGAAGAATAGATTAGGTCTATCTTTTCATTTCTTAGAAACCTCGCCAGTTTTTCGGCGCGCTCAAGACCTTTCATGGAAAGCTCCGCATTTTTTTGGCCGACAACTTGATTATTCTCATGCCACAAAGTCCCTCCGTGCCTAGCTAGCAAGAGTCTAGTTTTTTTCATAATCGATAATCTAATTTCAATCAAAGTTATTGTACTATTTAACACAGATTCTGACAAGATCATTTCAAATATACGAATTCATTCGGAATGCAAAATCAAACTCAAATAAAAAATACTAAAATTAAAGCAATTACTGCTCTTGCAAAAACAAGAAAACTTTAACACCTCAATTCTATTCCAAACACGCATCAAATCGATCAGACTACGTTCCGCAAAATATCCTCGGATTGCACATAAATTGACATTTACAACACCGGCACTATAATAGAGTGCATGGCTCTATCTCTGCTGAAACGCCGAATAATAATTTCACTATTGGTGCTGTTGTTTTTCGTGACAGCGCCGGCTTTGATTTTATATGCGAAAGGATATAGATACAACTTCGAAGAAAACAAAATCCAAAAGGTCGGCATGATAATGATCGCGCACAATCCCACTACCGCCGTCGCAACGGTAAACGGTAAATCCGCGCCCTTTGACATAACAACTCTCGGCTACGAAAGATTCAGCAATCTTCTGCCTGGAAAATATCATGCCAAAGTCGAAATGCCAGAATATATATTATGGGAAAAAGAGTTCGAAGTCATCCCCGAATTCGTAACATGGGCAAGGTATGTAACGCTTTTTTACAGTCAGCCAACACAGACAAAAATCAAGTCTGATTCTAAAATAACAAATTTTGTTCTTTCTCCCGATAAAAAAAATCTTTTTTTTATAAAAAAAGGAGAGGATGAAAACAACGAATTCATCGAGAACTTCAAGGTTTCAAACCAAAGAATAGATGAGCTCACATCTGATGAAAAGCTCCTAAAGGCATCAACAACGGAAAAAACCACCGCAAAAATAGAAATTGAAAAATTATATCCAAGTCCGGATTCTTCAAAAATCCTGATCAGCTCAAAAATGAATGGAAAACCATATTACAGCATATTAACGATCGACGAACCTGAAAAAATTCACAACATAGAAAATCTATCAACAAAAGAAGATTTTTCAAACATAGAAGAAATCAAGTGGCACCCGACATCTAATAATAGAATTTATTTAAAAAATGAAAAAGGGCTTTACTTCTTTGATTTGAGCGAAGAAAAATTATCAAAAAAAATAGCAAGCAATGTGCTCGCTTTTGAACCGTCCAACTATGGACTATTTTTTATAAAAAGCGATGTGGTTTTAAAAATGACAGAGGGATCTGAACATTCAGAAAGAACAAGCAGTGATGGAAACGAAATCAGGAGAGAAGAACTCAAATCAAGCCTAAAAAAAATGGACCTCGATGGAAAAAATCCAGAAACAATTTCTGAAGACTTCGAGTATTCAGATAACTATTCAATAGAAATTTCAGCCGAGGGCAAAAAAGCGGTGTTGACGAAGGAAGGAGCTCTATATTCGATAAAAGAACCCATGGAAAAATCCATCGCGAATGAAACAAAAGCAGAAATAAAACGCATAGCGCTTGATATAAAAAACATCGAATGGAGCATGGACAACGACGAAGAGGAATCGACAGGGGAATTACTTCTCTATTCAAACGATCACGAAATTTTCACATATGAACCGCAGATAGAAAACTCGGAGACCATCACAAGGTACAGCAGTAAAATTAACACCTCCATTTGGTATCCCGGAAACTACAAGTATGTGATTTTCGTAATCGATCGCAAATTGAAAATTATAGAGCTCGACGAACGCGACAAAAGAAATGTTGCCGATGTGTTCGAGTTTCCGGATGGAACCGAGCTAGGTGAAGAAATTTATATTGATAACGACTCTGAAAATTTATACTTTCTCACAAAAGATAAAAAAGACAAAAATATAATCCAGTTGACTATAAGATAAAATCCGAAGCCTTGGCTTCGGATTCTTACCTATTTTTTATATTTACATATGCAAAAACTTCACTATCTTTCAAGGAAAAACAGCAACACGACAATTAACGTTTTGAAAACTGCGGTGCGCGCCTTGCGCCCTTAAGCCCATACTTTTTTCTTTCTTTCTCCCGAGGATCTCTTCTAAGAAATCCCTCGGCCTTGAGCGTTTTTCGATAATCCTTGTTATATTTAAGAAGTGCTCTAGAAACACCAAGTCTTACCGCTTCAGCTTGGCTCCTAATGCCTCCGCCAAGCACGATCGCACTCACATCGAGCTTATCTTCCAAGCCGACTATCTTAAGAGGCTGATATAAGAAATTTTGTTGAGATAGCATCGGAAAATATTCCTTTGCATTTTTTTTATTAATAAAAACTTTCCCATCACCACTATAAATTTTAACACGAGCCACCGCAGATTTTCTTCTGCCAACGGCATTAAAATACGCGGCTTTCTTCAAACCCTTTGAAGCCCGCTTTTTGATTTTATCTTTTACTGCCGACATAATAAGAAAATTTAATATTTATAAAAATTTTAACCTTTTCATTCTCCCATTTCTCAACTTATTCTTGGGAAGCATACCATAAACCGCCTTACGTAAAACCTCTTCTGGATTTTTTTCAAAAAGTTCCTTGAGCGTTATGGTCTTTATGTGTCCAGGATAACCAGTAAACCTTTGATATTTCTTTTTTTCAAGTTTTCCACCCGTAAAAACAATATCTTTCATATTTTTAACAGAAACAAAAGCCCCCAAATCCCTATTGTATACAAAATACGGTTCCCCTTTCCCCATCAACAAAACTACGCACCTTGAAGCAACTTTACCCAGAGCCTTGCCTTTGGCATCAACTACGTACTCGGCTCGTTTATCCTTTACAATTTTTTTAGATTTCTTAGCCATGGATTTTCTCGAAATTTCAATGTTTTATACAAATTCTATTCTTGCCATCTTTGCCAAATCTCCGTCTCTTGTCCCAAGCTTGATTATGCGCAAATAGCCGCCCTTTCGGTCCTTATAACGTTTGGAGAACTTTTTCAGCACCCGCATCACAGCTTTTTTGTCATAAAGCTTCGCTTTAAGATGCCTCTTTGCCTCTAGGGGTGTTCTGTTCTTCGACACTGTAATCATCTTTTCAACATATGGCCGCAGCACTTTCGCCTTGACTACCGTAGTTTTTATTCCATTATTCAAAACCAAAGCAGTCGCAAGGCTTCTCAAAAGCGCTTTACGAACTTTTTTCTTTCTAGAAAGTTTTCTCCCAGATTTTTTATGTAACATTATCTTAGCCGTAAAACATTAATAGTTTTCCAAAAGAAAGTAATTTTATTCTTTGAGATTAAGCTTCTTTTTTTTCAAAAGTTTCTTCACCTCTTTAAGGGCAGTTTCACCAAACCCGTTTAAATCCAGCAATGTCTCCTCATTCTTAGAAACAATGTCACTCAGCTTTTTTAAACCGGCGCTGTACAAAGCATTGGTTGTCCTTGTTGAAAGACCAAGGTTCTCGACAGAATCGTCCGCTCCTCCTAAATCCGCCACTTTTTCTTTTTTAACTTTTTCTTTGGCTAAATTCTCTTTTTGAGGTTTCTCATGTTTCTTCTTCTTCACATTCGTAAAGAGGGAAAAATGATCGACGAGAATCTGCGCAGCCTGATCCACCGCCTCTTTGGGAGTAAGCGTCCCATCGGTCTTGATATGCATAGTTACTTTGTCAAAATCAGTCATCTGACCAACACGAACATTATCTACCTGAAAGCTTACACTTCTAATCGGCGTATAAATAGAATCTATGGCAAGCGTACCAAGCTCTATCTTCTCTTTGTCCCTTTGCTCAACCGGCACGTAGCCTCTGCCCATTTTTGCCGATATTTCCATATCAAGTTTGGCCTTATTGGACGCCATGGTCGCTATCAAAAGATCGGGATTAACAATCTCTACATCACTGTTCGCCTCTATGTCCTTCGCATAAACTTTCCCCTTACCCTTTTTGGAGATTTTCATCACGACAGGCTTATCCGTATGTATTTTCATCCTCAATTTCTTAAGATTTAAAACAATTTCCACCATATCTTCTTTGACGTCTTTGATGGCAGAAAACTCATGATTGACACCCTCTATTTTGACGGCCGTAACAGCGGCTCCCGGCAAAGAAGAAAGTAAAACTCTTCTTAGGGCATTTCCAATTGTTATGCCATACCCTGGAAACAAAGGATCAATTACAAAAGTTGCCTCTCTATCCTCTAATTTAGAAAATTCGATCTTTGAAGGAAGTTGTATGGATTCCATGATTGTTTAATTATTTTAGTTATTAGTTGTTAGCCGTTAATCGCAAGTCGTCCCCAAAATTTTCATAACAAGACCTTCACCGTTTTTTTAAAAAAGTAACGGGCTAAAAGCCCAGAACTAAAAACCAGCAACTATCTAGAATAAAGCTCAACGACCAGACGGGTATCAACAGACATATCAATATCTTCTCTAGATGGCAAAGCAATCACTTTTCCCTTAAGATTTTTAACATCCAAAGACAACCAGCCTGGAATATTTTTGTTAGAAATGGTTTTCAAAAGAAGCTTAAAATATTTCTTATTTCCTTTAGCTTCTCTTATTGCAATTTCATCCCCTGAAGAAATTTGATAAGAAGGTATCGTGACCTTTTTGCCATTTACAGAAATAGCCCCATGATCAACCAGTTGTCTTGCCTGAATACGAGACTTTGCAAAACCCAGTCTAAAGACAGTATTGTCCAATCTACTCTCTAAAAATCGCAAAAGAAGATCACCAGTGACTCCTCTTTTTCTGGAAGATTTTAAATAATAATTTTTAAACTGGCTTTCCAATATCCCGTATATCTTTTTTATCTTTTGTTTGGCACGAAGCTGGGAACCATACTCGCTCAAACGGCCTCCCTTGGAACCGTGCATTCCCGGCGGATAAGCTTTTTTAACCATTGCACATTTCGGCGTAGAACAACGCTCCCCTTTCAAAAAAAGTTTTTCTCCCTCTCTCCTGCACAATTTACATTTTGGACCAATATATCGTGACATAATTTTAAAAATTAAACTCTTCTCGGTTTTTTAGGTCTGCAGCCATTGTGAGGTATTGGCGTGACATCCTTGATCGACATGACTTTAAAACCATTGCCGTGCAACGCCCTAACCGCAGACTCTCTGCCAGCACCTATTCCCTTCAGAAAAACGTCTATTTCCTCCATGCCATACGACTTCATACTTGGAACCAGCTTGCCCACAACCAAAGAGGCCGCATATGGAGTAGATTTTTTCGCTCCCTTAAAGCCTAAACGCCCCGAGCTGTTCCATGACAGAACATTCCCATTCAAATCCGTAATTGTAACCATTGTGTTATTATAAGTCGATTTGATGTGGGCTTGACCTCTAAGGATTCTTCTTGTCTCTCTATTCTTGTTTTTTTTAGAAGCATAAGCAGAAGCTCCCTCTTTTCCTTTCTTTTCGGAAACAGATTTTTGTGAAGTCTTTCTTTTCCCTGGTTGGGATTTTTTTACTTTGTCTTCTTTGTCTGCCTTTTTCATCATATTTTAATAAAAAACATCCTAATTAAGTTTTTTGCGCAGCTGGTCTACGACCGCTTCCCGCTGTTCGATCACGCACATTGCCTCTCGTTGTTCTGGAATTGCGACGCGTCCTCTGTCCACGGCTTGGCAATCTCTTCGCATGTCTAGACCCGCGATACGAACCAATCTCTTTCAGTCTTTTAATGTTCATTATAACTCCCCTACGCAGTTCTCCCTCTACTTTATAATTCTTCTCTATAATATCTCTAAGTCTGCTTTCATCTTGAGCGGTCAATTTATCAGTTTTGGTATCCGGATCAATATCCGCCTCTTTTAAAATATCGTTACTCGAAGAACGACCTATGCCATATATATAAGTTAGAGCAATCTCTATTCTCTTTTTCTGCGGTAAACTGATACCAGCGATACGTGCCATAAATTGGGTATTGGATATTGGATGTTAGAAAATTTCAATGTTGCAATTCTAACAATCAAAAACTAATGATAAAGTTCAGCCCTGTCTTTGCTTATGTTTAGGATTTTTACAAATAACACGCACGACACCCTTGCGCCTTATGATCTTGCATTGATCGCATATCTTTTTAACCGAAGCACGAACTTTCATAAATTAACAAAAATTTTTAATTGTCAGATGATAAGAATCCGACAGCAAATAATCAAATTTAAAATCATTTGCCATGCCTTTTGACGATTCTTCCCTTCGTCAAATCATACGGCGTCATTTCAACAGTAACATCGTCACCAGGCAGAAGACGAATGAAATTCATTCTCATTCTACCTGAAATATGGCCAAGAATCTCGTGTCCATTTTTTAACCTCACTTTAAAGGTCGCATTCGGTAAATTCTCCAGAACAGTCCCTTCGATCTCTATAATATCACCTTTTTTCCCATTATAACCGGATTTTTTGCCATCCGCAGTAAAATTTTTCCTCTTTTTAGACATCTTCTTTATATATAAAGCTAACAATACCGCAAAAAATACGGCTTGTCAATACTATCTGCCAAGTTCCAGCCAATTATAGCACATACCGCAAATTTACGCGAATAAAATGCGTCCACAGGCCGCAAAAGCCCTATAATTAGCCAAAAAAAGTAGACACCAAGATCCGCCAAGACTTATCAAAGATTGAAAACCATTCAAAAGTATCCACAATCTTTAATTTCGCATGCGTAGCTTAATATCCACTCTATTATCTCTTCTTGAAATTTTTTTAACCCAAAATGGCCAAAATTCAATTTTCACATTTTCAATATCTTCATTCTTAGAAAGAACCTTTCGGACGGCCTGCTCATCCAGTCCTTTTATCTCTTCCTTAATCCTTGTTTTATCTAAATTTTTAGCTAACATTTTCTCCTCGTGAAACATGATCTCCATTTTACCATGATCAATATCCTCTTTCAAAAGATCGTAACTCAAATTCTTCTCTCCTTCTTTTATTAAAAATTTATCAGACGGCACAACTTCCCTTATATCATCCTGGGAAACTTTTTTAACGTCATCCTCTTTAAAAGAAAGAAAAGTAAACTTCAACTTCAGCTTTAATTCAAAATCCGCAGCTTCTTCTTCCTTCGCTTTGCTTGGACTGTAATCGAGTGTCTCAATCTTGCAGCCATCGGAAAAAATAATTCGATCTTTACTCAAAAAATCACTCACGACTTTTTCCGCGAGTTCACGCGCAAGCTCTTCCTCGACTTTCTTAAGATCATCCCCCGAAACAACACGAACCTCCTCGGACTTTCCGCCAACCATCGCCGTAGAGCTCTCTGCGTAAATATCCTTTTGCAGAGTCGGATCAAGCGCCGGCAGAATAAATTTAGCGGCACCGATATTATACTCCTCGCCTGGCTTTTCTGCTTCCACAGACACAGTAACAATTCCCGGTACTTTGTTGCCTCCGCCTGTATCAGTGTAGCCGGGCAAAGTTACGTCTTTCATAGACCAAAATATCTTACCTTCCGGAGCTTGAAAACGAGACTTCACAATGGTACGCGGAGTCGTCTGGTAATTATTATAAATAGTTATCGTGCCCTGCGCTTTCAGGCCTACTTGCTTTTTTCCGCTCGTCTCTCTTTTTTTGGTGCCTTCTTTTTCCACCTCGTAGATCTCCCCGTGAATAATATTTGAAGCTTTATCGTAAGATTCTGCATCTCTCTTCACCATGATTTTTGCATCATTCGATATTTTATCTGTCTTTAAAAATAAAGTCACCGTTGCCTTGGGTAAATAAAAATAAACATATCCGGCAACTCCAACTAAAACAACTAGCACCATTACCAGCACAACCGCTATTCTTCTTTTGGAAACAAGGGCAATTTCTTTGGGAAGATCTTTTTTCTTGCCTTTTTGAAAAGAAGCTCCCGCTATTTTTTTTATTCCTATCCCATCTTTCTGGATTTGCTTATAGCTTTTAATTTTCTTTACCCCGACTTTTTTTCCAGACCTCTTCGCGGATTCTCTAGCTGGAATTTTTTTTTCGAGCGAAATCTCCTGATTATCCGCTTCATCCGAAGGCTGGGCATCAACCCTATGTTGGGCTCGAAGACCGGCTCTCTTTGCCAGATTCACACCAACAGAATCCGAAGTCACCAAAACAATATCCTTGCCCAACATGGAAGCATGCTTTTTGAGAAGTTTCAAATTAATGATACTCTGTATCAAATTAGCTCTTTTGGGCAAAACCAAAGTAACCTCTGCATCAGACACTTTTCCAAGTTTGTCAATTACAGAAGTGATCTCCTCTTCAAGTTCTAAATAAATTAACTTCATAATAAATATCCCATACGTTACAATTGCTTTTTAAAAATGACATTTAGAATAGTTAGAAACGTATTAAGTTTGTATAACGCCTACAACACTCCTCAATATTTTTGACACAACTCCTTCCTCGCCAGCAAGTTCAATCGCCACATTGGCCAAAGTCATCGGAGTGATATCGGAAGCTTCCTTAAGCTTGCCCGTTTTATCCACTACATCTCTAACATTGGAGGGTTCTATATACGAAACCTTCGGCTGGCGAGCAAACGGCAGATTCTCCACCCAATGAGGCGACAACAGAGCTTCTTTTATTCCGGGAAGAAGCGATCCTCCACCACACAAAAATATTTTAGAGGGCAGCAAATCTATTCCTCTGAACTCGCTCAAGGCAAGTTCAACTCCAGATAGCCAAACCCTGACATCTCCCTCAAAAAGCTCTTTGATTTTGACCATAGCCTCCGGACTAAGACGATCCGCAGAATACTTAAGCTTGACACGCTCCGCATCTTCAAAGCTCTTGCCCAACTTATCCGCAAGCCTTTTCGTAAAAGCACGACCGCCCAAAGCCAGCATTTTCGTCCCTTCGACTCCGCCTTTATGAACGACAGCGATGTCCGTCGTGCCTC
>CAYMJO010000011.1:0-12845 GCA_964391305.1 uncultured Candidatus Saccharibacteria bacterium | reverse complement strand
GCCAACATCTATAAATATTGCTCCAAATTCTTCTGTGTCTTCGCTCGCCCCTCGCGCCACAGCATAGGGCTCTGCCGTAATACTCAAAAGATCCAAACCAAGGTCTGAAGCAATCGTCTGCAGAGCTCCAAGATGAACAAGCGGCGCATAGGCATTGAAAATTCCAATACTGACATCCTTGCCCTGAAACCCAAGTGGATTCGTCACGCGATAGCCATCGATATGTACATCGACGACAGCCGCGTTTATCAGCTTCACATCAATCTCACTATGCCCAGTTTCCCAAGCCAGCTGTTTACGAACCCTATCAAAAGCTTTATATTGAACTTTTTCTATGATTTCGTGAAGCTCTTTGCTATCGATTTTTGTATCAGGCTGCAGTCTCTCGTAATGCACTATCGTTTTCGCACCCTTTACAAGCTCTCCGGCAATCCCAAGAACCGCCTGATTCGGCTTGACCCCTGCCATCTCCGCCGCTTCATTTACAGCTTTCGCCGAAGTCGCCACGACACCTTCGATATTCGCAACGGTGCCAGCATGCATGTCGCCCAAACGCTGTTTTGTCCGTCCGACTCCTATAATATGTCCTATACCTTCTCTATAATTAATCTTCACAACCAATGCCTTGACCACCGCAGTTCCTATATCAAGAGCAAGTGCATAATCACTGAGTTTTACTTTGTCTTTTTTTTTAAAGTTGAAAAAACTCATTTTTATTATACTTACAGCGTAAGTCAAGCTAAAACCTGCGAACTAAAATTCGCATTCTAGAATTCAAAAATTATCTTAAAAGCATTATAACACAATAGAAAATTCTAATAAACAGGTTTTCTATCAACAACAGTTCAAAACATCTCTTCACCGGCTACCTTTTTAATATTCGATTTGGACAGCTTCTACAACCGATTCGTCTTTTTTATTACCAAAAATTCTTTGGAAAAAAACTAGGCTTCATGCAAAGCCTCACTTTTTAAATTTTTCAAAAAAAACCGCGCTTTGCTCAATTTGAAAGCACAGCTTTTATTCTTCTAACGCCCGCGCTCGAAGATTCTTCTTTTTTTATTTTGAATTTTCCAAGCTCACCCGTACGCTTCGCGTGAGGTCCGCCGCATATCTCTTTCGAAAAATTCCCGATCGTGAAAACTTTGACTTTGTCACCATACTTTTGCTCAAAAAGTCCGATTGCCCCATTCTTTTTCGCTTCATCCAAAGACACAACTTCCATTTTAACCGGCAAGTCTTTCTCAATCTGCCCGTTAACCAAACCTTCGATTAGTTTTTTTTGCTCGTCGGTCAATTTTTCAGAATAAGAAAAATCAAACCGCAAACGCTCGGCCGTAATATTACTGCCCTTCTGTTCAACATGCTTGCCAAGCACATCACGGAGTGCCGCGTGAAGCAAATGCGTCGCAGTATGCAAATTTGTTGTCGCGAGAGAACGCTCCCCAAGCCCGCCCTTAAACTTTTTAAGAGCGCCCTTGCGGGATAAATTTTGATGTTTTTCAAATTCTCGGCCAAATTCTACTTCGTCGATTTTAATATTCTGCTCCGCCGCAAGTTCACGCGTAATTCCAAAGGGGAACCCATAAGTCGAGAAAAGATAAAACGCCTCTTTTCCGCTAATTCCCCCATCGGAAAGTTTTTTAAATTCTTTCAAACCTTTTTCGAGAGTTTTCCCAAATTTATTTTCCTCTTTTTCCAGTTCCTCGAAAACTCTGTCCTGATTCTTTTCAAGCTCTGAATAAATATCTTTGTACTCACTCACAACAACTTCCGCGATTTTTTTTGTAAAATTTTCTCCCTCTCTTATACCGAGCTTCTTTGCAAAACGGACGGCACGGCGGATTAGTCTGCGCAAAATATAGCCCTGTTCAACGTTAGAGGGGACAACGCCATGCTCGTCTCCGAGAACAAAACTCGCCGCGCGTATGTGATCCGCTATCACACGGAAAGCAAAAGTATCCTCTTTGTTCTCACCATATTTTTTGCCGCAAAGCTCTTCTATTTTTGAAATAATAGGTAAAAAAAGATCGGTTTTATAATTGTCATCAAGCCCGTTCAAAACCGCAAATATCCTCTCCATGCCCATACCTGTGTCAATGTTCTTCTGCTTTAATTTTTTATAGTCGTAAACTTCATAAATATTCGAAGAAAGATTTTCATAATAAGTGGCTAAAGTTTTTTCTGGCGCAAGACCATTAAAATAAGCGTGAAGAGAATCCAATAAATCACCATGGGAAACTATGAGAACTTTTTTACCTCTGTATTTTTTCTTTATTTTTCCAACTATTTCTTTCGCCCTCTCAAAAGTCTCCCGCAACTCTTCCCCTTCCGGAGGATTTGTCCAATAAATGATTCCCCTGCGTTTAATCGATGGTAAATTTTTGAATTTCTTTTCCGCATCCTCTCTCCTCATCCCCTCTATTTTACCCATAGAACGCTCTATCAACAATTCATCTTCAAGAATTGCAACTCCATTGGGACTGACAAGCTCTGCCGTTTCTTTCGCCCTTTTTAGCGGAGAAGTAATAATAATTTCCGGAGCAAATTCTGCGATTGTGCCAGCAATTTTTTTTGAATTTTCCCTGCCTTTGTCATTTAATGAAGTATCTTTTCGTCCCGGTATTTTATTTTCAAAGTTCAAATCGGTGCCGGCATGGCGAAGAGCCAGAATGCGAGTTCCCTCATCTATTTTTTCATATTCCATAAAAACATTATTCCAAATTTCAAGATATTTTCCGCAATCACAACTCGGATCGCAGTTGGAAGAACATTTTCTACGTTTGGGATCGAGATCGTAATAAATTTCCGAGGATGGACCGCACGGTCCAGTTCCTCCGCCAAGATCCCAAAAATTTTCAGATTTTGGCAGGTAAAAAATATGATTCCGCGCAATTCCCAATTTGCGCCATATCTCGACGGCTTCTTCATCACGCGGCACATTCTCATCTCCGGCAAATACCGTAAAATATAAGCGAGATGGATCAAGACCCAGCCATTTTTCATCGGTCAAAAATTCAAAGCTCCATCTGATCGCCTCCGATTTAGAATAACCAAGGCCGATGCCATCGTTCGCTTTTGGATCCCCAAGCGACCAATTGCCAAGCATTTCGATAAAAGTGTGATGGTACGTATCTCCAATTTCCTCAATATCAGTGAAACGAATACATTTTTGCACGTTAACCAGACGTCTTCCCGCAGGATGAGGCTCACCAAGAAGATAGGGAACCAAAGGATGCATTCCCGCGGATATAAATAGGGCAGATGGATCGTTTTCAGGAATTAAAGAAGCTGAAGGAATCTCAACATGTCCCTTTTTTATAAAAAACTTTATGTATTTCTTTCTAAGCTCTCTTGAAGTCATAAAAATTTTGAAAAATAATTCAACAAACACAATGAATTTTCACTAAACGGTATTTTTCAAATTAAAAATTCTCGGCTTAAACTCTCTCACCTCACGCTGTAGAATCACAAGCCTTTCTGGTTTTATCGCACGAATAGTGGTCTCTATCAGACGCAAATCATAATCATGCCGAGACGCCCGTTCCGCAATGCCAGCATTGCCCAAAGCCGCAGAACCGCCTCTGCCCATCGTCGCGTTTTGCCGCTGAACTTGATTTTTTATTTCGATCCTTCGCCGATTCAATTCATCAATCTCTTTTTCTAAAATCCCCAACTTCCCTTCGACAATATTAAAAGAGTCCAAACATCGCTGTACGATAGAACCTATTTTGACTTTTCTCTGCCTTTTTTCTTCCTCTGCCTGAACATGTTTTCTCTCAAGCTCTTTAAGCCTTTGTTCCTTATCTCTGATTGTACTGTCATTGTCAACCGCTGCGCCTCTTCCCATAAAAGCCGCCGATCCTTCTCTTGCGGCAACACGGGACAAATGTTCTTTCTCTCTCGCAAGTTCTCCCATCAATCTATTTATCTCTATTTTCAACTCATCCGCTTTTTTTTGCGCTTTGTCCTTTCTGAAACCAACAGTAAATCCAACACCTTTAAACTTTCTTATTTCTGTTCCCTTCTCTTTTTTTCTTTTTTCTAAACTATTTAATTCCTCCTCTGCCTGCTTTATTTTTCTACTTAGAATAGCACGCCTAGCTTCGGTTCGAGGACCAGCAAAGGAAGACGAAGCAGAAAAACTATTTATTTCAATTTTATATCCAGCAATATCCTGCTCCAAAGCGAAGACCATACGCTCATCCGCATCCGATAAACCAGACTTTTGCTTTTTTAAAATTAAGATTTTTTTTCGTTTCTTTGCCTCTTCCAGCTTTGACTTTATCCCTCCCAAGCTCTCCTTCTTGCCACCCATAGAAGCAGGGAACTGTTTCCTTTTTTTCTTTTTTAAATCCTCAAGCTCCTTAGATTTTTGGGCAATTTTATCTTCCAAAGACTTAATAACTTTTTTCAAATCTTTCTTATCGTCTTCTTCTTTGCCGCCGACAGCCAAAAGATCGTTTTCCAACTTTTTCAGCTCTTCCTCTTTTTTTTCAAGCTTTTTCTCAAAATCATATATCTTCTCCTCAATAAGCTTCTTTTCCTCCGGTTCTTTTCCTCCGCCAGGTTTATCCTCTTTTCTCGATTGAGTTCTCCGTGCTTTCTCTACCTCTGTTTGAAGCCGCTCCGCTTCTCTTTGAAGCTCTTGAGAATCATATTCATCTTTTGAAGAATTTGAACTTGAATCATTCAAAGCAGTCCTAATTATCTCTAGGTTCTCATCTATTATTAAATTAATCTTTCTAACTTCGGGAATTGTTATCATAATAAATAAACAAAAAACAGCAAATGGAAAATTTGCACAATGTAATTTCACAACTTTCTAGGCAACGGGGGCATCTTGATCTCCCTTAGCTTGTCTTTCTTCATCTTCCTGCGCTTTTGCAAGACCGACATCGATCACCCGCAAGGTTTCACGCAATAAATTTATTCCATCATCAACATCCTGAATCTCATCTTTGAAAAACTTCTCTTTCTCATCATACTGCTCCTGAAACTTTCTCTGTCCTTCTTGGTCTCTCTTTTCACTGCTCATTTGTATCTGGGGACGAAGGACTCCAAGCTTTTGTTCTCGTTTCACCGTAAACTGATTTTTCTGTGTTTCAAGAACCTTCAACTGCCCTTCATAGGTTTTTTTATAATTCTCCAGCGAGCTCTTATCGAAACTTCCTCCTCGTAAAGTAGCCAGCTGACGTTT
This sequence comes from uncultured Candidatus Saccharibacteria bacterium, assembly GCA_964391305.1. Taxonomy (GTDB): domain Bacteria; phylum Patescibacteriota; class CALEFQ01; order CALEFQ01; family CALEFQ01; genus CAYMJO01. The sequence goes on along the minus strand of CAYMJO010000011.1, from coordinate 7,645 downwards.
AAGCGGTTCCAGATCCATAGAATTGTTTTGATTAATTATTAGCCCTTCTCTTGATTTTAACAAACAAAAACAATTTAATCAAATCATAAATTATGTAATAATTCCACCGCCCAACAACTCATCATTTTTATAAAAAACTGCCGATTGTCCAGATGTCACGGCACGCTGTCTCTTTTTTAGCTGAACAAAAAAACCTTTTGAATCTTCATTTACGACGGCATCAGCGAAAGGAGCCAGATAACGAATTTTAGTTTTACATCGCAATGGAAATTTAGGCTCTCGGCAAATCCAGTTATTTTTTTCTATTCTAAAAAAAAATTTGTACAGCCCATCATCTTGAGAATTATCCGTAACTACAAGAACATTTTTCTTCATATCTTTTTCAACAACATAAAAGGGCCCAATTCCGCCAATCTTGATTCCCTTGCGCTGACCAATCGTGTACAATGGCAAACCTTCATGTCTTCCAACGATCTTTCCGCGAGTTGTAACAATATCGCCTGGCTTCAAATCTTTTTTTAAAAATTTTTTTAAAAAAGGGAACAGATTATTATCTGGAACAAAACAAACTTCCTGACTCTCCCGTCTATTCGCTGTTGATAAGCCAAATTTTTGCGCAAGCGAACGAACTTCATTTTTCGTATAATCTCCGAGAGGAAATAACGACCTCTCAACTTGATCACAACTTAATCGATACAAAAAATACGATTGGTCTTTTTTCTTATCTTTGGCAATTTTCAATTTAGAAAAGCGCTGGCATTTGAAATTTTTAACGTAATGTCCTGTCGCGATCAAGTCTATTCCAAATGCATCCGCTTTGTCCAAAAGCGCTCCGAACTTAATTTTTTCGTTGCAGACAACGCAAGGATTTGGAGTGCAACCCAAACGATGTTGAGTGAAAAAATCGTCAACAATCTGCCTTTTAAATTTTTCCTTAAAATTCAGAGTATAGAGCCTAATTCCGAGCTTCTGCGCAACTCTCTTCGCGCTGTCGTGAGATTCAACGGAACAGCATTTGTTCTGAAAAGATTTTTCCTCATTCAAAAAATCCGGCTGCCAAAACTTCATAAAAACGCCGACAACCTCAAAACCCTGTTCTTTCAAAAGCGCCGCGGCGACAGAGCTGTCAACTCCTCCGGACATCGCGCAGAGAATTCTTTGCTTTGAAAAAAAACTCATGGCCTATTCCTCATTTTGAACAATTTTTTTAAAAAATTCCAAATTTTCAAGATATTGCACATTATCCGAAACTGCCTCTGGATATATTGTAATAAAAAACACTTTCTTGGGAGGAAGCTCTAGGTTCACCAGTTTAAAATCTTCTATCTTTGTCTCGTTGAAAAGTCTCAAATAAGTCTTTCTTATCTTCTCCATTTCTCGAAAGGGAATATCCGTAAAAGGCCTGTGGGCATCAATTCTTTTTTTCACAAATCCCGAGTACTTATTGGCATCGTTATAGTGCAGATGGGCATATACAATCTTGTCTTTCAGTTCATCAATAACCTCATGCACATAACCGTAATTTTCACAATATTCTCTGAAATTTTTCTTGCTTGTTTTTTTCGCGAATGGAATCGTATAAGTATTGGCATGTCCCCAATCAAAAGTCATCTGGAAAAAATCATCATCAATCTCCAAAAACATTTTCTTAAGAATTCTATAATCCCTCGCGGGGCTGACACTCCACTTATTGTCTTCCACAGCGTCATTCTCAATGGCAACTATGACACCGAGCTCCCGCGCAATAGGCAGGACAGCTTTTATATTTCTTTTGGCATTTTGATAAAAAACTTCTTCATCTGTCCCCTTGGGAATTTTTCCGAGATGCGCAACCAAAATCGGAGTCTCGCAAACAGAAAGTTCCCTTAACGCCCGTATCTGATTGCCGAGTGCTGTGCAAACTCTTTCTTTCGTTTCCGTGCATAGATTAAAAATCACATCCTGATATGGATAATTTGTCTGAAAAATACTATGAGCGGCATAAATTTTCCAAGGCACTTCTTTGTATTTTTTAAGTCTGAAATCGACCAAATTAAAATTTACATCGAGTACGCCCGAAAATCCAAGATTAAATTCCACTCCGTCAAAGCCATTATTTTCATAAAAGCCCAAATCATATTTTCCCAAAGAACGCAAAATAGGCCTTATAAAATCCAACTTCGGAAAAAACCCGATAAGAAAGCGCGGCAAAAGAAAATAAGGCTTCGTATTAAAATAAAAGTTGTCTATTAAATATTTCATACCTCACAAATGAAATAAAAGCGATAACGACTTTTTGAAACGACACACCACATCAAAACCGCCAATTACAACATATTAACATTTCTTGCAAAAAAATCAATCAGAGGCTAATATAATATAAACATGCCAGAGCCCTCCGAAACGAACTTTGGCGTTTTTTTATAAAAATGAATAAAAAAAACATATCCAAAACAATCACATTTTTTATCGCAATTTTCGCGGTTGCTTTTGCAACAATTTTTTTGATTTCAAATTGGGAGATGCTTTTTATGAAGTACAAATATGCAGCGCTTTCGAGTAAAATGACCGAACTGGACAAAAACAAAAAACAAGCCGCAGAGAACGGCACGATGACAATTCCCGAAATTGGAGTCAACTCTGAAATAGTTTGGGCAAAGGACAAAAATAAAGAACTGTTGCAAAAAGAATTATTGAACGGCATCGTGCATTACCCCGGAACCGCAACACCGGAAAATTACGGCAATGGCATTTACATCGGACACAGCTCAAACTTTCCATGGCAAAAAAGCAAATACAACAATGTGTTCGCGCTTCTTGGAAAACTGAAGCATGAAGACGAAATCATAATAAGCTGGAAAAACAAAAAACACCGTTACAGTGTCTTTGAAAAGAAAATTCTCGCGAAAAATGACGAGGACTACATATTTGCAGAGCATTCCGAAAAATCAACGATTACACTGGTCACGTGTTGGCCTCCGGGAACCAACCTAGAAAATCTCGCCGTGAAAGCAAAAAAACTATTCTAAATATTTTATTTCAGAATCGTATCTTTTTTTCGGGCTTTAATTTGAAGGCTCCACTGACACTCCTCTTTTTCTTGGGATTATGAAAATTTTGCGGCGATCGGGACATCGCCTCATCGAAAGATATACCGACAACTGACTGACCATCTTCTTTCTTATCTTCCTTTTTGTGTCGCACTTTTTTGGAAAGCTTTTCTTCATCATTCGGCTTAACCGCCTTTTTCAAATAGCCTACAGATGATCTCTTCCTTTTGACAATCATTGGAGTTGGAACTGACTTTGTGGTTTCATTGCCATGAGTGCCTGCAACAGAACGAGACACGGGAGGACGAGACTGGCGAGGACGCGCAGAAATTTGAACTTTCCCTCTTTGTCTTGGCACATTGCCGTCCTTTATGTACCCTCGTTTTGATTTTGGCTGCTCTTCCTCGTCCTTCTCTCCAAAAACACCGCTCCAGCGAGCTATCTTATCTTCAACAACATCTCTCGTGTTAGAATACCGTTCACGAGATACACTTATGACCTTTTCCTTGTTTCCGGCAATTTCATGATCCATTCGCACCGTTGTGGCGCTAAACGCATCGCTGGCTATTCCATCTATCATCAATTTAATATAAATATGAAATTTGGGAATATTGACAAGATCGTTTTCCGTAAAGACAGGCTCGAATTCTTTAACAAGCTCCTCCGCATCCATCGCACCAATCCTGAACGTCACCAAAGTGCCAACGTTGCCAAATACAGCATCTCTCACGGTTTCTGGCATCTGGGTAATGTACTGGTGTGCCATGACCAAATTTAAACGATATTTTCTGGCCTCGGACAAAATATCGGCAAAGCTATCCGTCGCAAACGTCTGAAACTCATCCACATAAAGATAAAAATCGGGCCTTTTTTCCTCTATAACATCTGCACGGCTCATGGCGGCAAGCTGCAGCTTGGTAATGATCATCGCCCCGAGAAGCGCACTGCTCTCCTCTCCAATCTTACCTTTGGAAAGATTTAAAATAAGAATTTTGCCCGAATCCATAATATCTCTCAAGTTAATCGTACTCTTGGGCTGGCCAACCATATTCCTTATAACGGCATTTGCCAAAAACTGTCCAACTTTATTCTGGATGGGAGATATCGCATCAACTAGGAAACGATCATGATATTTCGAAAACTCATCAACCCAAAAAGACTTCACGATGGGGTCCTGAATTCTTTTTATCACTTTCTTTCTAAAACTTTTATCGACCAGCATTCTCGTTACTCCGAGCAGTGTGCTGTCCTGATAATCCAACAGAGAAAGAATCGTATTCCTTAATAAATATTCCAACCGAGGTCCCCACGAGTCCGCCCATATTTTTTTGAAAATACCGATAAGCCCGTCCGCAACAAGATTGTGATACCGTCTGTCAACTTTTTCCATCACGTTGAAAGCGACTGGATATTCGATATCCGTAGGGTTGATGTAAACTATATCGTTTACTCTTTCCGAAGGAATATAATCCAGCAAAAATTCCGCCGCATCTCCATGCGGATCTATAAATGCAAGCCCCTTTCCCGACATAATGTCATTGATAGCCATGTACTTCAACATGTGCGACTTTCCCATACCGGTCTTTCCAATAACATACATATGCCGCCTACGATCGTCTCTCTTTATACCAAAACGTGACTTTTTATTTCGAAAGTTTGTCTCTGCAAAAAAGTTTATATCTTCTTGACTATCCATCGGTTTTTATTTTTAGTTCCTGATTTTTAATCTTCATGTAAAAATTTAATAAATTTAAAAAAACACAACTGATCATTTTTTAAGTCAAATCATATTAACGGATAGAAATTAAGAAACAATAGCTATCTGCCAATAGGCAAATCCGTGGGAGGACCAGCCTTGCGAGCCTTTGTACGATCAATCCTCTCGGCTTTCACAATTTGCGTAGGAAAGTGAAAAATAGTAGCAAGCTCTTCTGTATTAAGAATAAAAGGCTTGGGACCAGCCCACATAGTTCTAGTTTTCATCATTTCCAATAATTTCTTTTTCCGCCACTTCGTCCTACGCACCTTCATAAAATAATCTATCTTCGTCTTTGTCTTGTTATCAAGTTTAAAACCATTCAACACCTGATCATTAAACTGCTGAAGGGCGCCCATGGGACCCGTAAATCCTCTGGGTACAAGAAAGTTATCCTTCTTCGCTATGTAGGCAATGCGGCCTTTCACTTCAAATCCCAGCTTGCTGATGCTTCGATAGATAGCCTGAACAATATTATAATCGGTAGGTGACAGCATCTTCATAGGCTCTATAGCCTTTTGTTCTCCTCCAAAAAGATCAACCTCATATTCCAAGGCTTGATCAATCATGCCTCCAATCGCATTGATCGGCACAGCGAGCACTTTTTCAATCGCATTCTTCTGCGCAGCCGGAAGCTTCTCAACTTTTTCTTTAATAATCTTTTCACCTTCCTTTTTCCATGGATTTGCATAGGGCGGATCTCCCGCCGGCACAGGCCTGCACGTCCATTGAAGCCAGACTTGCTCTCCCTTGCCGAGCCTGCTTAGGGATTCAGTCAGCGCCGCCATGGGATCTATAAACTCTTGAGTCAGCCTCTCCTCAAACTCGCTGTACGTCCTAAGGGGATACGCATCTTCTTTCGATAACATAATTTCTGCCCCATACATGTCATAGCCCTTTTCCAAAAAATCATCCGGAATAATTTGCGTATAGTCTTCGACTTCCATTATTTCCGCTTCTGGATATTGCGCATAGATATGAGTTTCAAAAAAATCTTTAAATTCTTTCGGCATCCTAAAAATAAACCTTACGTGTCCATCAATACCTATAAGTTCCACGCTAAAAGGTTCTTGCTTTTTCCCAAGCCAATAATATTCAACAAAGTTTAATCCATGCGACATACCCCAAAAGCTGGCAAACATTTGTTCGGCTCCCTTAGGCGATCCCAAGGAGTCCCTCGGAACTGTCACCACTAATATACGAAAATCCAAAGATATAATAAACATTGTAGTTGTCCAATCCGTCCAGTACCACCAAACCGCCTGCAACAAAAAAAGCGGCAAAAACAGCCACCATGTTTTCCCAAGTATAAACCAAACATATACAAAAGGACCTGTCGTATATGTCTCTATAAAATTTTGTCTGATAACATCAAAATAATCCAACATGTACGTTTTTGTTTTTTTCTAAAAAATCACTCGAATGAATAATGCTCTAAGTTCTCTAGACTGATATTATTGGAAGCAACAACTAAAAAAATTATTTAATTACCCAATATTTTCCGTCCCGCTCTTTTACAAAGTAATTCTTATTTTGAAGACCTAAAACAATCGTGTTCTTTTTTACAACTCTTTTTCGCAGAACTTCATTAACAAGTTCTTCCTTAGTCATAGGTTTGCCGGCTTTTGTCAAAATTTTTCTCAAAACATCGGCAACAGTGCCAGGTTCATAGCCCCAGCTGGCCAGCGCGTAAATTCCGCGGCCAACCAGAACAAAACGAGGATCTTTGATAAGCTCGTTATGAACGGTTTGTGGATGCGCTTTTTTATCGTCGAATTTTGTTTTGTCTATAAGACCTGCTATCTCGACAAAGTGCATAGGCTTGCCATGCTTTTTCATCACAACATAGGCTTTGTCTTTCACTCCTCGAGGTACAATCAGGCTCCAATCACGAAGTCCCCATTCATCGAACGGATTTTTGTCGATAAACCGGCTTAGAGAAATATAAGAAATTATTGCGTCATCGTGCAAATCATCTTTATGCTCCTTGTAAACGTCATGATCCTTTATATGTTCCAAAATCTCTTCATAACGCAGAGGTTTCTTTTTCTCTTCCAATATTTCTGTAAATGCTTGAATTATTTTTTTAGTCATGGAAATATCCGCTTCTTTCACCGCCCATGCTCTTTTCATTCCCTCTTCTTTGTCAAAAAGTTCAAAACCATCATGAAGTTTCATGATAAAAATAGTCGCATTCCGATCTGTACTTTTACTTTCTCTAGATTCCAAAAGAGAATCAAGCAACATGTTCTCTTCCATAATTTTGCCCCTTGCATTCAAAAAAGATGTGACAACCTTAGCAATTCCATCAAGCTCGTTTTGTTTTTCAACAAGAGCCGCAAGAGCCGCAGATTCTATTTGTCTAATACGTTCTCTCGTAACACCATATTCTCTGCCTATTTCTTCAAGAGTTTTTGCAGATTTTCCATCAAGATTGTGTCTTTTAATAATAACATCGGCACCGCGAGAGTCTATAGATTTCAAAAAAGAAACAACGGTCCCCGCAGGGTCGAATTCATGCATTGTCTGCTCATCCTGAAGCGACATCACCTCATCAAGTATTGATTTGTCTTCTTCGTGATTCATAATTGTAGATAAAACACATTTTTTACTCTATAATAAGCAAAAAAATGGTAAAAAGTTTAACTTAAAATTTCCTTTTCACCAGCTAAGCAGAGTATAGCACAATGTTTTCCCATCGTCAAGTCTAATCCTTTTTTTGTCAACGGGAAATAGAAATGTCCTACTTCCAAGGATTTAGAAATGTCCTACTTGGACTGTTTGGGTTAGTTTGTTAGTGTGGACAAACGGTCTTCTCCAAGGGTGATCTGGGGCTGGTTTATGGTTTGGTTTTGGCGCT
>CAYMJO010000010.1:0-22740 GCA_964391305.1 uncultured Candidatus Saccharibacteria bacterium | reverse complement strand
CAACATGCAAACCCCCTTTAAAGTGATGCAAAGCTATTGACTAGAAAACAGCTTTCCGCTTGAAACTGTCCTGACGGCATGATTAGGCATGTAAGTTCTAATATTTATTTTTCAAAAACTTCGACTGAAACAACTATCAACTAAAATAATTAGAATTTACAACGTTTCTGCATGGTGTCCTGCCTACTGCAATCAAGTATGAGGAGGGACACACTGACTCGTAGGCAGGACACCCGTGCGGAAACGTCAGACAACAAAACCTAAATCTCAAAAAACATTTCACTTTCGATTGTATACAATATTCGTAACTTGTCAAGGAAAAGGTGCTTGTGGAAAATTAATTGACAAAAAGTAAGAAGAGATGCCGTAAAAAATACATGTCTAAATAACGTTAAATCTCATGTCTAAAATTATTAAGAGTCGCAACGACCAATCCTAAAATTTTGAACCTTTACATCTATCACTTTAAAATACATCGGCTAACAAATCACCAAAAAATTGTCCCTTGTTTTTTGGATCGTGATTTTTTTAAAAGTTTTCTTCCTGCCCGGCTCGGAATTTTTCAGCATGTCAAGAATTTCCCCAATATGAACTTGTCCAATATCTCGAACTCCAATAATTGTCCGAATGATTTCTCCCTGCAAAATTGGAGATTTTTTAAAAAAATTTTTCAAAGAATACTTGTTTTTTTGCAATTTATCGACGTTTTTTTTAAGCCAAAATTCCGCTTCCTCTCTTAAAAAATCGGCATGTTTCGCGAAGATTTTCGACGAAGAAAAGATGATTTCACAGATGTTTTCATTAAAATTTTCGCGAAGATATGGCAAAAGTTTATGACGAATCCAATTTCGCTTAAACTTCAGATTGATATTAGTCTTATCAACCCTGTATTTTTCACCTCTCTTATTTATATAACGCACCAAGTCGGTTTTTATTACATCTAGAAAAGGACGAATTATTCTGCCTCTGCGATACCGCATTCCAGCAAGACCAAGTGGACCCGCACCGCGCAGAAAATTGAGAAGTACCGTCTCAACTTGATCGTCACGGGTGTGCGCGACGGCAATTTTGTCCGCGTTATGCTTTTCTCTAACTTTTTCAAAAAAATCATAACGAACATCCCTTGCCCAAGCCTCGAAGTTCCCAGATGACGGAGGCTTTCCCGTCTTCAAAACCTCACACTCAACCTTCAGACGCTTCGCCAAATCCCGAACGAAGTTCTCATCTTCGCCAGCTTCTTCGCGGACGCCGTAATTCACATGCGCGGCAACCAGCTTTAATTTGAACTTTTTTTTCAATTCGTCCAAAATTAAAAAAAGCGCAACCGAATCTGCACCACCGGAGATCGCGGCAATGATTCGGTCACCCTCGCTCAAGAGACAATTATCCTCAATTGTTTTGCAAATTTTGGAAAGCATAATGCAATAATGAAGATGCCCAAAAAGCCCGCAACGTCTGCCACCGACAGACATCTCAAACATTTCAGACGGAATCACGCAGACCACGTCATTTCTTCTTCGAAACTTTCTTCTTCTTTTTCTTTGGCTTTTTCTCTTCCTTTTTCTCTTTCTTCTTTTTTGGCTTCTTTTTCTTATCGGATCTGGCATTGGCCAAAGCTAAACCAAGCCTGTGATCTTCGGGCTCTATGGAAAGTATTTTAAAATCTTTGGTCTCGCCAACATCGAGAAGTTTCGCTGGGGACTCGTCATTTTCTGAAAGCTCGGATATATGCGCAAGTCCATGAATATCCTTATCAAGCTGAACAAATGCTCCAAAGGGCGTCACCTTGGTAATATTTCCCTTGACTTTTTGGCCTATTTTGTATTTTTTTGCAGACTTGACCCATGGATCTTCCTGCAGTTTCTTCATAGAAAGAGAAATGCGGTTGCCATCTATCGATATAATTTCCGCTTCAACACTGTCATTCATTTTCACAATATCTCTTGGATGATCGATCCTCTTCCACGCAAGCTCCGAAATATGAATAAGTCCCTCAAGCTCTTCTTTTTCACCAAATTTTATAAAAACCCCGAAATCAACAATGCCGGTAATTTTGCCGCTAACCTTGTCGCCAACCTTATATTTACTGATTTCTTCCCTCAGTTTTTCGGCTTCGGCCTCTTTTTCTGAAATTATCAGCTTTTCGTCTTCCTGATCATAATCCAATATTTTAACTTTAAATTCCTTTCCCACAAGCTTCTCGAGTTTTTCCAAAATGGCATTTTTATCTCCACCTTCGACTCGTGGATAATGCTCGCTGTTGAGTTGAGAAACGGGCAAGAAAGCCTGAATGCCGCGAACATTCGCAATAACACCACCTTTGTTCGCTTCCTGCACAACAATTTCAACCACTTCGCTGTCTTCTTTCAGCCGTTGGATCTCATCCCATGACTTTTCTCTGCCGGCCTTCTTCAGAGAAAGATCAACTTGTCCATTTTCGTTCTCAAGATACATAACACTGGCCTCAATGGTGTCCCCGGCTTCAAAATCGGCATATGTGTCCATCACATCAAACCATTCTCTGCCCCTAATAATTCCGCTTCCAAGGGGTCCGAGATCGACAATCACTTCGTTCTTCGAAACACTCACGACCTTGCCTTTCACAACGTCTCCGATCTTTGGCACGTCAACTTTTTGCTTTTCCAAAAGTTTCGCCATCGGCGAGTCATTTGTAGTTTTGGAAACAACTTTGGGTTTCATATCCTTATCGTTTTTATCTTTTTTATCTTTAGATTTTTTCATAAAAGTTTTTTATTAAAAAATTAGCGAAGGTTAATTATTATCACTTCATCTCCGCTCCCGCTAAAAAAGAGAGAAGGGAAGTGCATATTGAGTTTAGCATACCATGTAAAAATGTCAAAGGCCGACAGCGCTCATCAGTACGCGGTTCTAAAATGCCGGGCTTTATCAAAAATAATAATCTAAGACAGAAAAAACTCAACAATGGGAACCGCGAACTAAGCTTTGAATACCATACAAAACAAGACCCAAAAGAGGGCTTTTTAAAAAAACAGATGGCTTTACAAGGACCTTTAAAATTGCTAGAATGACGAGGTAAATAGACAAGAACCATAACCAACTTGATCATCTTGCCCACTGGTTGGAAACCAACTAAATGAATTTATTTTGGCTCGGACAATCCTGTTTCAAAATCATATCAAAAGACGTAACTCTAATTACGGATCCTTTTGATAAGAGCCTTGGAATAAAGCCGCCGAGAACGAGCGCGGACATTGTGACATGCAGTCACGAACACCATGACCACAACGCTACAAACCAAATCAAAAATAACCCTCTGATTTTTGACACGCCGGGAGAATACGAAGCAAAAGGCGTTTTACTGCGAGGAATTGAATCTTTTCACGACGACAAACAGGGAACGCTTCGGGGAACAAACACAATTTTCATCATAGAGATAGAAAACATCCGGATCTGTCATCTTGGAGATTTAGGACACTCTTTGAACGAAGAACAGGAAAACAAGATAGATGGCGTGGACATTTTGCTCGTGCCCGTTGGGGGAACATATACGATCGACGGCAAACAGGCTGTCGATGTCGTGAATCAGATCGAGCCTGGAATTGTAATCCCAATGCATTACAAAATTCCCGGGCTTAAGATCGACATGGCGAACGTAAGCAAATTTCTCAAGGCAATCGGAGCCGCGAAAACACAGCCCAAGCCGAAATTGAGAGTGCTTAAAAAAGATATTCCTGTCGAGGGGACAGAAGTCGTGATATTGAATACGTGAAATGCCTGCCGATAGACAGAGCACTCACGCATACTTCAAAATATATGTCATTTTTTTCTAATCTTCAAAAAAAGCCGCGGGAAACGCGAGTCAAAATAACATGGATAGCGGCTGGAAGCGTCTTGACAATAGTCGCCTTGCTTTGGATAATGTTTTTTTTGAAATATGAAATAGATGACATATCGACGGATGATTTTGCCTCTAAAGAAATCACACAAGAATCAAAAAGTACAATCGCCGAAATCGGGAACTTCGTCAGTACTTACAAAGAAGAGAAAAAAAATCTGCAAGAATCCATGGAAGAAACAACAAATGAGACAAAGACGGATCTTGAGGAAACATCCCAGATCAAAAACAATGTTGAAGCGACATCCAGTGTAATAGAAGAGACCTCGGACAAAGCTAATATCTCGCTTCGCCTCAAGAATTTTTCAGATAAGAAAATTTCTCTGAAAAAATTTGTCACAGTACAGGGAAATAAGGAAATTCCTTCAGAAATTGAACAATGGATAGAACCATACGGTGAAAAAAATCTAGAGATAGAATTTCCCAAAAGCTCGGAGGAAAAAATTGAGAGATTCGAAATAAGAGAGGTTTCTTCCGAAGGGGGAGAAGAACAATGGAGTTATGGATTCGATATATAAAATTTACAAGGAGCTCGAAATATTTGAAGCATCTGCATATCGGCAGGAAACTCAACAAATTCACAATTTTTTGAACTTCTAACTTTATATATGTTTATCGGAAAAATAAAAACCCGCGAAATAATCCAAGAGATGCAAGACTCGTTTCTTGACTATTCCATGAGCGTGATCGTAAACAGAGCGCTTCCAGACGTGAGAGATGGATTAAAGCCGGTGCACCGGCGTATTTTGGTCACGCTGAACGATCTTGGGCTCACACATTCCGCAAAGTTCCGAAAGTCCGCAAAGATCGCGGGCGATGTCAGCGGAAATTATCATCCACACGGAGAGGCAATCGTCTACCCATCGATGGTTCACCTCGCGCAGAACTTTAAGATGCGCTATCCGCTGGTAGACGGTCAGGGAAACTACGGCTCGATCGACGGCGACCCGCCGGCGCAAATGCGATACACAGAAGCAAGAATGCAGAAAATAACAGAGGAAATGCTCAAAGATTTGGATAAGCAAACCGTGAACTTCCGAGACAATTATGACGCCACACGAAAGGAGCCATCCGTGCTTCCAGCGAGGTTTCCACAACTCATAACAAACGGATCAATCGGCATTGCCGTCGGCATGGCAACCAATATTCCACCTCATAATCTTTCTGAAGTGATTGACGCAATCACTCACTTAATAGATCATCCCGACGCGGACACGGAAGATCTTTTGAATTTCATAAAGGGACCTGATTTTCCAACTGGCGGACAAATTTACGATATTGAGGCTTTGAAAAACGCCTACGCGACAGGCAGGGGAAGCATTGTCGTGAGAGGAAAAACGGAAATAGTCGAAGGCAAAAAGGGAGCCTTTAAAATCATTGTTTCTGAAATTCCATACCAAGCCAACAAAGCCACTATCATAGAAAAGGTAGCAACTCTGGTTAAGGATAAAAAAATCCTAGGAATAAAAGATATCAGAGACGAATCTGGAAGGGAAGAAGACATACGAATCGTCATAGAGCTCAAAAAGGATGCCTATCCTAAGAAAGTCCTAAACAGACTTTATAAACTCACCGACCTTCAAACGGCATTTCATTTCAACATGCTGGCGTTGATCGATGGAATACAGCCTCGCGTTTTGAATTTAAAATCTTTACTTGAACAATATATAAGCCACCGAGTTATAGTCGTGACCAGACGAACTAAGTTCGAGCTCAAACAAGCGAAGGACAGAGCCCACATTCTGCAAGGTCTTAAAAAAGCGCTCGACCATATCGATGCCGTGATAAAGACAATAAAGGCCTCAAAAACGAAAGAAATAGCGCATAACAATCTGATTAAAAAATTCAAGCTAACGGCAAAACAATCAACCGCCATTTTAGAGATGAAACTGCAAACTCTGGCAGGTCTTGAACAAAAGAAAATTGCGGACGAATTAAAAATGAAACTCGCACTTATAAAAGAACTTGAGGAAATTTTAAAAAGTAAAAAGAAAATTTTACAGATTATAAAAAAAGAAATTTTAGAACTAAAAGAAAAATTCGGAGATGGTAGAAAAACAAAAATTTTCAAACATAAAGCCGGAACGTTTGCCGAAGAAGATCTGGTGCCAAATGAAGAAATAATAATTTCTATGACAAAAGGCGGCTATATAAAAAGAATGGTGACCCAAACCTACAAAACGCAAAGGCGCGGAGGCAAGGGAGTACAGGGAATGAAAATGAAAGAGGAGGATATCATCGAGAGACTTTTCTGGACAATGTCTCATAGTAATATTCTATTTTTCACAAACAAGGGCAGAGTTTTCCAAACAAAAGCTTACGAAATCCCGGAGGCGACACGCCAAGCAAAGGGACAGGCAATCGTCAATTTTCTACAACTTTCCAGCGAGGAAAAGGTGACTGGAGTGATTTATCTTGACAAAGAAAAACGTGATGTACGTTTTCTAGCGATGACAACCATGAAAGGGCTTACTAAAAAAGTTGATATCGGAGGCTTTGAAAATGTGCGTCGCTCCGGGCTTATCGCGATAAAACTCAAGAAGGACGATGAGCTTCGCTGGGTTGAAGCAACAACGGGGAACAATGAAATCATGATCGTGACTGCAAAAGGCCAGGCGATACGATTCAAAGAAAAAGACATAAGGCCCATGGGAAGAAACGCGTTCGGAGTAAGGGGCATCCGACTGAAAGGCGATGACAAAGTTATTGGAATGGATGTCCTCAAAAAAGAGAAAAGTCTTCAAGTTTTGACAATATCGGAGAACGGGTACGGCAAACGTTCGGATTTGAAGAGCTACAAAATTCAAAGACGCGGCGGATCGGGCATAAAAACAACGAAAATAACGGCAAAGACGGGAAAACTCGTATCCATGAAAATACTATCGGGGGAAGAGCAAAAATACGACATACTAGTCATTTCAGCCAACGGACAAGTTATAAGAACACATATAAAGGACATATCAATTCTGGGAAGAGCAACACAGGGAGTACGCATCATGAGACTAGATTCTGGAGACAAGATTGCAAGCGTTACCGTGATTTAAGCTTGTCAATTGGAAAAAAGTGAGATATACTTCGAAATACTTGAAAATGTCTAGAATGCACGCATCGCATATTCAAGATAAGCATACTAGGATATTTCAAGCCCGCCTGCCGCAAGCAACACTCCTCAAGGTCTGGGAGGCAAACAAATAAACCGGGCACTTCAAACAAATCTATGGCTGTCCCAAAGAAAAAAACTCCAAAATCCCGCAGAAATAAAAGACGTTCGCATCATGCGCTCAAACGTCCGAATCTTACAAAATGCCCAAGATGCAAAGCCACAATTCTGCCTCACATAGTCTGTCCCGACTGTGGTTTTTACAAAGATCGAGACATTCTTAAAATCGAAAAAAATAAAGCAAAGGCAGCGGCAAAGAAAAAAGCGCGAAAGGACAGAAACAAATAACCACTCCGGAAGTTCTAATTATTCAAACTGTTCCAAGTATTGTTTTAAAAAAATCCTTTGGAACGATTGGAACAATTAGAACATTTTATGCCTTCACGTCATTTATCAAGAACGATCGCACTTCAATCTTTATATGAATGGGATTTTTCAGGTTGCAAGAAAAAAAATCTCAACAGCATCATAAAAAGGAACGCAAAGGAATTCGGTCCCGGCATACAAGACAAACATTTCATTCATCAAATCATACAGGGAATTTTGGACCATAAAACTCAAATTGATAAGATCATTGAAAAGTCCGCGCCTGAATGGCCAATAAGCCAAATTACCACCATAGACAGAAATATTCTTCGCATCGGAGTCTTCGAACTGAAGCATACGAAAGAAATCCCGCCTAAAGTTGCAATCAACGAAGCCATTGAACTCGCCAAAAAATTCGGCGGCGAATCATCGGGCAAATTTGTAAACGGAGTGCTTGGAACAATTTACAAAAAGATGGAAAAAACTAAAATTTAAAATATAAGATCTAAAAAATATATTTCAAAAATTTTCCCATTTTCCCAGCTAAATATCAGACCGTCTATCTCTAAACTTAAAACATCTAGCCACGACTTTCGTAACGCATTTGATGCGTTGGGAAAGCTGCCGCTGGAAGAAAGTAAAATCATGGAAAGAAATTTCAACAAGCTTGAAAAAAAATTAGGAGTAACTTTTAAAAACAAAAAACTGTTACAGCAATCTTTTATTCACAGATCTTTTCTCAACGAAAATCGTAATTTTCCGCTGGAGAACAATGAACGGCTGGAATTTTTGGGAGATGCGGTGCTCGAACTTATAGTAACCGAGTATATCTACGGCGAATATCCCAATCCCGAAGGGGAACTTACCAACTGGAGATCTAGCCTTGTGAACGGCAATATGTTATCAAAAATCTCGAGGAAGCTTGAATTCGAAAAGTATTTATACCTAAGCCGCGGCGAGCAAAAGGACAAGGGAAGAGCAAGAGAGCTTCTGCTCGCGAACTGTTTTGAGGCAGTCGTTGGCGCAATATATTTGGACAAGGGATATGAGGCCGCGAAAGTTTTCATAAAAAAGAATTTGATAGTAAAACTGCCGCAAATTATAGAAAAAAAACTTTTTATAGACCCCAAAAGCAAATTCCAGGAATTGTCACAGGAAAAAACGGGCATCACTCCCACTTACAAAGTTCTCAAAGAACATGGTCCGGATCACAATAAATATTTCGCGGTGGGTGCTTATATTGGAAAGGAGCAAGTGGGAATTGGAGAAGGTGCAAGCAAACAAGACGCTCAAACCAAAGCGGCGGAAGAGGCGCTAAAAAAGAAATCTTGGACATAATTTAAAAATACAAAATAAAAAACTTCCTTTAAAACCATTCAAGATGTCCCAAAAAAAAAAAAAGAAAATTCTCCTACTAGCATTCGCGTTCTCCGCAACCGCCGGCGCGGTTTTTCTTTTTTCCAGATACGCTCAAGCGATCGACGTCGAAGAGATAATTTTGAAAGACGTCAGCGACGACCCTCGAAATCTATGCCAGATCATTCAGCTAATAGTCAATATTAAAAATTTAATACTTATGATCGGCGGCCCGATAGCCGCCCTTATGATAATCATCGGGGGAATTGCATACGGAGCAGCGCAGGGAAACAGCGATAAAACACAGCAAGCAAAAAAAATCATGACGTACGCCATTTTGGGAATGGTTATCATAATACTCGCTTGGGTTATAGTCGGAGGAATAATAACGGCACTCTTTGGAAAGGATTTCGGATCGGCATGGTACACCATAGAATGTAACATTAAAAATGGCGGAGGCGGAGAAGAAGAAGAAGGAGAAGAAGAATGCGACTGTTATGGACCATGCGAAGCTGGAGAACAGCTTCTCTGCCACAGAAACGCGGCGGGAGAATGCTGTGAACGGGAAGAAGCACAGTGACCATGGTATCCGCCCAAAACGGGAATCGATCCCGATAAAGCAAGGAATAAACAAGAATGCTACATTGCCTGCTTCGAAAGGGGACAGGGATACCGATGGAGCGAAAACACCGATCCAAAATGTCAATGCACCTGAGGAAATTTTTCGTACGATCCAAACGCACGAACTGGATACGCATCGGCTGAAATTTTCGAAGGGATAGAATGTCTTGATAACAAACTGGATCCAACAAACACCGCAGTGATCTGGAGAATCAGTGATCCAAACAACGAATGCCACAATGGAAAAAAATGGAGAGTTACAAACTGTCTATGGCCAAAAGAATCGTGCCACTACGGGGGAAAAAGATGCCGACCAGATTCTTATTCCATAGATTTTAAAGATGTAAAATATAAAGGAGAATTCACAATAGCAGCCATTGCCTGCGGAGGAGACGTCAATGACGAAGGTTCTTTCCTGCACGTCACATTTGGCGGTGCCGACTGCGGATGCTCCGACAGATAAAACATTACATGACAAATCTCAATTAAGGCGCCCATCTTGAACACTGCCGCGTAGCGGCATAGCCTTCGTAATTCATGATTTGTCATTTTCTAAATCTATGATTAAAAAAACATCCAATCGAATTGTCGGCACAACTCACAAAAATGAGGATTCTTCTTTAGATAAAAAGCTACGTCCGAAAAAACTTGAAAATTTCATAGGACAGGAAAAAATAAAGGACAACTTGAAAATTTTCGTTGAGGCGGCAAAAAGAAGAAAGGAACCAATAGAACATGTTCTTCTCTGTGGTCCACCGGGAATAGGAAAGACAACCCTCGCATATATAATTTCAAACATGATGGGAGTAAATATCAAAGTTACTTCGGGTCCCGCGATTGAACGAACGGGAGATCTCGCGTCAATCCTGACCAACCTTGAAGCAAACGACGTCTTATTCATAGATGAAATACACAGATTGAATAAAATCATTGAAGAGGTGCTCTATCCTGCAATGGAAGATTTTGCGCTCGACATCATGATAGGCAAAGGACCTTCAGCAAAGTCATTGAGATTGGATCTGCCAAAATTCACGATCATCGGCGCAACCACGAGAATGGGATTGCTGTCCTCGCCGCTTAGGGATAGATTCGGCGTAATACACAGACTTAATTTTTATGAAAAAAAAGAAATCGAATCAATTTTGGATCAATCGGCAAACATATTGGGTCTCAAAATCGATAAAGCAAGCATAGACGAAATCTCAAACTGTTCTAGAAAAACGCCCCGCATTGCCAATCGTCTGTTAAAGCGCGTCCGCGACTTTGCAGAGGTAAAGGGAAACGGAGAAATCAACCACGAAATCACCAAGCCAGCCTTAACCGCATTAAACATCGACAGACTCGGGCTCGATGACGTGGATAGGAAGATTCTCGGCACCATCATAGAAAAATTCAACGGAGGCCCAGTTGGAATTAACACTATATCCGCCGCAACGTCCGAGGAAACAGATACAATCGAAGAAGTCTATGAGCCTTTTCTCCTACAGCTTGGTTTTCTATCCAGAACTCCCAAGGGTAGAATGGCGACGGAGCATGCGTACAAGCACCTCGGCTACAAAATCAAAAAAGAACAACAGGGTCTGCTGTAGCACAATAGAAAAAACACGCGCATGACCGTCCAAACACGGTTTTTTAGTTTAAAAACAACATAATCACCTTTATTTTTCTGGAAAAAAGAGTTGAAGAAGAACATACGTGTCATCTCATATTCCCGCCATGTTCCAAATCTTAGACTAATCAAAGTTATAAAACCTTTCACAAACTCGAAGTACACACTCATTCATAAAAAATAATTTTAAATAAAATTTTCCAATGTCTACACTCGTATCGTTAATCATTTTGGCGATGCTTCTCCCATTTCTTTATTTTATATATGAAGCCAGTATTAAGGGCGTGCCTTTTTTGCCAACGCCGATGAAAGCCGCGAAAAAAATGTTGAAGCTGGCAAAGATAAAGAAGGGCGACATCGTAATTGATATCGGCTGCGGAGATGGAAGACTGGTTATTCTCGCCGACAAGCTTTATCAAGCAAATGCCATCGGCTTCGAACTCTCTCCGCCGATATATTTTTACGCAAAACTTCTAAATTTTTTCAAAAAAAACGAAACGAACGCTAAAATTCTGTTCGCGGATTCAAGAAAGGTAGACTTATCAAAAGCAGATGCTATAGTTATGTATATGCTCCCAAAGCCTCTCCGGGAATTTTGGAAAGATAAACTTGAAGAAGATCTTAAACCAACTGCAAGAGTCGTGTCTTACGCTTTCTCGATACAGGGATGGAATCACGCGCACAAAGAGGAATCAATAGGAGAAGAAAACATTGGACCGATATACGTTTATGAAATGGATAAAATTTACTAGAAATTCTCAATCTAAATATTGTCATATTAATAAAGAACAATGATTTTCGACCTGCAAACTCACACCCAAGCCTCCGATGGCGAGTTCACGCCGACCGAGCTTGTTCGGCTTGCGAAGAAAAAAAACGTTGGGACGATCGCAATTTGCGATCATGACACAGTCGCGGGCATACCCGAAGCGCTTCGCGCTGGAAAGAAATATCGCACCGAGATCATTCCAGGCGTAGAGATCAGCACTGCTTACAAAAACAAAATAGATTTCCATATTCTTGGACTTGGCATCGATCATAGAAACAAAAAACTGAAACATGGCCTAAAAATATACAGAAAAAACAGAGAAGAAAGGGCGCGGAAAATGGTCAAAAAACTCAAAAAAATGGGGTATCAAATAAATTTCAAAGAGGTTGAAAATTTCGCGAGCGGCAAGAACATACTAAGAACTCATATCGCCAAGGCGCTTTTAAATCACAAAGAAAATAAACCCAAACTTTCAAAGACGGTAAAGAAAGAACTGCTGGTGACAAACGTACTTCTCGCCCTTACATCAAAAGGCAAAAAGGCATATGTTCCAAGAAAACAAATGCCAATACGCACGGCAATTGCCCTCATTAAGCAAAGCGGCGGGATTTCTATTCTGTCACATCCGGGAACCCACAAAAAAGATTTTAAAAAAAATCTCTCTGCATCCTTTTTAAAAAAATTAAAAAAGTCCGGACTAAACGGCATAGAAGCGCTTGCCGGAGACCACACCGCATCACAGAATAAATATTTCTTCACACTCGCAAAGAAGCTTGATTTTGTAATCTCCGCCGGAAGCGACTTTCATGGAAGGGTTCACCCTAAATATAAACTCGGCATGTTAAAGGCGCCGAGTTGGGTTCTGCCGAAACTAAAAAAAGCAATAAAAAGTGCCCGAACGCTCCACTCGTCTCCATCAGCCTAAAGCACAAAGTTTTTAGTGAAGACTCTGCCAGCATGAAACCAAGAAGATCAATCAGATAATTGGACAGCTTGGATAATGCAAATAATTTAGACATCCAAACAATGTTTTCCAAACGTAAACAACTTCTTCTTCATATCTGCTGCGGTCCGTGCGTGAGCGGCATCGTCGATTTTTTGAGAAAACAAAACTTCGATGTCACAGGATTTTATTACAATCCAAACATCTATCCTTATGGCGAGTACAAAAAAAGGCTCGATACCGTCACGGAATTCGCATCGAAAATAAATTTAGAGATAGTACATTTAGGTTTTTCAAAAAACAGCTATACGAAGCAAGTCGCGGCTTTTTATGACATAACAAAGGACCATACGCAAAAGCCCGGAAGATGCTTGCTGTGCTATAAAATGAGACTTGAAGAAACCGCACGCAAAGCAAAGGAGCTTCACATAAAGAATTTTTCCACAACGCTTCTCATAAGCCCGTATCAGAATATCGACGCAATTCAGCAAATGGGAAACAGCATCTCAAAAAATCACGGACTAAACTTTTTCCCAGATCACCACAGCAAAAAAAAGTTCAAAGGTTTTCGAAGATTCTTTACCTTTTGTAAAAGGATCGCAAAAAGGCACAATATGTATAGTCAAAAATATTGTGGATGTCTCTATCCCAAAAAAGAGGCAGTTGCCGAAAGAAAGAAAGTAAGATAAAATGAAAGATGCCGGATCACGCGAACAATTCTAGTATCTCATAAAAATATGTCCAACCCCGACTTTAAAGAGAGCCCCCTGGAAAAATTCCGAGCCATAGACAAACAATCCAAGACTTATAATTGGGGACTTATTACAAGTGCTGTCATCGGCGCAATTCTTTTTATCGTAAGTTTGTATCTATATGGGATTTTCTTCCCGGAAGAGCCAATTACCGCATTGGTTGCGATGAAAATAATATTCCTCATCTTTTTGCTCTTTTTTACGGTCTTCACTACGTTTGCATTGTATCACGCATTCAGATTCGGATTTGAAGGCGATCTGACCATTATATCCGCGATCATATATCTAATAATTGCGGCGATAATGATTGTAGTTTCCTGGAATATCATTTTTTAAAAATCCCATGCGAAAAAGCGGACACTTTTTCCCCGAGCAACATGAAAATGAAAAAATAATCCTTTTTACGAGAAGACATTGGCTTGTATTTTTTGGACATCTATTCGTATCCCTTGTCGCAGGTGTAATTCTGGAAATCCTGATTTATTTCGCATACGTTTACATTCCAATCTTCCAAGACGATCCGATCTATTCCAAGGTTTTGATAATAATCGGAAGCATCGTCGCACTGCTTGCGTGGCTCATCATATATATCGGATGGGTAGATTACTATCTCGATGTCTGGATTGTCAGCAACGAACGGATTGTTGAGATAAAGCAAAATTCCCTTTTCAACAGACAGATATCAGAATTGCAACTTGAAGATATAGAAGACGTAAACGCGAAAGTCGTCGGCTTCTGGGGAACAATACTGCGTTACGGCACGATTTTCATCCAGACAGCCGCCGCTACGGAGATGTTTGAATTTTTGAAAATTCCTCAACCTTATGAAGTGCAAAAAATCGTACTCATCCTGCGAAGCGAGATGGAAAAAGAATCCAAACTCGAACTTGCTGACCTTTTCGATGGCAAAGCACGCACGGTGAGGCAAATCAAACCACTCATTGAAAGAAATCTCAAAAAAAATGCGCAAAATACCCAAGACGCCTGACCGTCGGCAAACGGGCGTCGCACGCATTTCAGACATTTCAAGCATCCAGCAATGTTGACAAAATCGTTCGATTACAATTTTTCAAGCGCTCTAATCGCGCAAAATCCTATTCGCCCGCGAGATCACTCGCGACTTTTTTTAATAAACAGAAATAAACCAAGTTTTGATCATAAAAAATTTTTCGAGATGAAAAAAATTTTAAAAAAGGGAGACGTATTGGTTCTGAATAACTCGAAAGTTATTCCAACACGAATGTTTGGAAAAATTTCAGGTAAAAAAATCGAATTGCTTTTACTGGAAAAAAAATCTCCCGACACTTGGACGGCGCTCGCAAAGCCCGGAAAGAAATTAAAGATCGGAAGCAAAATAATATTAAGCACCAAGCGCCAAGCTCTAAGGGCTAAGCTATCGGAAAAAGAAAGCTTGGAGCTTAGTGCTTGGTGCTTGGATCTGAAAGACGGCATCTTCACACTGCGCTTCAACAAACAAAAAAATAATTTGGACAGCGCAATTGATACACTCGGAGAATCTCCGACGCCTCCTTATATCAAAACTCCCCCGGAAGAGCTGGCAAAATATCAAACGATTTATGCGAAAAGCAAAGGATCGGTCGCGGCACCAACCGCCGGGTTTCATTTCACAAAAAAATTGCTGAAAAATTTAAAAAACAAAGGCGTGCAGATCGAATACATAACATTGCACGTCGGGCTTGGAACGTTCCAGCCAGTACGAGAAAAAGTAGCGGAGAAACACAAAATGCACAGCGAAAGATTCAGCGTAACGAAAGAAACCCTTGGAAGAATTCTCATGGCAAAAAAAGAGGGCAGACGTATAATCGCAGTCGGTACGACAACGTGCCGAGTGTTAGAAAGTCTCTCACCAACTACAACTGTCAAAAAAGATATAACAAATAAAACAGCTTTGTTTATTTTGCCCGGATACAAATTCAAAATGGTCGACGCGCTAATCACAAATTTTCATCTTCCCAAATCGACTCTAATAATGTTGGTCCCCGCTTTCATCGGAGACGGGATTGGAGATCCGAAGAAGGGGATCGAAATTACGAAAAAAGCCTACGAAGAGGCCGTGAAGAAAAAATACAGATTCTACAGCTTCGGAGACGCAATGGCAATTTTGTGAAAATTTTGGTATAATTCCCGTATCTGTGTCCAGCTGTTTAAAACTTTTTAAAAGTTTTGTAATAAATTTTCATCTCAAGCGTTATAATATATGCAGGATAAACATAACTACAAAAAAGCCATCGAAGAGTTTCCTGATCAAATAACACAAGCTTTGGAGCTTGCGAAAGACGCAAAAGTCCATGGTGATTTTGACAGTGCGTGCATATGCGGCATGGGCGCGAGCGCATTTGCGAGAGATCTAATCACAACCTACGCAAGCAACACAAATCCGATTTGGGTCGCGAGAGAATACAATCTTCCCCGCGAAATCACGGATAAAACTTTAATTCTTGCTTCATCGTACTCCGGAAACACGGAGGAGACCTTGTCATGCTTCAACGAGGCAAAAGAAAGAGGATTAAAAATAATAGGTTTCTCAAAAAATGGAAAACTCGAAGAACTCTGCGACAAACACAATATTCCTCTCGTAAAATATCCGAACATCGGAGAAGACTATCAGCCAAGATGGGCTTTTGGATATTCCTTTGGAGCGATGACAAAAGCCCTGATGAACTGCAAAGTGATTCCAAACACCGAAGAGGAGCTCCAGAAACTTCCCGAAAAATTGGAAAATTTGGACTTTGAAAAACAGGCAAAAGATGCGGCGAAAAAAATTTTCAAAAAAATCCCACTGGTGTTCGGTCCGCAGAAATTGAAATATGTCGCAAGAATCTGGCAGGTCAATTTCAACGAGAGCGCAAAGATCCCCGCGTATTGGAATTATTTTCCCGAGGTCAATCATTTCGAGCTTACAGGATACACGCAAAAACTTTGTGATATGATCGCCATAATGCTTCGAGATAAAGAAGATATCCCTAGAATTTCAGAGAGAATGGATATAACAGCGAAGCTTCTCGCGGAAAAAGGGATAGAAACTGTGTTCATCGACCTCCCGAAAGGCGAACTCCTCGTTCGAATGTTTGGAGGAATTCTATTGAGCATGTGGACAAGCTATTTCCTCGCGGAAAAGTATGGAGTCGATCCCGCGCCGACGGAAATGGTCGAGAAACTCAAAAAAATGTTGAGTTAAAAATGTCCTAGAAAGCTTCCAAAAGCGATAAAATAAGCAGGGACCGATTTTCCACAGATCGATCCCCACATCTCACTTGACAACTCTTTTTAAAAAAAGATATAATAAACACAAAGCTTGTGAAAAACCCTCCGCGTTTGCCGAGAGATCGGCCGGCAAAGGGGGTTTTTTGTTTATATAACAACAACTAGTTATTTGTAATTTTTTATAAAAATTAACTCGATCTTTCCGTCATACCGACGGAAGTTCAAATGGAGGGCAAAACATGTCTTACAATAAAATACTGGCGCTGCTCACCGCAATAATCTTGGTGGCGGAATTCATGCCCGTCATTGGGAATGCAACAAGCAGTACAATCGTAATCTCGGAGGTGATGGCAAATCCAACAGACGAAGACACAAACGAGTTCATCGAGCTCTACAACGCGTCCGCAAGCTCAATCGACACCGCATCATGGAAATTCACAGATGGAGACGCATTAGACACAATCATCGCGTGGAACAGCCAAGCCCACGGAGCATTGACCGATCCGGACGCGGTTGCCGGCACAACACGGATTCCAAGCGGAAAGTACGCGGTGATGCTTGACAGTGAATACGCACAGAGAAATCAGCCCTATGACTTCCCGAGCGGAACGATCATTCTAACGACAGAAAACACAACTATTGGAAACGAACTTTCCCCATCGACTGATCCAATCACTCTTTACGACAATGGGGGAACGGCACAATCGAATGTCATCGACACATACGGAACTCCAAAGACAGACAACGATCCTTTGAACTGCGACGATGACGAACTCGACAGCATTCCATTTGATCCCGGCGACAACATTTCCGTGGAAAAAATAAATCTAGGGGTTCAAGACAACGAAACGAATTGGGCAAAAAATAAAGATAACAAATCCACGCCTGGGGCGCAAAACAATCCGTACATAAATCTTCCCCCGGAGATCGTAAGCGCATCGGCGACTCCGGCAAGTCTTCCGCTCGACGGGAAAACAAAAACCTTGTTCAAGGCTTTTATGAAAGATCCAAACGGAGCGGAGGATATCGACAACGCGAACATAAGCGCGGAGTCAATCGGCGGAACGAACGCGGAAAAACTTTATGATGACGCAACTCACGGAGATGAGCAGGCTGGAGACGATGTGTACAGCCTTGAATTTTTGCCAAGCGCCGCGAGCGAGGTAAAAGAACACGAGCTCACAATCACGGCAATTGACAAAGAACAAAACGAAGCAACAATAACGATCAAACTGACTCTGACAACAGCTGAATACTCCAACGAAATTGTAATAAACGAATTTCTGCCAAATCCATCCGCAGAGGAAGTGGATGCGGAATTCATCGAACTTTTCAATAGGGGAGAAAACACAATTGAATTAAATAGCTGGAAAATTTCAGATGGAAGCAGAACCTACACCATTGAAAACGAAAACATCGGCAAAGATGAGTACAAAGTTTTTTATCGAAAGAAAACGGGAATATCGCTGAACAACACAGGAGGAGACAAAGCCGAACTTTTTCAGCCAAACGATAATAAGTTGGATTCTATAGAGTACCAAGAAACGGCAAAAGACGACACCAGCTACGCGAAGAAAGACAACGGGAAATTTGAATGGACAACGACACCAACGCCCGGCAAGAAAAACGTTTTTACACAAATGGATGAGGATGAAGACGAGAACGATGATACAAAGAACAAACCGAAGCCTCCAACAAAAAAAGACGAAGATAATGAAGAAAAACTTAAGACAATCTCCATAAAAGAAGCGAGAACCAAAAACAAAGACACTAAAGTAAAAGTTGAAGGCATAGCAACGGTCGCGCCAGACGTTTTGAGCGAAAAATATTTCTATATACAAGACAAGGAAAGCGGAATACAGATTTATTCTTCGAAAGGCAACTTCGGTGAAGTGAAGCTTGGTGACAAGGTTTCAGTAGAAGGCAAAATCTCAAGTTCGCAGAACGAAGCTAGGATAAATATTGCAGAAGACGTAATAAAAGTGACGGAACAAGATCGGGATATTTTGCCGAAAGAAACAAAGACAGGAAACGTCGCGGAAGACATTGAGGGAATGCTCGTTAAAGTAAGTGGCGAAATCGCAAAACAGGCTGGAGACACTTTTTACATAAACGACGGCTCTGGCGAAGTAAAAATTTCAATCGCGAAACAAACGAAGATTGAGAAGCCTAAAATGACAAAGGGAGATCCCATAACGATCACGGGAATCGTGGGAGAAACGAAAGCGGGACATAGAGTATTGCCAAGATACCAAGACGATTTTGGAGAAGGAGAGATTGCTGGAATTTCAGACAAATCAAAGAGCAAAGACAAAACAAAACTTCCGGATGCCGGAATGCCTTTCGCAACAATGATATTTATCTCGCTAACGACGGCGGGAGCAGCGACGGTGATGAGAAGAATTTGGATTTGACAACAACACAAGCCAATTTATAATCAATGGCAAAATTTCCGCAGTCACCAAAACCGCCAAAAAACAACGGCGGTTTTGATATTGCCCAAAAAGACTCCAGATGCTAAAATATAAGTCGCGAATATACGTAAATCCTCCATAAATTTTTGCCAATAATGGTCCGCGCATATTCACAGATAATTCACAAAAATTACAAGACCACGATGTTTCTAGAAAAACTCACATTACAGGGATTCAAATCATTCGCCAAACGCACGGATTTAAAATTTGACAAGGGAATCACTGCGGTCGTTGGACCAAACGGGTCAGGAAAAAGCAATGTGGCAGACGCGATAAAATGGGTTCTCGGCGAACAAAGCCTGAAAAACATCCGAGGAAAAAAATCCGAGGATGTGATTTTTGCAGGCTCTAAAGAGAAGGCAAAAATGAGCATGGCAGAAATCTCGCTTCACCTAAACAATGAAGACGGACAAATGCCCGTTGATTTTCCAGAAGTGACTTTCACAAGAAGGCTCTACAGAAACGGTGACTCGGAGTATCTCCTTAATAAAAATCAAACTCGGTTAATGGACACACAAGATCTTCTCCTAAAATCCGGATTCGGGCAAAAAACTTACAGCGTGATCAGTCAGGGCGCAATCGGAAATATTCTCGGCGCAACCCCTCAAGCACGAAAGGAGATGTTCGACGAAGCCGCTGGCGTCAAACAATTTCAGATCCGGCGGGATGTCGCGCTTCGAAAACTTGAGAGAACAAAGCAAAACTTAGTAAGAATCCATGACATCCTGACAGAGCTTCGACCACGTCTGCGGTCTCTTGAAAAACAATCCGAGAAGGCAAAAAAGGGAGAAACTCTGGCAAAGGAAATTTATGAAAAACAGTTCAGGCTGTATGCGCATCTCTGGGACAAATACACAACAAGATTGAGAGAGACGGATCATGAACACAAAGAGATCCAAATATCCACAAAAAAAACAGAAGGGGAAATTTTTGAACTCCAGAAAAAAATAGAAACCGAAGAGAAAAGAACGGGATCAGCAAAGAAAGGGCTTTCGAACTTCCAACAAAATTTGGAAAACTCTCAAACGAAAAGAAACGAAGCGCAGCAAAATCTCGCGCTGACGCAGGGCAAGATTGAAATAGAGCAGGAAAAAACCACAGGCATAGATGTCTCTGGAATAAAAAGGGAGCTTGCACAAAAACAAAACTTTTTCAAAGAGCTTGAAGAAAAATTAGAAAATCTCACAGCCAAAACCGAAAAAAAGAAACAAGAGCTTTCTAAAAAATCACAAGGACTGAAGAACATGAACAAAGAAGTCGTCGATATCCAGCGGGGAATACAAAAAATCCAGCTCGAAAATAAACTCCCAGTCCCAGAAAATCTAGAAAAAAATCTGGAAATCGTACAAAAGCAAATAAAAGATCTTATAGACTCGTTTGGGTCTTGCGACAATGTCTCGCAACTGAAAGACCTCAAGGAGAAAGCCCTGAAAATTTCCAATGAGTTGGATTCTATCCTCTCGGGAATAAAAAAATCCCCACAAACCTCCGACTTGCAAAAAGATATCCTGAAACTTCAAACAAGACTCAACACAACCTTACAAAACAGAGAAAATCTATCCTCTGAAATAAACACTATAAAAGTAGAAATCGCAGAAATGGGCGCGCAAAAACAGGCGCTCACGGGCCAAAAAGACACCTTAAAATCGGATGCAGAGTCTTTTTCTGAAAAAATAGAGCTGTCAAAAAAGTCCAAATCAGGACAAACGAAAGCTTATGAAACTCTTTTAAAAAAAGAAAGGGAACTAAAAAAGTCTTTGGAAAATTTTGAAAAAGAAGTCGAATCCGCACAAAAAAATCTTGACGATTTCAATAAGAAAGAGGAGGAATCTAAAAAAAATATTTTTGACATAGAAAGAAAGTATAGAGAAAAACAAAACGCGCTTAACGAAAAACGCATAAAACAGAACAAAATTGAGATAGAGCGCACAAAACACAAAACTCGGCTCGAGGACATCGAGTATGAAATGCAAGATGAACTCACAACGTCTGTCGAGAAAATAAAAAAGACCGCGGTCGAGAGAAAACACAGAGTCCTCGGCAAAAACGAAGAGAAACAACTGCACAAACAAATAACGAAAATTAAGGCACAGCTTGATGTGATAGGAAGAATAGATCCGGCCGTCATTGCAGAATATTCCCATCTTGACAAACGTGTTTCATTTTTAGATACACAGGGCAACGATCTCAAAGATGCCTCGAAAAAACTTCGAGAGATAATCAAAGAACTGGATAAAAAAATTAAAAAACAATTCGAGGAAGCTTTTCAAAAAATAAACAAAGAGTTTACAAAGTACTTCAAAATACTTTTCAAAGGAGGCGAGGCAAAACTGATCTTAATAAAACAAATAAAAGAGACCAAGGACGAAGAAGACAGAATAAAGAAAGAACTGGTAGAAAGCATTGATATAAAAGCTATTCCGCCGGGGAAGAAGCTAAAAAATATCAGCATGCTTTCCGGCGGAGAAAAGGCGCTCACTTCAATCTCTTTGTTATTCGCCATCATATCAAACAACCCGTCACCTTTTATCGTACTGGATGAAGTCGATGCGGCACTCGATGAAGCTAACTCCAGACGCTTTGCAAAAATACTTAGATCATTCACGGACAAAACTCAATTTATAACGATAACGCATAACAGAGAAACAATGAGACAGGCAAGGATTCTATATGGCGTTACCATGGAAAGAAATGGAGTTTCCAAGCTTCTATCCGTAAAGCTTGAAAAGGCCGAGAAGATAGCCGAATAAATTCCAAAAATTAAACCTCAACAAGGTTTGAATAACACAATCCAGTTCCCAAAAGAATGACAAACTTAAAAACTTGCCATTTGGCAATTTTCAAAACTTTGGTTTCGGAATTCGATGTTTCCTTGCATTCGACATATTTACAACAAATAAAGATTTGACATTTTCCAAAATAAAATATAATATGTAGCTTAATTGACAAAAAATTCTTTATGCTGAAAATTCGACTTGTTAGAGTAGGCAAACGAAACCAACCAATATATCGCGTGATAGTATCCGATCACACAAAAACTCCAAGAGCGGGTGCCCTGGAGATTTTAGGGCAATATAATCCGCTCACGGATCCAGCAACCTTCAACGTGAAGGAAGAAAGGGTAAAACACTGGCTTTCCCTCGGCGTGAAATATAGCGACACAGTCGGTAATCTCCTTGCTAAAAAGGGATTTATTAAAGAAAATAAAATCAAGTATACATCCAAACATCCAAAGAAGAAAAAGAAAGATTTGGAAAAAGCGAAGGAAGAAAAGAAAATAGAAGACAAAAAGCCAAAGGAAGAAAAATTGGAAAAGGGCAAAAAAACCGATGAGAAGAAATCAGAGAAAAAGGAAGTAAGCGCGGAACAGCATCCCGTACAAAAGGAAAATATCGAAGATAAAAAAGAAAACAAGAAAGGGGAAAAGAGCAAAGTTAAGAAAGAGAAAGACGCAAAACAAAAAGATGACAAAAAGAAGCTCGTTAAAAAGGAAACCAATAAACAAGAGAAGACCGAAACCAAAGAAGCAAAAAAAGAAGATAGCAAGAAAGAAGAAAAATAGCCCCCAGTCTTGCCCTAAAAACACATATTAAAATGTTTTGCATACGGACATTTTGCACTCGGTTTAAGATAATCCGAGAGCTTGAT